>CAZYQM010000148.1:0-6026 GCA_964649965.1 uncultured Gemmatimonas sp.
GACTACGGCCGCGCCACCGGCGTGCGCATCAACTACTTCTCGGTGGGCAGCGCGGAAGGCATCCGCCTGATGCTCGATGGCAGCGCGGACTTCGGCGCCGCGGACCGCCCGATGACGGCTGACGAACGCGCGCGCGCGACCTGCGGGCCCGTCGAGTTCCCGATGGTCCTCGGCGCCGTCGCCGTGGCGTATCGCCTGCCCGGCCTCAGCGCGCCGCTGCGGCTCGACGCCGACCTGATGGCCGACCTCCTCGCCGGCCGCGTGCGCCGCTGGGACGATGCAGCCGTGCGTGCCCTCAATCCCGACGCCGCGCTGCCGGCGATTCCGATCGTGGTCGTGCGCCGCGCACGCGCCACGGGCACCAGCACCGTCTTCGCGCGGTATCTCGCGACGAGCTCGCGGCCGGACGGTGAAGCGTCGCTGTCCGCGGCCGGCGCGCCCGTCGAGGGCAACGAGGGCATCACCGCGGCGATCGCCGCGCAGGTCGGCGCGGTAGGCGTCGTCGAGTTCACCTACGCACAACAGGCGCATCTCGACGTGGCCGCCCTGCGCAACGCCAGCGGCAACTTCGTGCTGCCGAGCCCCGATGCAATCACCGCCGCCGCGACGGAGCTGCTCGATGCGGCAACCATCGATACCGCCGCCGGCGCGATCGGCGCGCGCGACGCCACGGCCTATCCCGTCGTCGGCGTGACGCGCATCAGCGTGGACGCCGCGTTGGCCGACACGGCGCGCGCCGCGCACTTCGTCGCCTTCGCCCGCTGGGCGCTCGCCGATGGCGCGAAGGTCGCCGCAGAGGTAGGCTACGCAGCGTTGCCCGACGCGATCGCCGACGCCCAGCGGCGGCGTCTCGATGCCCTGCGGCCCGGCCGCTGTCCCACACCCCGCACGCCGTGACGCACCCGAAGCCGAGCGAGAGCCCGTATCGCCACGCCCGCGACGACCGCGAGCAGCGCATCGCCGCCATCGACATCGGCTCCAACTCGATCCGGCAGATCGTCGCCGACGTGTTCCCCGACGGCACCATCCGCGTCGTGGATGAAATGAAGGCCGCGCCGCGCCTCGGCGCCGGTCTCGCCGAGCTCGGACGGCTCGAGGACGGGCATATGACCGAGGCCGTCGAGGCCTTGGGACGAATGGCGACGCTTGCGCGGCAACTCGGCGCCAAGCGCATCGAGGCCGTCGCCACGAGCGCCGTGCGCGACGCGGCCAACGGCGCCGGTTTCCTGACGCGTGTGCGGCGCGAGACGGGACTCAAGGTGCGCCTGCTGCACGGTGAGGAAGAAGCCCGCCTCGCCTTCCGCTCGGCGCTGGCGCACTTCGAACTCGGCGCCGGCCGGTCGGTGGTGATGGACATCGGCGGCGGCTCGCTAGAGCTCGCGCTGGCGGCGGAAGGACTCGTCGAGCGCCTGATGACCTTTCCCTTCGGCGCGATCCGGATGACCGAGCAGTTCCTCAGCGGCAAGGACGGGCCCAAGGGCGTGAAGAAGCTGCGCAAGCACGTGCGCCAGGCGATCCGCAAGGCGCTGCCGCTGCGCGACTGGCGCGGCGCCGAGGTGATCGGCTCGGGCGGCACGTTCACGAACCTCGCGGGGATGTTCCTCGCGCGGCAGGGCATCCGCGTGCGCAGCGTGCACGGCACGCGCATCCCGCGGCACGAGCTGGAGCACATTCTCGAACAGCTCAGTGAGATGACGCCGGCGGAGCGCCTCGAGGTCGAGGGGCTGAATCCCGGGCGTGCCGACATCATCGTCGGTGGTCTCGCGGTGGCGGCGGAAGTGATGGCGCGCATCGAACCGCGCGATCTCGCGGCCAGCGGCTACGGCATCCGCGAGGGCCTGCTGCTCGAGACGGCGCGCGTGAAGGCCGTCATCGCCGATCCCGGCGAGGCGCGCGAGCGCTCGGTGATGGGCTTCGCCGAGCGCTGCCACTACGAGGCGCCGCATTCACAGCAGGTGCGCACGCTGGCCCTGCAGCTCTTCGATGCGCTGGGCACGCGCCTGGGCTGCGATCCCGCGGATCGACAGACGCTCTCCGACGCCGCGCTGCTGCACGACGTGGGCTACCACATCAATTACCAAGGCCACCACAAGCACTCGTTCCACCTGATCCAGCACGCCGATTTGCTGGGCATCCCGCCGGACGAGCAGATCGTGATCGCGCACGTGGCGCGGTATCACCGCGGCAGCGAGCCCAAGCGCAAGCACGCGGAATTCTGGGCCTTGGACCGCGACTCGCGGGAGCGCATCCGGCGCCTGAGCGCGATCCTGCGTGTGGCGGACGGCTTCGACCGCGGCCACGTGCGCGCGGTGGAGCGCGTGAAGGTGCGCTGGCTGGAGCGGGCGATCCGCCTCACGCCGGTGCCGCGGCGGGTGAACGCGCCGATGCGGCTCGAGCTCTGGGGCGCGAGCCGCAAGAGCGGCCTGCTCGCCGACGTGGCCGGCGTGCCGGTGGAAGTCGTGGGACCCGACGGCGCCGTGTACGTCCCCGACGCCGCCGACGGCGACTGAGCTAGATCCCGAACTCGAAGGACGTGCGGAAGGTCCAGCGCCCGCGCGTGTCGCCCGTGACGCCGTCACGGAAGTCGTCGCGAATGCCCTCCGCCTGCCACTTCACGCGGTGCCGACGGATGTAGCGCGTGAGGACCAGCGACTGTTGCCGCTGCCGCTCGAACTCCGCGCGGACGTCGCGGTGCGGATCCACGGTGCTCCAGCGCGCGCCCACTTCCCAGTTGCTGGGAAAGAGATACGCGGCCTGCACGTTCGTGCCGCTGCCGGTGAACACCGTCCGCGTGTCCACGCCGTCCGTGGTGATGGGATCGGCGGCGCGCCGCTGTCCGAACTCCGCCGACGTGGAGAAGCCCCGGTACTTGAAGAGCACGTCGGCGAGCAGCACGTCCTGGTCGCGCGGGGCGAGGAGGAAGTCGCCGAGCTGGCCACCCGTGCGTTCGGCCTGCTCGTTGTGGTTGAGCGTGACGCCGACGGCGAAGCGCGGCTCTGGCTCCCGGGCGAGGTCGCCCTCGAAATTGTCGCCGCCGTCCGTGAAGGCGCCGAGCGGTTGCAGCTCCACGCGCCCGGTGTAGGACAGGCCCGCATTGCCCGTCTGGATCGCGCGGCCTTCGCCGCTCGTGAGCGCAGCGGAGAGGATCACCGGCCGCGTGTCACGGCCGCGGGTGTAGGTGGCCCAGAGGCCCATATCGCGATCCGTGGTGAAGGCACCGTTCACGATGGAGCGATCGGGGAACTGCTGTTCGCCGGAGGAGATCACGCGCTGGCGGTTGCCGGGTAGCTTGGTCTGCCCACCCATCAGCGTGAGGTTCGGCGTCGCCTGCCAGCTCACCGTGGCATCGCGGAGGACGTTCGGGAACTCGGAGTTCTCAAAGTCCAGGTCGCCGCGCGAGAACGAGAGCTGGACGTTGACCTTGAGGCGCGGGTCCCACACGACGCTCTCGAAGCGCAGGCGCGCGCGGCGGATGGCCATCGTGGAGGAGCTGATGCCGTCGGCATCGTCGTCGCGGCTGAAGACCGCCCATTGCTGGATGCGGAAGCGCAACGCGAAGTAACTGAACCCGTCGCTGCCCGAGAACACGAGGCCCTTGGACGTGAAGTCGAGCGGGCGCTGCAGGGAGTCACGGCGCGCGGCCGGTCGCGAGGCGACCTGGGCGCGGAGCGGTGCGATGCCGGCCGTCGCAGTGGCGACGGTGATGACGACTGCGGCGCGGGCGGCACGTCGCCACGCGGGGGAGGCGGCAGCGAAAAGAGACAGGTTCATAGCCACGAAACCTGTCGTGACCAGACAGTTACGTAAAGCCTCGCGTGCCGATCACTCGCGGAACGCGCGGAACTCCGCCGTCGAACTTGGAGGCCGCCCCGGGGCGCCGCCTGCGCGCTGCAACGCCGAGGCCTCGAACACGAACGCTCCGCTCTCGCGACTGCCGCCCCAGCTGTCACGCAGCAGCATCCGGTGCGTGGCGCGCTCGCCGCGCCCCGGCTCGGGCTGGCGCTGCACGTAGGCGCCGTCGGGCTGTAGGTCCCAGGCCTGGCGGTTATCCGCGAGGCAGACCTCGAGCACCGACTGCAGGCGTCGCTTGAACAGCGGGTTCTCGACCGGCGTCACCACCTCGACCCGGCGGTCGAGGTTGCGCGGCATCCAGTCGGCGGAGCCGAAGTAGTACTCCGGATCGCCGGCGTTGCCGAACATCCAGATGCGCGAGTGCTCGAGGAAGCGCCCGATGATGCTGATGACGCGGATGCGCTCGGAGAGGCCGGCGACGCCGGGGCGCAGGCAGCAGATGCCGCGGATGATGAGGTCGATCTCGACGCCGGCCTGCGCGGCCTCGTACAGCGCCTCGATGACCTGCGAATCCACGAGCGCGTTCATCTTGGCGATGATGCGCCCGCCCTGCCCCGCGCGCGCGTGGGCCGTCTCGCGCGCGATGAGCCCTAGCACCCGCTCGCGCATATTCACTGGCGCGACGAGCAGGCGCCGGTACTCGCGCTGCCGCGAGTAGCCGGTCAGCGAGTTGAAGAGCTCGCTGATGTCGGCGCTGAGGGCCTCGTCGCAGGTGATGAGACCCAAATCGGTATAGATGCGCGCCGTACGCGTGTTGTAGTTGCCCGTGCCGATGTGCACGTAGCGGCGGATGCCGTCGGCTTCCTTGCGCACGACCAGCGCCGTCTTGGTGTGCGTCTTGAGGCCCGGCAGGCCGTACACAACGTGCACGCCGAAGGACTCCAGCGTGCGCGCCCACGCGATGTTGTTGATCTCGTCGAAGCGCGCCTGCAACTCGACGAGCACGGCGACCTGCTTGCCGCGCTGTGCGGCCTCGGTGAGGGCCTGCACGATCGCGCCGTCACCGGAGGTGCGGTACAGCGTCATCTTGATGGCCAGCACCTGCTCGTCGCGCGCGGCGCTCTCGATGAACGTCTCCACCGAGGCCCCGAACGAATCGAAGGGATGGTGGACGAGGATCTCGTGGTCCTTCACGACGTCGAAGATGGACCGCGTCGTGTCGCGCAGTTCCGGCGGCACGGCGGGAATCAGCGGCGGCTCGCGATGCTCGGGGAAGTCGAGTCCGGAGAGCGGCATCAGGTCCGAGATGTCGAGCATCGGGCCGGGGACGTGCAGTTCGCGCGGCGTGAGCGGCGCCATCTCTGGCGCCTCGCTGCCGCGCAGCTCCTCGAGCAGCAGCTCCTGCAGGTGGGCCGGCGTGCCTTCCTCGACCTCGAGGCGCACGACCTCGCCGAAGCGGCGCTGGAAGAGCTGCTCCTCGATGGTCGCCAGCAGGTCCTCGGGCTCTTCCGTGTGCGAGATCTCGAGGTCGGAGTAGCGCGTGAGGCGGAAGCTCCAGTGCCCGAGGATCTCCATCCCCGGGAACAGCGCGTCGAGCCGCGCGCCGATCAGCCATTCCATCGGCACGAAGCGGTTCGGGCGCCCCGTCGGCACCCAGCGCGGCAGCGACTTGGGCACCTTCACGCGCGCGAAGCGGATGTCGCCCTGCTCGGGATCGCGCAGCTCGACGGCCAGCGACAGCGAGAGGTTGGAGATGTACGGGAACGGGTGGCCCGGGTCCACGGCCAGCGGCGTGAGCACCGGGAACACCGCATCCTGGAAGTAAGCATCGAGCGTGGCGCGCTCGTCGGCCTCGAGCATCGTGTCCGCGTGCCCGTCGGGCAGCATCCCCGCGTCGGGATCGATGAGGTGCACGCCGATGCCCGCGAGCGCCGGCAGCAGCGTGTCCACCAAGAGCGAACGGGCCCGCGCGTTGAGCTCGCGGACCCGTGCGTCGATCAAGTCCAGCTGCTCCGCCGGCGTGCGCCCGTCGGACGGCGTCTGCAACACGCCGGCCGAGAGCTGTCGCCTGAGGCCCGCCACGCGGACCATAAAGAACTCGTCGAGATTCGATCCGTAGATCGCCAGGAACTTCACCCGCTCCAGCAACGGCGTCCGCGGGTCCTCGGCCTCGTGCAGCACCCGCGCGTTGAACTCCAACCACGAGAGTTCGCGGTTGAGGAACGCCGGGTTCT
>CAZYQM010000149.1:0-4007 GCA_964649965.1 uncultured Gemmatimonas sp.
GTTCCCTTCGTGCCTTCGTGGTGAAGGCCGTTCAGTCCATCACCGCGACCGCATCGTGGACACACCGCCCTTCTGCGAGTCGGCGGTCACGGTGAACGGTCCGTTCCCCTGCACGATCCACTTCACGCGCACGATGCCCTGACCCGGGATGTTCGCCACGCGGATGCGCGAGGGATCGAGCTTCTGCTCCGTCGCGTCGCCGTTGAGCGGGTTGTCGATGGTGAAGCCCGAGATCACGCGTCCGCCGCTCAGCGAGACCAGGTTCGGCCGCGTGATGCGGTTCTCGAGATCCTGCTGCGTGTGCGTGGGCGCGAGCTTGCGGTTCACGACCACCGCCGAGACCTCGGTGAGGCCGTTGCCCAGCGAACGCGTGGTCACGCTGTCCACCTGCACCAGCGGCATCTGCGAGGTCTGGTAGAGCGTGAACATCATATTGCGATGGCCGTCGCTCTGGAGCATAAAGCCCGGCTCGACGCGCCCGAAGTTCTTCTTCGTGCCGCCGACCTCGACCTTGCCGTACTGCGGGTGGTCCACCTCGGTCCACTCGACCATCGCCTCGCCCATCAGCAGCAGGCGGTTGAAGCGCGACTCGGTGGTCTGGAACTGCCGGTTCTGCGGGTTGCCGCCGCCGAAGCCACCGCCGCCGCGCTGCGGCTGCTGGTAGAAGTAGAGGAACGGCGTCCACAGCTCGTTGCTGAACGTCAGGATGCCGCGCGCTCCATAGAACCAGTCGAGCTCGCCGCCCCACACGGTGTAGAGGTCCTTCCAGACGATCATATAGCGATAGCCCGGGAGCACTTCCTCGCCGATGCGGCCGATCTGGTCGAACACCTGCACGTCCTGCGGACGGTACTCGTCCTGCGGCACGCCGGGGCCGCGGAGCAGCATTCCGCCGCTGTTGTGATAGCTCTGCGCGCCGGCGATGTTCGGATGCGCGATCACGAAGTTCATAATGTTGCGCGTCTCGACCAGCGACCCCGGATAGCGATCCGCGCCGCCCTGCACGTACTGCGGCGCCCAGCGCCACGGCCAATTGCGGTTCGGGTCATAGACGCCGGGCCCGTCCTCGTTCACGAAGCCGTCGCCGTCGTTGTCGAAGCCTTCGGCGCCGAGCAGGTCGTACTCGCCCTGCTCGCCCGGGAGGATCGGCACGAGGAGCCGCGGGTCTTCCGGCGACACGCGGAAGCGGCCGTTCGGATTGCGGCGGCGCATCTGCGTGATGTGGCCGTCGCCGTTGAGGTCGTCGAGGCCGTCCTCGTCCACGCGGCCGTCACCGTCGGTGTCACGCGGCGCGAGGCCGGTGCGCGGCGAGCTCGCGTTGTTGGGCTGGTGGATGTAGTGATCGCGACCGTCGGGATTGATGGACGGCACGATGTACAGCGTGTAGTTGCGCAGCAGCGAGTCCACGGCCGGCACGCGGTCGGCCATCTCGGCGAGGTACCACGCCGTGTACATCGAGAACTCGGCGCCCTGGATCTCGTTGGCGTGGATGTTGCCGTCGATCCACATCGCCGGCTTCTTGTCGGCGTCGCCGACGGAGAAGTTGGTGACCGTGAGCAGGAACATATCCCGGCCCTCGGTGCTCTTGCCGATGCTGCCGAGCTTGATGAAGCCCGGATGCGCGGCGGCGAGGCGACGGCCGATCTCGTGCAGGCCGGCGTGGTCATAGAAGCGGTCCCAGCTCACCGCGACCTTGGGGTTCGGCGGCGAGCCGAGCGCGGCGAGCGCGCCGGCGACCGGCGGCTGCGTGGCGCGGGTGGCCGGCGGGGTGGTGCGGACCTGCGCGTCGAGCGAGCGCAGGGCAGGGGCAGCGAGGAAGGCCGCGACCCCGAGGGCCGTGGCGACGCGCGCTGCGATCGATGTCGTGCGAAGATTGGTCATCGTCGATTACCGGGCGCGGAGGGTGATGGTCTGCGTGCTGAGCCCCGCGTGCGGCGAGCCCACGTTCAGCGTGACGGTGGAGTTCGGCGCCCCGACGACGACCCATTCGAAGCTGTCGTTGCCGCCGCTGCCGCGCAGCGCGCCGATGTACTGCATCCGCCGGCCGCCGGAGAGCTGCTGGTCGCGGCCGAGGACCATCTCGACGCGCACGCGCTGCGGGAGCCGCGAGCGCACGCCGATGGCGGCGTTGCTGGGCAGGAAGCCGTCGTTCACGACGGTGGCGCGGATGCGATACACGCGCGGGCCGACCTCCGTGACGCTGACGTCCTTCACGACGATGCTCGGCAGGCTCTCGACGAGCTTGCGCACGAACTCGCCGTGGCGCGCGGCCAACGCATCGAGTTCGCCGCCCGGCGGGTTGAGCGTCGCGCCCGGCGCGAAGCCACCGACCTCGACGGGCTGGCCGTCGATGGTGAAGCCCTGCACCGTCTGCCACTCGACGAACGCCGAGGGATTGTTGGCCTTGAGCCAGCGGTAGTCATTGCGCTCCGCGGCGAGCGGATCCGGCGTGGGGGCGCGGCGGCTGCTGTCGGCCGCGGCCTTGCCCGGCCACCAGACGCGCGAGCCGAAGGCGAAGCGTCCCATATGGAAGTACGCCCACGACAGCGGATCGCCGACGTCTGCGGCGCTGGCCGGCCCTTCGCTCCAGCGCGTGATGCGCTTGAAGTCGGCGCTCATCGCGTTGAACCAGGCGTTGTCTTCGGGCAGCGAGGCGGTGAACGGTCCGCCCGCCGAGGTGCCCTGCGGGCTGCCGCCGATGCCCGGCACGCGACGGCCTTCCCAGGCCTTGATCAGGTTGTCCTGCATCCCGAGCACGTATACGGCGGCGATGTTCTCGTGCGAGCTGACGAACTCGGCCACCGCGCGCGATTCATCCGCGGAGAACGGGTGCAGGCCGGCGTTGTCGGAGAAGAAGCGGAAGTTGTTGGCGAAGTTCTTCGAGATGTCCGTGCCGCCGACGGCGTCTTCGTTGTACTCGCCGTCGTTGTCGTTGTCGCGGCCTTCGACGAGCAGGCGGTACACGCCGCGCTCGCCCTTGGCGGCGTCGGCGCGGCGCATCAGCGCCGGATCGGTCGCGTCGGCGATCCACTGGCCGTCGGTGGCCTTCACGCGCATCATCGTGATGATGCCGTCGCCGTTGAGGTCATCGGGCCCGTCCTCGTCGTCCGTCATATCGCGGTCGTCGTCGAACTTTCCGTCGTTGCCCTTGCGCTCCCAGCGCAGCGCCGAGAAGAAGGCCTCGGTGGCATCGGGATTGAGGCGCGGCACCACATAGACCGTGCGCTGGGCGGCCACCGGCGCGCCGGCGGCTTCGCGCGCGAGGTCGCGCACGAGGCGCAGGGCGACTTCGGAGCTGCTCACCTGCGGGCCATAGGCGCCGGCGAGGACGAGCACGGCGGGCTTGTCGTCGGGCCCGATGCGCACGACGTGCACCGGCCGACGGCCGGGCGAGGTGGCGAGCACCGACACGTTGACCAGCGCCGGCTTGCTGCGGGCGATGGAGTCGAGCACCGCGGCGAGGCGGGCGTTGGTGTGGTACCCGTCGGTGGGACGCCCTTGGGCGCCGAGCGGGAGGGCGAGGGCCGCGAGCAGCGCGGCCGCGCCGAGCGAGCGGATGTGAGGCATCGTCTCGTGGGAAAAGGGTGCAGGGAGTATACGCGTCCCGGAGGGGGGTCGTTGGGCTGCTGTGGCCTTTGGACACGGCCGGGGTGAAACCCCGCCTCAGGGGTCGCGTAGGCCAGACGGACCCCCGACGAGTGCCCCGAATGGAATCCTGGCTCCGCGACATCCGCCTCGGCCTGCGCACGCTGCGCAAGAGCCCCGCCCTCACCGCCGTCTCGGCCATCGCGCTGATGTTCGGCATCGGCCTCACGACGATGATGTTCAGCATCGTCTATTCGGCGCTGCTGCGCGGCCTGCCGTTCGAGGAGGGCGACCGCGTGGTGACCGTGTGGCGGGCGAACACGCGCAGCGCCAACATCGACCGTCAGTCGTTGCCGATCCAGGACTACGTGGACGTCGCGGCGCAGCAGCGGTCGTTCGCGCAGTTCGGGGCGTACACGGGC
>CAZYQM010000149.1:4017-5287 GCA_964649965.1 uncultured Gemmatimonas sp.
ACGATGAACGTCTCCGGCGTGGATCGTGCGGAGCGATACTCGGGCACCTGGATCACCGCGCAGGCCCTGGAGATCCCGGGCATCCAGCCCGCGCTGGGCCGCACCTTCCGCCCGGGCGAGGACGGCCCTGGTGGTGCGAAGGTGGCGATCCTCGGGTACGCGATGTGGCGCGATCGCTTCGCTCTCTCGCCGGACGTCATCGGCCAGACGCTGCGCGTGAACAGCGAGCCTTACGAAGTCATCGGCGTGATGCCCGAGGGTTTCCGCTATCCGGAGTCGGGTGAGCTGTGGCTTCCCCTGCAGACCGATCCGCTTGCCTCGCCGCGCGGCGAGGGGCAGTTCGTGAACGTGGTCGCCAAGCTGGCGCCGAATGTGAGCGTCGATGCGGCCAACGCGGAGCTGGCGACGATCTTCTCGCGGCTCGAGGCCGAGCATCCGGTGGCGAACAAGGACTACACCGGCTACTCGATGGAATTCACGCGGGCGTTCATCGGCGATGAGCCCACGCAGCTGCTGTACACGATGCTCGGCGCGGTCTTCTTCGTGCTGCTGATCGCCTGCTCGAACGTCGCCAACCTGCTCCTGGATCGCGCGGCGCACCGCAGCAAGGAAGTCGGCGTGCGCTCGGCCCTCGGTGCGACACGCGGTCAGATCGTGCGCATCTTCCTGTCCGAGGCCTTCGTGCTCTCGATGCTCGGCACGGTGCTGGGCATCATCGTGGCGAAGGTCGGGATGGACGCGTTCACGCGGGCCATCGTGGACACGGACCCGCCGTTCTTCCTGACGTTCGAGCTGTATCCGCCGGTGCTGGCGTTCACGATCGGCGTGTCGTTCCTCGCCGCACTCCTGGCCGGGTTGATTCCCGCGTACCAGGCGTCGCGCGGCGACATCGCCGAGATCCTCAAGGACGAGACGCGCGGCGCGTCGAGCCTGAAGATCGGCAAGATGAGCAAGGCGCTGGTGGTGTTCGAGATCGCCTTGTCCTGCGGATTGCTCGTCGCGGGCGGCCTGATGATCAAGAGCGTCGTGAAGGCCAACTCGCGTGACACGGGCTTCGCGATGGAGACGGTGTTCACTTCGCGCGTCGGCTTCCCGACCGGCTCGGCGGACAGCGTGAGCCAGCGCACGTTCTGGGAGCAGTTGCCGGACCGCGTGGCGGCGATTCCCGGCGTGCAGGCGATGGCGCTGGCGTCGGGGCTGCCGGGCGCCGAGCAGGGTTTCGGGCAAGACGGCGTGACGATCGAAGGGCGCGTCTACAACGAGGGAAGCG
>CAZYQM010000149.1:5297-6024 GCA_964649965.1 uncultured Gemmatimonas sp.
GCCGACGCGCTTCGGCAGCGTGTCGCCGGGCTTCCTCGAGACGCTGGAGATCCCGCTGCGGCAGGGGCGGAGCATTGACGGGACCGACCGGCCTGGTGCGCTCGACGTGGCGATCGTGAATGAGCGCTTCGTGCGCGAGCACTTCCCCGATGGCGAGGCGATCGGCAAGCGCGTGCGACTCGGCGGCATCGCGCCGGAGAACCAGAATCCGTATCTCACGATCGTCGGGGTGTTCGCCGACGTCACCGTCGGCAACCCGGATGACCCGCGTCCACCGCTGCTGCTGCGGCCGTTCGCGCAGGCGCAGTCGCAGTTCGCGTACATCGCGGCGCGTACGGGCGGCGATCCGATGTCGCTGACGCCGGCGGTGCGCGAGGCGGTGGCCTCGCTGAACCCGGACATCCCGATCTACTGGCCGATGACGCTCCGGCAGGCCGCGGCGCAGAATCTGTGGTTCGTGCGCGTCTTCGGCACGATGTTCGCGATCTTCGGCCTGGTCGCGCTGTTCCTCGCCAGCATCGGGCTGTACGCCGTGATGAGCTTCGCGGTGAGCCGGCGCACGCGGGAGATGGGCATCCGGATGGCGCTCGGTGCCACGCCGGGCCGCGTGATCCGCCTGGTGTTCTCGAGCGGCGCGTGGCAGTTGGGCATCGGGATGACGATCGGGATGGCGTTGGCCGCCGGCATCTCGCGGCTGCTGACGGTGATCCTCTACGACGTGCAGCCG
>CAZYQM010000150.1:0-5849 GCA_964649965.1 uncultured Gemmatimonas sp.
GAGCCGGTCGAGCACGCCGGGGGGAATGCCGCTGCCGCTGTCGGCGACCGTGACGCGGACGAAGCGGCCCGGCCGCGCCTGCGGATTCATCCCGGCGTACACCTCGTCGAGGACCTCGTCGTCCACGCGGATGGTCAGCAGCCCCCCGTGCGGCTTCGCGTCGCCGAGCACCAATCGCGCGCGGCCCTCGACCTGCACGATGATGTCCTTGGGGAACGTCTCTTCAGCGAAGCATCGCGACCCACGTCAGCAATACACGAGGCGGGCGTCAAGGAAGCCTTGACGCCCGCCAGAGTGCCCGGAGTGGGAATCGAACCCACAAGACCTTGCGATCGGGGGATTTTGAGTCCCCTGCGTCTGCCAGTTCCGCCATCCGGGCGCGTGGAGAAACCTAATGCGAACGGGGGCGGCGCTACAGCGGCAAGCGGGAACCGATAATATCCAGTGGCCCTATCCTCTCCCGAATCCGCAATGCTTCCGTTTCGCGCCGCCATCACCGTCGTTGCGCTGGTCGTCCTCGGTTGCCGCCCCGCCCCGCCGCCGGAGTTCCGCGTCGGGCTCATCGGGGTCTTCGAAGGCACGATGGCATTCTCGTCCGGCGAACCCGCGCGGGACGGTGCACGGTTGGCGGTGGACGAGATCAATGCGGGCGGCGGTGTCACGATTGACGGGCGGCGGCATCGCCTGGTCCTCATCGAGCGCGAATCCGCACCGCGGCCGGACGCCGCCGCGATTGCCGCGCGTGCGCTGATCAACCTGGATTCCGTGGACGTCATAGTCGGGCCGCAGACCAGCACATTGGCGATCGCCGCCGGCGCGGTGGCGGAGGCCGCATCGGTGCCGATGATCGCTCCGATGGCATCGAACCCCAGCGTGACGGAAGGCCGCCGCTTCGTCTCGCGCCTCGCCTTCCGCGACGAGGTGCAAGGCGCCGCCCTCGCGCGCTTCGCCTACGATTCCCTCGGGTTGCGGCGCGCCGCGGCCCTGCACGAGGGCGCGAGCGCCTATGGCCGCGACATCACGCGCCTCTTCGCCGAAACCTTCGCCGGTCGTGGCGGGCGGATGGTCGCGGTCGAGACCTTCGCCGCCGACGGCCCGCGCGACCACGGCCAGCAGATCCGGCGCATCCTTGCCGAGCGACCGGATGCGATCCTCCTGCCCAGCTTCATCGTCCACGACTCGGCGCAGATCCGCATCGCCCGTTCGCTCGGCTTCCGCGGCGTGTTCCTCGGGTCCGACGCCTGGGACATCATCACGCTGCAGCGGCGCGAGGACGCGCTCGGCTCGATCGTCGTGGCCAACTGGGATCGCCGCGTGGATCGGCCGACGATGCAGCGATTCGTGGCCGCGTGGAATGCGCGCCATCAGGAACGCCCGCGGGCGACCGCCGCCGCGACCTACGATGCCATCAAGCTTCTCGCCGATGCCGCAACACACAGCGGGCAACGCAGCGGCGCAGCATTGGCCGACGCGCTGCGCCGGCCACGCGACTGGGAGGGAGCCTTCACGAGCTATCGCTGGTCCGGCACGGGCGATCCCTCACGGGGGGTCGTGATCCTTGAGATCGGACGGGACTCGTCACTGCTCCGCGCCTCCCTGGATCCGTCCCGTTGAAGGCACTGCGCTTCCGCCGCAGCCTCGCGGCCCGGCTCGCGCTCGCGTCGCTGGCGCTCGGCGCCGCGGTGCTCCTCGTCGTCGCGACGGTCTCGTATCGCGGCGCGGCGTCGGCGTTGGACCGTCGTCTGCTCGATCGCCTGACCTCGCAGGCCGAGGAGAGCGAGCGCGCGCTGCTGACCTGGCTGGACCGCCAGCGCGCCGCGCTCGAACACCTTGCCGAGCTGGAGCGCGTGCATTTCACGCGCACGTCGCGCGCTGCGCCGTACCTCCTGACGCTGCCGCCGCAATTGCTGGCGGCGACCACGCTCGTGCTCATCGAAGTGCCGGGAGGCCGCGTCCTCGCCGCCACCGACAGCAGTCTCATCGGCAGCTACGAGGCCGACCAACTCTTCTACCAGGAGGGCCGCCGCGGCACGATCCTCCAGCCCATCTATCCCTCCGCGCGGACCGGTCGTCCCAGCGTGACCATCGCGACGCCGGTGCGAGCCGACGGCGTCACGCGCGCCGTCCTGGCCGCGCACCTCGATCTCGTCGCGCTCGAGAGTTCGCTGAGCATTCCCCGCGGCAGCGTGCGCGTGGACACCTATCTGGTGAACCGTCTCGCGGAGTTCGTGTCCGAGTCGCGCTTCGGCATCCCTGGGTATGAGCGCGGCGTCCACAGCCAGGCGATTGACGCGGCGCTGCGCGGCGACCTGGGCGCCGGCGTGTACGAGGACTATCGCGGCCAGCGCGTGGTCGGCAGCTGGCGCTGGATCGCGCCGCTGGAGATGGCGCTCATCCTCGAGGCGGATCACGCCACGGCCATCGCCCCCGCGCGACGGCTGTTGCAGCTCACCACCGTGCTCGGCGTGATCGCCTTGGCCGTCCTCACGCTCGGCACCCTCGCCATCGCACGGCGATTCACGGCACCTGTCCTTACGCTCGCCGACGCCGCGGCTGCCGTGGCCGAGGGCGACACCGCCGTCCGCGTGCCCGTGGCCGGCACCGACGAGCTGGCCCGCCTCGCGCGCGCCTTCAACGTGATGACCGATCGCCTCGTCGGCGCGTCGCAGGGCCTCGAGGAACAGGTGCGCGCCACGCGCACGGCGCTGGCCGAGGCGCACGCGAACCGAGCGCTGCTCCAGGACGTGGTGGACTCCGGCGCGACGCTGGTGCTCGTCAGCGACGCGGCAGGCGCGGTGCTGCTGGCCAACGCGCGCCTCCGCGCAATACTCGACGAAGCAGGCGTCGGCGTGGCGCCGCTGCGGCTCGACGACATCCGCCAGACCCCCGCCGCCCCGCTGCTCGCCGTGCTACTGCAGGCGGCGCGCGACCAGCAGATGGTCGAGCGCGAGGTGAGTCTCACGTCGGCGGGCGACACGCACGCCTGGCAGGTCGTGGCGTTCCCGATCCGTCGCGGCGGCGACGGCAGCGCCGCCACCGGCATCATCGCCACCGACCTGACGGAACGGGCGCGAGCCGAGGAGGCGCGCCGCGCGCAGGACGCCAAGCATCAACAGGCGCAGAAGCTCGAGAGCCTCGGCATTATGGCCGGCGGCATCGCGCACGACTTCAACAACCTCCTCGGCGCCATCCTCGGGAACGTCGAACTGGCGATGGCGGCGGACGACGACCCCGCGCAGCGTCGCGTCTCATTGGAGCAGATCGCCGCGGCATCGCGCCGCGCCGCCGAGCTGACGCGGCAGATGCTCGCCTACGCCGGTCGCGCCAGCCTCCGGCGCGAGACCGTGGACATCCGCGCCGTCGTGGACGACCTCCTCCCCCTCGTGCGCGCCGCGCAGTCCAAGAAGGTCGAGTTCGTCGTCGAACTCCCCGAGCGGCCGCTGCGCGTCGCGAGCGATCCCGCGCAGCTCTCGCAGGTCATCCTCAACCTGCTGACGAATGCGGCCGAGGCTATCGGCGACGCCGCCGGCGTCGTCACGCTCCGGGCGGAGTCGGTGGGACGCGCGCCAGGCGGCACTGCCGCAGGCGAGAGCTGGGTGCGGATCGTCGTGTCGGACAGCGGCAAGGGCATCGCCCCTGACGTGCTGGATCGCATCTTCGATCCGTTCTTCTCGACCAAGGAATCGGGCCGCGGCCTCGGCCTGAGCGCCGTGCGCGGCATCGTCAACTCACTGGGCGGCACCTTGCACGTGGACTCGGAGCTCGGGCGCGGGACCCGCTTCGACGTGCGGCTGCCCGCGGCCGCCGAGTCCGCGGAGACGCCCAGCGCGGTGGCGGCGCGGCTCAACCGGCGCTGGGAGGGCACCGCGCTGATCGTGGACGACGAAGCCGCGCTGCGCCGCGTGAGCCGCATCGTGCTGGAGAAGATGGGACTGCAGGTCACCGAAGCAGAGGACGGCATCGCCGGGCTCGAACGCTTTCGATCGGCCGGACCGGACCTGCGGCTCATCGTGCTCGACCTGACGATGCCCGGGCTCGGCGGCGGCGAGGTGCTGCGCGAGGTGCGTCGCGTGCAGCCGACGCTCCCCGTGATCATCGCGAGCGGCTACGACCACGCCGATGCGGCGTCGCTCTTCCAGGAAGACCCGTACCTGCGCTTCCTGCAGAAGCCCTTCAACCTCAGCGCGCTCCAGGCGGCTGTCGCGGCGTCCCTGGCCTAGCGTTGCCCGGCGTACCGCGCCGGTCGGGCCCGCCATTCGACGGCCGCGAGTCGCGCATCTCCTGCATCCGGCGCCGCATCTGCTCCTCCATCCCGTAAAGGCGCGCGCGCTGCGTCGGGGACATAAACGTCGCGAGCTCCTTCTGCTCCGCCTCGAGCAGGTCGAGCCGCTCGCGCTGCAATTGGATGGTGCGGTCGAGCAGCGGCGCGATGCGCGCGTCCTGCGCGGAGTCGCCCGACAGCGCCGCGCGCAGTTCGCTGCGCACGCGGCGCTCCTGCTCGAACAGCGTCCGGCGCTGGCCCTCGAAGCGGCGGTTCACGGCGCGCAAGCGCGTGATCTGCTCGTCGTTCAGGCCCACCTGCGTGCGCAGCATCACCGCCATCCGGGCCCGCACGCGCGCCTCCAGCGAGTCGCGCCGCGCATCCTGCGGACGGTTCCCCTGCGCGGCGGCCGCCGTGCCTGCGGCCGCCAGCATCACCAGCGCCATCACGATGCGACGCCTCATCACAAGTCCTCCGGCGCGTTGACCACCGCGCGCTGCATTGCCATCGGATCCGCCGCCACCGTCGCTTCCATCCGGTCGAGCTCGGCCAGCAGCGCCTCGAGTTCGGCGCTGCCGAGGTCCGCGAGCTCCGCGCCGCCGACCATCGCCACCGGGACCGTCGCCACCGGCACGGCCGTGTCCGGCACGACGCCGTCGTCCGTCGTCGCAGGCCCGAACACGCGCCCCTTCAGGGCTGCGAAGGACAGCGTCGCGACCAAGGTCAACGACGCGGCCGCCGCGAGCAGCGAGCGCGACATCATCGGGGCGCGACCGCTACCGCGCGAGACCGTCAGCACCGGGCGCGCGACCGCCGGCGGCGCCGGCAGCTTGGCCACGATCGCCGCAACGTCCACGCGCGGCGTCGCCTGCGTGAACATCCGCGCGGCGCGCTCCAACAGCGCCAACTCCTCGGCGCAGGACGCACACGAGGCCACGTGCGCCCGTACGCGTGCGGCATCCTGCGGCGCCAGCTGCCCCTGCAGCAGCAGCGGCAGGGCATCCCGCTCGTTCGTCTCGTGGCATTCACGCATCGTGCAGCCGCTCCTTGATCGCCTTGATGGCGTTGTGATAATGCACTCGGCACGCACCCTCGGTACTGCCGACGGCCTGCGCGATCTCCGCGTAGGCCATTCCTTCATTCACCCGCAGGCTGAACACCTCGCGCTGGAGGTCCGTCAGTCCGCTCACCGCATCGCGCAGCCGCTCCGCCAGTTCGTCCCCGACCATCGTGTCCAAGGCGTCGTACTCGGTCGCCGCGTCGCGCTCGTCCACTTCCGCGACGTCACGTCGTCGTCGCTCGGCCCGCAATCGGTCCAGCAGCAATCGCTTGCAGATGGTGAAGAGCCACGTGCGCAGCTGGCTGTCGGCCCGGAAGGAATCCAGGGACTGGAAGGCCCGCACGAACGTGTCCTGCACCAGCTCGTCGATCTCCTCGCGCACGCCCAGGCTCGCGGCGAACCGCGCGATGGACGGCGCGTGGCGCTCGACGAGCGCCGTGGCGGCCCGCTGGTCGCCGGCCTGCCATCGGGCGATCAACTCCGCGTCGGTCGCTGGGTGGCTGGGGGCGGTCAAGGGCATCCTCGCAA
>CAZYQM010000151.1:0-1314 GCA_964649965.1 uncultured Gemmatimonas sp.
TGTGCAGGCGAAGGTTTGGGGCGGTCACGTCGGGGGTCGTCACGTACGGGTGGTGTGTCCCCTGAAGATGCCTCCGAATCGGCCGCGGCGCCAATCCCGGGGCGGCCGGCAACCTCCGCGCTTGGCACTCGCGCCCCGTTCGCGCTAGTCTATGCCGATGCCCCAACAAGCGCGTTCCCCCCAACAGTCCCGCGAGCCCTATGACGTCGTCATCGTCGGCTCCGGCGCCGGCGGCGGTATGGCCGCCTACGAACTCACCAAGGCCGGTGCGCGCGTCGCGCTCCTCGAAGCCGGCGGGCACTGGGACAACACGAGCAGCCAGTACTCGGCGATGCTCAAGATGCCCTACGACTCCCCGCGCCGCGGCGCGTCCACGACGGACCGCCCCTTCGGTGAGTGGGACGCCAACATCGGCGGTTGGCAGATCCCCGGCGAGCCGTACACCAAGGCCGAGGGCACCAGGTTCGACTGGTGGCGCGCCCGGATGCTCGGCGGCCGCACGAATCACTGGGGACGCATCTCGCTGCGCTTCGGGCCGGACGACTTCCGTCGCAAGTCCATTGACGGGATGGGCGACGACTGGCCGATCACGTACGACGACGTGAAGCCCTGGTACGACGAAGTCGATCGCCTCATCGGCATCTTCGGCTCGGTGGAGGGTTTGCCGAACGAGCCCGACGGCATCTTCCACCCGGCCCCCGCACCGCGCTACTACGAGCGGCGCATCAAGGAGGCCTGCGACCGGATGCAGATCACCTGCATCCCGGCGCGCCTCTCGATCATCACCAAGCCGCACAACGGCCGCGCGCCCTGCCACTACTGCGGGCAGTGCAACCGCGGCTGTATGACCAACTCGAACTTCAGCTCACCCAACGTGCTGATCTTCCCGGCGATGCGCACGGGACGGCTCACGCTCATCACCAACGCGATGGCCCGCGAGGTGAGCACCGGCGAGGACGGCCGCGCGACGGGCGTGCACTACATCAACACGAAGACGGGCGAGGACGAGCACATCCGCGGCCGCGTCGTCGTGCTCGCCGCCTCGGCGCTCGAGAGCGCGCGCATCCTGCTGAACTCCAAGTCCTCGCGCCATCCGCAGGGCCTCGCCAACGCGAGCGGCGTACTCGGCAAGTACATCACCGACACCACCGGCACGGACGTCGCAGGCTTCATCCCCTCGCTGGTGGACGTGCCGCGGCACAACGCCGACGGCGTCGGTGGCAACCACATTATGATGCCGTGGTGGCTCGACAACGCGAAGCTCGACTTCCCGCGCGGCTACCACATCGAGGTCTGGGGCGGGCTGGGAATGCC
>CAZYQM010000151.1:1324-5841 GCA_964649965.1 uncultured Gemmatimonas sp.
GGCGGCATCGAGCGCTACCCCGAGGGCGGCGGCTACGGCCCCGAGCTCAAGCAGCAGTACCGCAAGTACTGGGGCGCCACCGTCGGCTTCTCCGGCCGCGGCGAGATGATCCCCAACGAGAAGACCTTCTGCGAGCTCGACCCGGTCGTGACGGACAAGTATGGCATCCCGGTGCTCAAGTTCCACTGGGAGTGGCGCGACTCGGAGTACCTGCAGGTCAAGCATATGCAGGAGACCTTCCGCGCGATCATCGCCGAGATGGGCGGTGAGGTGTGGAGCGCGATGCCCACGCGCGAGCAGGGCTACGGCATCGCCAACGGCGGCGCCATCATCCACGAGCTCGGCGGCGTGCGGATGGGCAGCTCCGATCGCGACTCCGCGCTCAACAGCAACTGCCAGGCCTGGGACTGCGACAATCTCTTCGTCGCAGACGGCGGGCCCTTCGTGAGCCAGGCGGACAAGAATCCCACCTGGACCATTATGGCGCTCTCGATGCGCACCAGTGCCTACATCACGCAGCAGCGTCGCGCGGGGAGGCTCTAGGATGAGCGAGATGAACCGTCGCGAGATGCTCGCGTCCATCGCCGCCGGTGCGGCGGCCCTGTCCATCCCGCGCGAAGGCCTCGAGGCCGCCGCGGCGCACGCGCA
Organism: uncultured Gemmatimonas sp.; assembly: GCA_964649965.1. Lineage (GTDB taxonomy): Bacteria > Gemmatimonadota > Gemmatimonadetes > Gemmatimonadales > Gemmatimonadaceae > Pseudogemmatithrix. Next base: position 1,973 of record CAZYQM010000151.1, read on the forward strand.
CGATGCCGTCGAGGCCGAGGCGGTCGCCGAGCGGCAGGGGCGGCAGCAGGCCTACGTGCCCAAGAACTTCACCGACGACGAGTACCGCCTTGTGCAGCTGCTCGTGGATTACGTGATTCCCCGCGACGCGCGTTCGGGCTCGGCCACGCAGGCCGGCGTGCCGCAGTTTATGGATTTCATCCTCGGCGAGTATCCGGGCAATCGCACCTGGATGAAGGACGGCATCGCCTGGATGAATGCCGAGTGCCGCCGTCGCTTCGACAAGGGCTTCATCTCCTGCAGCGAGGCCCAGCGGCGCGAGGTGCTCGATGCGATCGCCTATCCGCGCCGCGCGCGCGCCGAGGACCGCGCGGGCGTGGATTTCTTCACGCGCTTCCGCAACCTCACGTCGAGCGGGTTCTGGACCAGCCGCATCGGCATCGCCGACATCGGCTTCCTCGGCAACCGGCCGGTGGGCGAGTGGGTGGGCACGCCGCCCAACGTGCTGACCTGGCTCGAGCGGAACAAACCGTCGTGAGCGCGCGCAGCATCGCCGGCGCCGTCCTCTTGGGGGCGGCGCTCGTCGCATCGGAGGCCGGCGCGCAGGCCTCGGCCGCGCTCGCGCGCGAGCTGCTCGCGGAGATGATCCCCCACCGCACGCTCGACACGGGCACGACGACACCGTTGGCCGAGTCGCTGGCGCGGCGCTTTCGCGCTGCCGGCTTCCCCGGCGAGGACGTGATGGTGCTGGGTGCGGGCGCGCGCAACCGCAACCTGGTGGTGCGCCTGCGCGGTCGCGACCGTACGCGGTCGCCGATCCTCTTCCTGGCACACCTCGACGTCGTGGACGCCGAGCCCGAGCGCTGGCGCAGCGACCCGTGGACGCTCACCGAGCGTGACGGGATGCTCTGGGGCCGCGGCGTGATGGACGACAAGGGCCCGGCAGCGACGATCGCCGCCGCGTTCCTCGAAGCCAAGGCGGCCGGCTTCGTGCCGCAGCGCGACCTCGTGATGGCGCTCACCGCCGGCGAGGAGAGCGGCGTGGACAACGGTGTCGAGTGGCTGATTGCGGATCGGCCGGAGCTGGTGCGGGCCGAGTACGTGGTGAACGCCGACGGCGGCGGTGGCGAGATGGAGAATGGTCGCCGCATCGCATTCAACGTGCAGGCGGCGGAGAAGGTGTATCTCGACCTCACGCTCTCGGTGAAAGGTCCCGGTGGTCACTCGTCGATGCCCGACGGACCGAACCCCATCGAGCGACTGAGCAACGGCGTCGCACGGCTCGCGCGGCACGAGTTCCCCGTCCACGTGACGCCCGCCGTACGCAGCTACCTCGCCCAACGCGCACCGATGACGCCCGGAGATCTCGGCGCCGCGATGGCCGCCATCGGTCGCAATCCGCAGGACTTCGCCGCCGCACGCACCCTCAGCGCCACCGCGACGACGAACGCCCTCATCCGCACGACCTGCATCACGACGCTCGTCAGCGGCGGCACCGCGCCGAACGCGATTCCCGCGACGGCCACCGCCAACGTGAACTGCCGCGTGATTCCCGGGGAGCGACAGGAGCACGTCATCGAGGCCATCCGACAGGTGCTGGCCGACCCGTCCATCGAGATCGGCATCAAGGACGCGATGGTGCCCAGCGATCCCAGCCTGATGGGACCAGAGCTCCGCGCCGCGCTCGAAGCCACGGTGGCGGAACTCTACGGTCGCCTGCCCGTCATCACGTATATGGAGATGGGCGCCACGGACGGGCTCTATCTGCGCAATGCCGGCATCCCCGTGTTTGGCATCATCGGGCTCTTCGCGTCGAACGACTTGCTCGGCACGGTGCACGGGAACGACGAGCGCATCCCCGTGACCGCGTTCGATCAGTCCGCCGAGTTTATGCGGCGTCTCCTGCGCGCCCTCGGCACCCGCTGACTGCGCGATCCCGTGCGCGGCCGCGGCACCTCACGGCCGGCCATCTGGGCGACCGTCGTCTCGGTGAGGAAGGCCAGGACGCGGTCCGCGATCGGCTTCCAGTGCTCGTGCGCTTCGCAGGCCGTGGCCGCGTTGCAGCGCGAACCGCCGAGCAGGCACTCCCGGTAGCGCGTCGGCGGATCGAAGGGCGCCACGACCTCGGCCACCGTCAGCGACTCGGCGTTTCGCGCCAGCCGGAAGCCACCGCCGCGTCCGCGCCGCGACTCGAGCACGCCGGCGGCCGCGAGTTGGTGCAGTAGCTTCGAGAGATAGTTGGCCGGTACGTCCACATCGGTCGCGAGGTCGTTGGCCTGCGCCCAGGTGCCAGACTCGAGCTTGGCTAGCCGCACGACCACGCGCACGGCGTATTCGGCACTTTGGTTCAGCATACGCCTCCCCCGTCGGTCACGAGGAAGGCCGTGGTAGATGCGTCGTCGGTCACGGGGTGCGGAGTTGCAGTCGGCCGTCCACCAGCGAGACGAGCCCGACGCCGGAGGCGGGGATGGTCACGGTGGTATCGAGCGTCAGGTCGCGCGGCACTGCGCCGCGCCGGATGTTGCTCGAATCCATCGGGGCCTCGGACGGTTCCACGCGGCTGAAGCGGATCGCGATGTGCCGCTCGCCCGGCGGCACGGGGAACTCGTCGAGCACGAAGATCGCGCGGTCGTTCCGCAGCCCGCCGCCCTGGAGCACACGCTCCTCGTGCGACTCGCCATCCACGGTCAACGACAGCCGATAGGTCGCCGAGGCGCCGGTGCACTCGCGGGCCTGCCGCATATGCGCCGGCCGCTGGGCCAGTTCCTCCGGACTCAGCTCACGGCACTGCTCGATGCGTTCCGGGCGCGCCACCCACGAGAGGCGCACCGCGGCCGCGTCGGCGCCGTGCCAGGTGACGTCGGCGGCCGAGCTCTTGGCGAGCAGCCAGCCGAACAGCAGCGTGAGCGCGAGCGCCGCGATGCGTCGCAGCCAGGTCATACCTCGACCTCCTTCGGCAGCGGCTCGCAGAGCAGACGGATGTCCACGTCCTCCTCGACCTCCGGTCCATCGAGCGCGGCGATCGACGCCGCGAAGGCGCGATACTCGGCCACCGTCGCCTCGGTGAGACCGGCGGGTGCGGTGGTGAGCATCACGCGGCGGCGATCCACGCGGGCCTGCAGTTCAGCCTCGCGGTCGTGGAACATCCGCAGGTCGGTCCACTTCGGGCCTTCGCGCGCCGCGCAGTCGCGCGGCGGACAGCCCGCGACGAACACGCCCGCAGCGCCCTGCCGCAGCAGCAGCTCGATCACCGAGGTGTGCAGCGTGCCGATGCAGGGCACCTCGTGCAGCGTCGCGCCGGCGGCGGAGAGCTGCGCGCGCAGCGCGACGTCCGTCTGGCCGCAGTACGCGGCAACGATGCGCGGCCCCTGCGCGCGCGCACGCAGCTGCGGCAGCAGCGCCGTGCGCACGTCGACGAGCTGATGGCGGCCGGTACGGCCTTCAGGGCCGACGCCCATCGGTGCGCAGGACGCGGCGCAGATGCCGCAGCTCACGCAGAGCGTGGGATCGACCAGCGCGACGAGCGTCGGGCGGTCGTCCGTGCGCGTGACCATCGTGATCGCGCCCCACGGACAGTCCTGCGTGCATTGGTCGCAGCCCGTGCACAGCCGCGGATCCACCCAACTCGGCGCGAACGATCCCTCGCGTGGCCGGCGCGTCATCCACGGTACGGCGACGGCGACGAGCACGAGCAGCAGCGTCGCGCCCCACACGAGCAGCGGCGGCTGCGACTCGGCGAGCGGGATCCACCACGCCGTGCTGAGGTTGAGCGGCGTCGTCGCCGGCACGCGCAGCGCGTCGGCGGCGGGGCCGAGCGGCGCGGGCATCGCGACAGCCAGCGCGATGAGGCCCAGCGCGAGGCCCCAGCGCAGCGCGCGCGGCGGCGCGAG
>CAZYQM010000152.1:0-418 GCA_964649965.1 uncultured Gemmatimonas sp.
CCGCGGCGCGCAGGTCGCCGCGCGCGGCCATCACCGCGCCGAGCGCGTGGAGGGTGACCGCGGTGGACGGGTCGCGCGGTGCGAGGCGCTGCGCCTTGATTGCCAAGGCGTGGCGCAGCAGCGACTCGGCCTCGGCGAGCCGCCCAAGCTTCCACTGCGTCTCGCCGATGTTGTTGAGCACCGACGCCATATTCGGATGGTCCGGATCCAGCGTCCGTTCATAGATGGCCCGGGTTCGCTCGTACCGAGCGAGCGCGTCCTCATAGCGCCCCATCGAGTACAGCAGGGCCCCGAGGTTGTTGTTGCCGCTTGCCTGCTCCGGATGGAACGCGCCGAGCTGGGTCTCGCGCACCTCGACGGCGCGGCGCATCATCGGCTCGGCCTCGTCCAGCCGGCCCTGGCTCCAGTACACGACGCC
>CAZYQM010000152.1:428-2309 GCA_964649965.1 uncultured Gemmatimonas sp.
CCATCATATCGCGGGCCAACCGAAGATCGGTGGGCTCGAGCGAAGCTTCGTTGATGAGGATCGTGCGAAGGAACAGCGACTCGGCGGCGGCGAGTTCGCCGCGGCGCCAGCTGACGTAGGCGAGGGCTCCGAGTGTGGTTGACGACTCGGAACTGTTGACGCCGTGCGCCGCCTCGCGGGCGGCCAAGACGCGGCGGAACAGCGAGTCCGCGGTCTCCCACTCCCCCATCGCCCGGAATGCCTGCCCGAGCGCATAGTAGGTGTCGAACAGTTCGGGCGCGTCGTCCGGCAACGCCAGCTCGCGGGCGCGGGCGGCGTCCTGCAGCTGTGCGATCGCGTCGGGGAACAAGCCCAGCGAGAGATACGCGCGCCCGATGGTATGCAGGATGCGCCCGCGCTGCTCGGGCTGCGCCGCGAGTTCGATGCGGGCGCGCTCCGCGCCGCGGGCCAGCAGTTCGCGCGCCGTGACGTCGCCGGCAGGCACGTCGGACGTGAACTGCTCCGGATCGAAGACGCCGAAGAGGCCGGCGACGAAATCGGTGACCGACTGCGCGGCGGCGGCCTGGACCCTGGCGCGCTCCTCCGCCCGCCGCGCCTGCACCAAGCCAAGCGTCGCAAGCACCGTGCTGAACAGCAGGGCCGTGACCGCCAGCGACGCCGCCGCCACGCCGGCACGATGCCGCCGCACGAACTTCCCCACGCGGTACGCGGCGCTCGGTGCCCGGGCCGAGATCGGTTCGTCGGCGCGCGCGCGCTGCAGGTCGAGGATCAACGCGTTCGCGGTCGGATACCGACGCGCACGATCCGGCTCGATGGCGTGCAGCACGATGAGGTCGAGGTCCCCGCCGAGCGCGCGCTGCAGCCGCTCGGGGTCGGAGCGCCGCAGGTGCGCGAGCGTGGATTTCTCGTACTCCAGCGCCGCATAGCGGGCGCTCGGCTGCGGTAGCTGCCACTCCCGGGAGGCCAGGCCCGCGAGAAACGCGTGGTAGCCCATCGTCTCCGGTTCGATCGGGAGCTTGCCTACGAGCAACTCGTAGAGGATCACGCCGAGCGCGTAGATGTCCGTGCGCGTGTCCACGTCGAGCCCCGAGCCTTCGGCCTGCTCGGGACTCATATAGGCCGCCGTGCCCAGCGCGACGCCGGCATACGTGATCAGCGTGTGCTCCGTCAGGCGCCCACCCACCGCCTTGGCGATGCCGAAGTCGATGATCTTCGGCCGCGGCTCGCCGTCTTCCTCGACGACGAGGATGTTGCTGGGCTTGAGGTCGCGGTGGATCACGCCCTTCTGGTGGGCGTGCTGCACGGCAAGACAGACCTGGATGAAGAGGTCCACGCGCTGCGCGACGGTCAGGCGATGCGTGTCGCAATACGTCGTGAGCGGCATCCCCCGCACGAGTTCCATCACGACGTACGGCAGGCCCTGCTCGGTCTCGCCGGCCGCCAGGACCTTGGCGATGCCGGCGTGGTCCATCAGGGCCATCGCCTGGCGCTCGGCCTCGAAGCGCGTCACCACGTCGCGTGTGGCGAAGCCCGCGCGAATGACCTTCAGCGCGACGCGGCGGCGGACAGATCCCGTCTCGTCCGCTTCGTACACCACCCCCATCCCCCCTTCGCCCAACACGTCGAGGATGCGATAGGGGCCGATGCGCTCGGGAATCGACGCGGTGGCGTCCGCCACGGGGAACTAGATCTCGACGATGATGTCGGGGTCGATCTTCGCCGGTGGGCCGCCCGGGCAGATACCGATGACCTTGTACGAGTAGGTCCCCTCGGCGTCCGGCTTCATATCGTTGCCGACTGCGGGCCGGCCCGGCGCGCCCTCGTGCTGCCGCGAGCGGAACAGCCAGCGACCCGGCAGGATGCCCAGCCGCGGCTTCGGCG
>CAZYQM010000152.1:2319-5806 GCA_964649965.1 uncultured Gemmatimonas sp.
GCGCACGTCCGATTCCGGCGTGAGCGCGAACACGACGGTGTCGCCGCGCTGCACGTTCAGCGACGAATCGTTCACCCAACCGCTCCGCGTCTCGCACTTGAGCGTGATCTGGATGGTGTGCGTCGCGCGGCGCGGTTCTGCGCGCGGCGCTCCAGCCGGAGCCCCGGACACGGAGGGCGACGCAAAGGCCATCGCCGCAAGGGCGAGGCTGCTCAGCACGACGAGACGGCGGACCACAGCTGCTCCAAGGTTTTCGGGTTGCTAGAGGATGCGGTCCGGTCGAGCGGGACGCAAGAAGGCGATCGGCGAACTTCAGGGGGTGGCGCGGTGTTAACCTACTGGTGCTTCCCCATCCGCTTCCCGTTCTCTCTCTGGTCCCTGCCTTATGTCTCGCCTTCCTCGCCCTCGCGGTGCCCGCCCTCGAGGCGCAGACCGCCGCGCCGGCCGCCCAGCAGCCCGCGCCCGAGATCTTCATCCGCGAGCCGCAGGACGGCGCGACGGTGCCGCGCACGTTCACGGTGGTGTTCGGCCTCAAGAACTGGGGCGTCGCGCCCGCCTCGGTGAACTTCCCGCGCACGGGGCACTTCCACGTCCTCATCAACACCGACGCCGGCCCGGTGGGCTCGGTGATCCCCGCCGACTCGCTGCACCGCCACTTCGGCACCGGCGCCATCGAGACCACGCTGACGCTGGCCCCCGGCACCTACACGCTGCGCGCCGTCCTCGGCGACCACGAGCACAAGGTGATCTCGCGGGACCTCGTCTCGCGGCCGATCCGCATCACCGTCCGCTGAGCGCAACACGCCCCGGTCGCGTCGAACGATGGCCTACTACCTCAAGCTGTACGCCGCCTGCGTCGGCACGTTCTTCGTGCTCGACATCGCGTGGCTGGGCTTCCTCGCCAAGGGATTCTACCAGCGGCAGATGGGCCACCTGCTCGCCGAGCAGACGCGCTGGGGCGCGGCGATCGCGTTCTACCTGATCTACGTGGCGGCGATCGTCGTCCTCTCGGTGTTGCCCGGCATCGAGAAGCAGAGCGTCGCCCGCGCGGCGGCCCTCGGCGCCGTGTTCGGACTCGCGGCCTATGCCGCCTTCGACCTCACCTCGCTCGCCCTGCTCAAGGGCTTCCCCGGTGGGGTCGTGCCGGTGGACTTGGCCTGGGGCGTGGTGCTCACCGCGAGCGTGGCCGCCGCAGGCGCGTGGGTCGGGCTACGCCTGTCGGCTTGAGGAAGACGCGACCGCGCGACGCACGGCTTCGTGCAAGGCCCGCGCGGTGAACGGCTTCTCGAGGATGACCGGTCGCGCGGCAAGGTCGTCGGGCACGCGATCGCCCACGTCGGCGTAGCCGCTGACGAGGACCACGGGAAGCCACGGGAACTCGTCGCGCAGCACCGTCGTGAACGCGATGCCGTTGAGCCCCGGCATCATCACATCCGTGATCACGGCGAGCGGGCGCGGCGCCGCGCCGCGCGCGCGCAGGGAGGCGAGCGCCGCATCCGCCGTCTCGTGCGCCTCCACGCGGTGTCCGCCGGCTTCGAGAATGCGGCGGATCACCGACCGCGTGGAGGGATCGTCCTCGGCGACGATCACGAGGCCCGAGGCCAACTGCTCACCCGTGATGGCCAGCGGACTGCGCCCCGGCGCCGGCCCGACCGCGGCGTCCGCCACCGTCGGCAAGAGCACACGCATCTGCGTGCCCTGACCGGGGACGCTCGTCACTTCGATGCGTCCGCCCATCGAATCGACGATGCCGTGCACCGTCGCGAGACCGAGTCCCGTACCCTTCCCCAGCGGCTTCGTCGTGAAGAAGGGATCGAATACGCGCGCGACGGTCGCCGCGTCCATCCCCACGCCGGTGTCGCCGATGGTCAGGCACACGCAATCCTCCGCGGCCAGCGGGACCGCGTGCGTGCCGAGGCCGGCCCGCCGCTCCACCGAGGTCTCCAGCGTGAGCCGCCCGCCCTCGGGCATCGCATCCACGGCGTTGACCACGAGATTGATCAGCACCTGCTCCAGCTGCGTGTGGTCGGCCACGACCGAGGGCAGCGCCTCGGCCAGGCGCACCTCACGCTCGACGTTGCTGGGGATCAGTCGCGCCAACATCGACTCGGTGCTGCGCACGACCTCGTTCAGGTTCAGCGGGTGGACGTCCGTCAGGTGCTGGCGGCTGAACGCCAGCAGTTGCCGTGTGAGGGCGGTCGCGCGATCGACGGCCTTGAGCACCTGGTCGATGTCCTTGGCCTCCAGCGAGTCCGCCGGCAGCCCGTCGCGCGCCATCGCGGCGTAGCTCGCCATCACGGTCAACAGGTTGTTGAAGTCGTGGGCGATGCCGCCGGCGAGGCGACCGACGGCCTCGAGCTTCTGTGCCTGCATCACCTGCTCGTCGAGGTGGCGCCGCTGCTCGACGCGCGCCTCCAACGCGGCATAGGCCCGCTCGAGCTGACGCAGTTCGTCCTCGGCGCCGCGAGTTTCGTCGGGCACCGCGGGCGGTGCGCCGTGGGCGCTCAGGGTGCGATCCAACTCCGTCGCGACGCGGAGGATGCGCGACGACAGGTAGCGCGCCAGCACCCAGGCGAGCATCGCTCCGGTCAGGGCGATGAGCAGCGTGGCGACCCACATCCGTCGCAGGAACACCTCCACGGGTGCGAGCACCTGTGCCTCGTGACGCTCCACCCACACCATCCAACGGGTGCCCGGCACCTCGCGCGCCAAGCCGAGCGCCACGCGACCGTCCGCTGCCGTGACGCGCTGCAAGGAGTCTTGCGGCGCCGGGAACTCCGGTCCCGCCACGACCTCGACGAGGTTCGTCCACACGGTCCAGTTGCGGGAGCCCAGCAGCAGGCGCTCGACCTCGAGCAACGCGCGGATCTGCGCGACGCCGCTTCCGCGCGCCGTATGCACCTCCTCGAGGTACCCGAGCAGCCGACCCGCCGCGTCGCGCACCGGCGCAACCGTGACGAAGCCCGGCAGCGTGTCGGCAATCGCGATCACGGGACCGATGACCGCGGAATCCGGCGGCAGCATTCCTTCGCGCAGCATCCCGGCCGTCCAGCCCATCGAGGTGGCACCCGCGAGACTCGACCAACTCGCGCGCGGCGTTCCGTCGGATTGCAGGAGTCGCATCGCGACCCGCGTCGTCGCGGGCGATCGCTCCACGAAGCGCTCGAGCAGCCGCTGCGCCGTCGCGTCATCGGTGGTCGCCGCGAAGGCCGCCACGATCTCCTCGCGCGCGGCGCTCGCAAGCAACTGTTGCTTCGCCGCCGGAATGTCCTGGCCGAGCATCCGCGCCAAGGTGTCCGCCGCGCTGCGCAGATCACGGTGCGCCTGCGCGAGCAGCACATCGCCGATCTCCTTCTGCGCAAGCCGACCCGTCACCAGCGCCACGGCCAGCACGATGGCGCCGAGGAGCAGGGGAAAGCGCAGCGCGATGGAGCGCAGGATGCTAGTCACGCGGGTACACTCGGGACGGGGGGATCGAGCGACGCCG
>CAZYQM010000153.1:0-1940 GCA_964649965.1 uncultured Gemmatimonas sp.
CGACGACCCAGGACGCTTCATTCAGCCAATCCGGGTTGCTACGTCTCGACTCGGGGTACTGGTTTCAGAGGTGGATGGCGCCAGAGTCCTCGTGCTCGATTCGCGGGTGGGACGAGTGGTCGACACGATCGGTCGCTTTGGCCTTGGGCCAGGCGAGTTCGGACGGGTTCCGACCCTGCTGGGGTCGTACGACAAGCCGCTCGCATTTGAGGGAGCGAACGGTCGCATCTCACTGCTCGTCCCACGTGCCGATCCGATCACATCGCGGGTGGCGAGTGGCCGAAACTGGATATCGGCCTGCGCGATCGATGAGAAGCACGTGATCCTCCAGTATTCGGGCTGGGACGACGATGGTTACTGGATCTCCACGATTGGTGAGAGTGCCGCCCTTGTGGATTCCTTCAGCTACCCGATTCAAGGGCTGCTCGAAGTTCTACCGCTTGGCCGACAGGCGCCGCTCAGCCAAGTCGACGACTCGACCTGCGTGATTCTTCCGGCGTATGGACGTCAGTTCGCCGTCTACCGGAACGGGAGAATCCAGGTCGGCACTGGCATCGAGGAAGCTCCCATCCCGCAAGTCATCAATCCGGGCCGCGGTCGGGGCAACTATCTGAAACTCGCGGACGAAGTGAGAAGCACGCACCTCGTCGCTGACGGCTGGCGAGGGCGGCTAATGGTGCTTTACTGGGGGACATCCAGGCATCGCGGGCGGCTCATCGACCTGTACGACGCGGATCTGAAGTACGAATCGTCCGTGGTGCTGCCGTTCCGGGCGGAGGATATCTCTGCTTCAGGCGATACCCTCTTCGCGCTCGGCGAGTTGGAGGACGAACCGATTCTCGCTGCGTACCTGCTGCGCACGCGCTAGGTCTCGCTCTCAGCTCATCGGAGGTGTTCGGCTCGACTGGCGCCCACCGCGCCCAGCCGTAGCTTCTCCGTAGGCCGACGAAGCGCCGCGCCTCGCTCCGCCTCCACCGCCACGAGCAGCACACCGCGCCGCCCGCCCACGCCAAGCCGCGCAGCTGGTACCGCGACCCCCACGGCAAGGTCCACGAGCACCTCGACCACGCCGCGCTCGTCCACTCCGTCCACACCGGCGAGGGCTTGCTCTGGGTGGACCTCCACGCCGACAGCCCGGAGCAGCGCGCCCTCCTCAGCAGCGTCTTCAAGTTCCACCCGCTGAGCATCGAGGACACGACGTCCTCCGAAGGCCGCGTGAAGGTCGAGGAGTTCCCGACCTATACCTTGGTCGTGGTCCGCGGCGTGCGCTTCGTGGCCGAGACGGAGGACCTCTACGACATCGAGACCTTCAACCTCTGGACCTTCGTCGGCCGCAACTTCGTGGTCACGGTGCACGGCCCGCACGCGCCCGGCGTGGACGCCGCCGTCGAGCGGCTCGGCCGCGATCCGGGGTTGATGGAGAAGGGCCCCGGCCGGTTGATGCACCACATCCTCGACGCGACGGTGGACGCGTACTTCCCGATCGTGGACCAGCTCGACGACTTCGTGGACGGCCTCGAGGAACGCGTCTTCGTGCACTTCGACCAAGAGGCGCTGCGCGACATCTTCTCGGTCAAGCGCCTCGTGCTCACGCTGCGCCGCCACCTCTCGCCGATGCGTGAGGTGTTCAACATCCTGCAAAGCCGGCCGTCGCCGCACGTCTCGCCGGAGGCGCAGGTCTACTTCCGCGACGTGTACGACCACGTGATCCGGCTGAACGAGAATCTCGACACCTATCGTGACCTGCTGTCGAGCACGCTGGACTCGTACCTGACGCAGATCTCCAACCGGATGAACCTCGTCACCAAGGGCCTGACGGTGGTGGCGACGCTCAGCGTGCCGTTCGTGGTGGTGAGCGGGATGTGGGGGATGAACTTCGCGCACATCCCGCTGTCCGACTGGCCGCACGGGTTCTGGGTGATGCTCGCCGCGCAGCTGGG
>CAZYQM010000153.1:1950-5799 GCA_964649965.1 uncultured Gemmatimonas sp.
GCTGGGCCTGGGCGGCGCCCTGCTGTGGCTCCTGCGGCGCAACGGTTGGCTCTAGATTTGAATCGTGTTCTGTCCTGACTGCGGTACCTGGAACCGGAGCGCCCTGCGCCACTGCGCGCAGTGCAACCGCGCACTGCCCGACATTCCGTCGGCAGTGGATGCGCCCGACCACCTGATCACCTCGCTGCGGCACGCGACGGGGCATCGGTATCGCATCGTGCGCCGCATCGGTGCGGGCGGGATGGCCGACGTGTACGAGGCGCGGCACCACCTGCTCAACCGGCCGCTGGCGGTGAAGGTGATGCACGCGCACCTCGCCCGCGACGCCGAGATGCGCCAGCGCTTCAGGCGCGAGGCGGAGGCGGCGAGCCGGCTGCTGCACCCGTTCATCTGCGCGCCGCTGGACTACGGCGAGACGGACGACGCGGTGTATCTCATCCTGCCGTACCTCGACGGCGGCTGCCTCGCCGATGACCTGATGCGCGACCGCACCGTGGATCCGGCACGCACGGCGCGCATCGCCGCGCAGGTGGCGACGGCGCTCGACTACGCGGCGCGGCAGGGCGTGATCCACCGCGACGTGAAGCCCGACAACGTGCTCTTCGATACCGACGGCAACGGCATCCTCACGGACTTCGGCATCGCCACGGCGTACTTCCACGGGCGGATGACGGCCGGCGGCCGCGCGATGGGCACGCCGCACTATATGGCGCCCGAGCAGGCGATGGGCCGCTTCGTGGACGGCCGCGCCGACCTCTACGCCGTCGGCGTGATGATGTACGAGTGCCTCACTGGTGCGACGCCCTTCGACGGCCCCGACGGCTACGCCATCGGATACAAGCACGTGCACGAGCTGCCGAAGCCGCTGCTCGCGGCGGCGCCGGACGTGCCCGAAGGCCTCGCCGCGATCGTGATGGCATTGCTCGAGAAGGATCCGGCTGCGCGCTACCAGCGCGGCCACGACGTCGCCGACGCGATTTACCACTGGATGCACGAGACGGGGATTCGCGACGAGCCCCCGGTGCGCGCCGCTCGGCCGGTGTGATGGCCGCCGCCGCGCGGCTCGTCGAGGTCGCGCTGCCGCTTCCGCTGCTGCGCACCTTCACCTACGCGGTCCCCGAACAGACGCGGCATCCTGTGCAGGCGGGCAGCCGCGTCGTCGTGCCCGTGCGCGGCAAGCGCGTCATCGGGATCTGCCTCGGCGAGAGCGACGGCGCCGCACTCGGCGACAAGACAGCGAAGCCGCTGCTCGACGTGCCCGACGCCACGCCGGCGCTGCCGGCCGACCTGCTCGCGGTGTGTCGGTGGATCAGCGAGTACTATGTGGCGCCGATCGGGCTCGTCTGCCGCGCCGTGCTGCCCGCCGCGCTCGGGACCGCGACGAAGCCCGATGCGCCCGGCAAGCAGGAGCGCATCCTCGTGCTCGCCGGCGAACTGCCGACGCTGCTCGCGCGCGACGAAGCTTTCAAGCGCGCCCCTCAACAGCGCCAACTCTACGAGCTGCTCGAGCAGCTCGGCGGCCGCGCGCCGGTGGCGCATCTCGTCGAGCAGTTGGGCTGCACGGCCAGCGTCGTGCAGGGCTTGGTGAAGCGCGGACTGGCACGCATCGAGCAGGCCACGCGGCTGCGCGATCCGTTCGCCGACCGCTCCATCGCGACGACACGCGCGCCGACGCCCACCGCCGCCCAGCGCGACGCCATCGCGCAGATCGTCGCGAGCGCGCCGGGCGCCGTCACGCTCTTGCACGGCATCACCGGCAGCGGCAAGACGCTCGTGTATCTCGAGGTGCTCAAGGAAATCGTGCTGCGGCAGGGCAAGTCGGCGATCGTGCTCGTGCCGGAGATCGCGCTCACGCCGCAGGCCGTGGACCGCTTCCGCGCGGTGTTCGGCGACCAGGTCGCCGTGCTGCACTCCGGCTTGAGCGACGGCGAACGCCTGGATGCCTGGCGCGCGCTGCAGCGCGGCGAGCGGCGCATCGCCGTGGGCGCGCGCTCGGCTGTGTTCGCGCCGCTGGCGAATCTTGGCGCGATCATCGTGGACGAGGAGCACGAGGCGAGCTACAAGCAGGCGGAGACGCCGCGCTACCACGCGCGCGAGGTGGCGATGATGCGCGCCCGCGAGACCGGGGCGCGCTGCGTGCTCGGCTCCGCCACGCCAGCGCTCGAGACTTGGGTGAATGCCCGCGACGGGCGCTACGGACTGATCGCGCTGCCCGACCGCGTCGGCGGCGGCGCGTTGCCCGCGGTGCGCATCGTGGACCTGCGGCAGGAGCTGCGCGCGGCGCCGGCGCCCGACCGTGCGATGCGCAGCGTGTTGAGCGCCGCGCTCGAATCCGCGCTGCAGGCGCGGCTCGCGCGCGGCGAACAGAGCATCCTGCTGCTCAACCGGCGCGGCTACGCGAGCTTCGTGCAGTGCGAGGAAGGGCACGTCGCGACCTGCCCCAACTGCTCGATCTCGCTCACGTACCATCGCACGCCCGAGCGGCTCGTCTGCCACTACTGCCTGCACCAGGCGCCCGCTGGCGGCAACTGCAGCGACTGCGGTCTGCCGCTCAAGCGCCAGCGCGGACTCGGCACGCAGCAGGTCGAACGCCTCTTGGTCGAGACCTTCCCGCAGGCGCGCGTCGCGCGGATGGACGTGGACACCACCAGCGGCAAGTGGGCGCACACCGCGATCCTCGACCGCGTCGGCAGCGGCGAGGTGGACATCCTCCTTGGCACGCAAATGATCGCCAAGGGATTGGACTTCCCGAACGTCACCTTGGTCGGCGTGATCGATGCGGACATCGGCATCAACCTGCCCGACTTCCGCAGCTCGGAGCGCACGTTCCAGTTGCTGAGCCAGGTCGCCGGGCGCGCCGGCCGCGGCCCAAAGGGCGGGGAAGTGTTCATCCAGACGCGCGCGCCCGGCCACCACGCCGTGCGCTGCGCGATGACGCACGACTATCAGGGCTTCGTGGATGAAGAGCTGCCCGGGCGCGAGTCGCCGCCGTACCCGCCAACGCTACGGCTGGCCAACGTCGTCGTGAGCGGGCTCGACGAGCCGGCCGTCGCCCAGTTCGCGGCCGACGTGGCTGACTGGCTGACGCAGGCCGACCTGCGCTTCGGCCTCGGGGTTACGCTGCTCGGGCCGGCACCCTGCCCGCTGGAGCGGATCAAGAACCGCTGGCGCTGGCACGTGCTGCTCAAGTCCGAGCGTCAGGCGCCTCTGACGCGTCTGCTGCGGGGGCTGCTGACGGGCGTGGACGTGCCCGCCCAGCACGACCTGCGCCTCGTGGCCGACCGCGACCCCGTCAGTCTGCTCTGAGGTTCCATCCGGCCCCGCTGGGGGCGAGATTTCAGGGATGACGCAGACCATCCCCCTTGGTGCCGACGCGCGTGAGCGCTTCGTGCTGGAAATCGCGAAGGTGCTGGCCCCGGAACGCATCGTCGAGGCGCACCTGTTCGCGCCCCTGCGCCAGGGGCAGATCGAGACCGGCGTCTGCGTGCTGGCGGCCCTGCCGGAGGGGGCGGATCCCCTCCCGGCCAGTCCGACGACTCCGCTTGAGACGGCTGCGGAAGCCGACGCTGCAGTCGAGGGAGACTCCGCCGCCCAGCCCGACTCCGCGGAGCAGTCCGACTCCGCGACCGAGCCTGATTCTGCGCCCTCCGCAGTTTTGGACCACGGGTTGTCTCCGAGTTCGCCAGACGAGGCCGGTTCCCCAGCGGAGGAGCCCCCGCAAGGGGACCACCGGTTGTCCAAAACGGCGGAGCATCAGGAGAGCGACGTCACCTCGGGGACCGGCGCCGGATCCACCTTCCCCGAAGGCGCCCGCATTTCCTCGCGCCACGTCGTCTATTCCGCGCGCTA
>CAZYQM010000154.1:0-351 GCA_964649965.1 uncultured Gemmatimonas sp.
TTGCCGGTGTCGCGCAGGAACTCGATCAGGTCGAGCGTGCCCAGCCACTCGGCGTTGTTGCGCACCGCGAAACGCGAGAGCGCCTCGCCGCCCAGCGCGTTTTGCGCCACGCGCTGGATCTGCTGCCAGATGAGTTCGGCATTCGCCGCGATCTCGTCGGGTGAGCGCATCGGCCGCTCCTCGCTCTTGCCCGAGGGATCGCCGATCATCGCCGTGCCGCCGCCCACCAGCGCCACGGCGCGGTGCCCGGCCCGCGCCAGCCGCACCAGCCCCATCAGCGACACGAGATTGCCCACGTGCAGGCTCTCGGCCGTCGGGTCGAAGCCGCAGTAGCCCGTCACCGGGCCCTTG
>CAZYQM010000154.1:361-5781 GCA_964649965.1 uncultured Gemmatimonas sp.
AGCACCCCCGGCTCAAGAAGTATCTCGTGCGCGCCGTCCTCGCCGGCGCGGCCCTCAGCGTCGTCGGCTTCCTGGTCTTCGCCCTCTGGTGGGGCGTCTTCCTGTGCTCCGACGAGACCTGCCCCAGCATCGAGCAGTTCGCCGAGTACACGCCGGCCCAGCCGGCGCGTCTCTACGCGGCGGACGGTCGCTTCATCGGCGAGATCGGCCTCGAGCGGCGCTCCGTCGTCACGCTGGACCAGATTCCCGCGCACGTGGTGGACGCGTTCGTCATCACCGAGGACAAGCGTTTCTACCAGCACCGCGGCGTGGACTACGTCCGCGTGTTCGGCGCGGTGATCGCGAACATCAAGGCGGGCGGCCTCTCCGAGGGCTTCTCGACCATCACGATGCAGCTGGCCCGCAACATCTTCCCGGCCCAGCTTCCCTCGCGCTCTCGCGCCGGCAGCGCGTACAACAACATCGTCCGCAAGTTCCGCGAGGCGAAGGTCGCGCGGCGCATCGAGGGCCGCTTCCCCAAGGAGCAGATCCTCGAGCTGTACCTGAACCAGATCGCACTCGGCGCCGGTGCCTACGGCGTCGAGGCCGCCTCGCAGCGCTACTTCGGCCGGCCGGTCAGCGAGATCACCGTCGCCGAGGGCGCGATGCTCGCCGCGCTGCCCAAGGCGCCGTCGCGCTACAACCCGCGGCGCTTCCCCGACCGCGCCATCCAGCGCCGCAACACGATCCTCGAGCTGATGCGGCGCGAGGGCGCGCTGTCGGACGCCGACGCGAGCATCGCCAAGGCCTACCCGCTGCGCCTCAACCGCTCGGCCCGCGGGGCCGGCGATCCGGCGCCGTACTTCGTCGAGTGGGTGCGCACCGAGCTCGAGCGCCGCTTCGGCAAGCAGGTGTACGAGAACGGCCTCCGCGTGCTCACCACGCTCGACCTCGATATGCAGGGCGCCGCCGAGCGCGCCGTCGAACGGCAGCTCCGCGCCATCGAGGCCGGCACCTGGGGCGAGTACACGCAGACGACCTACGAGGAGTATCTCGCGCGCGCCGCCGCCGGTGACGCCGCGGGCAGCGGCAACAACTCGCCGTACCTGCAGGCCAGCTTCATCGCGCTCGATCCGCGCACGGGGGCCGTGCGCGCCCTGGTCGGCGGTCGCGACTTCGACGACTCCAAGTTCAACCGCGCCACGCAGGCCCTGCGTCAGCCGGGTTCGACGTTCAAGCCGATCGTGTACTCGACGGCCATCCGCTCGGGCCGCTCCCCGGCGTACTTCCTCGACGACGAGCCGATCGAGGTCCCGCAGCTCGACGGCACCATCTGGTCGCCGAGCAACTACGACCTCAAGTTCGAAGGCCGAGTCACGCTGCGCCGCGCGCTGATGCAGTCGCGCAACCTCCCCGCCATCCGCCTCGCGATGGAGATCGGCGAAGGCAGCATCGTCGAGATGGCCAAGAACTTCGGCATCACGACGCGCGTGCCGCCGTACCCCTCCATCGCCCTCGGCTCCGCCGACGTGTATCCGCTGGAGATGGTCGCCGCGTATTCCACCTTCGCCAACCTGGGCTGGCGCACCGCGCCGAATCCCATCCTGCGCGTCGAGACGCTCGACGGCCGCAAGCTCTACGAGGCCGAGCCCGAGCGCATCCAGGTCCTCTCGCGCGAGGAAGCCTGGGTGATGGTGGATATGCTCAAGGACGTGATCAAGGCCGGCTCCGGCATTCGCGTGCGGATGGAAGGCTTCACGCATCCCGCCGGCGGCAAGACGGGCACGACGAACGACTACACCGACGTCTGGTTCATCGGCTTCACCGCCGATCTCGTCGCCGGCGTGTGGATGGGCTTCGACCAGCCGAAGGAGATTATGGGCAACGCGCAGGGTGGCCGACTCTCGGCACCCGCCTGGGCGGCGTTTATGCGCGAGGTGTACGAACGCAAGCCGACGCCGCCCGACTGGCCGCGGCCGCCGGGCGTGCTCGCGATTCCCATCGATCCGGCCACCGGGCTGCGCGCCGGCCTCGGCTGCATCTCCGACTCCGTGCGCACCGAGTACTTCATCGCCGGCACCGAGCCGCTGCAGGAGTGCCCGCGCTCGGTGATCTTCCGGTGACCTCGCCGGCGCGCGTCCGCTGGAACGCGCGCTGGGTGGTTCCCGTCGTCGCGCCGCCCATCGCCGACGGCACCGTCATCACCGAGGACGACCGCATCGTCTGGATCGGCGAGCAGCGACACGCTCCCGCCGCCGGCCGCGACGAAGACCTCGGCGATGCCATTCTCACGCCGGGCCTCGTCAACGCGCACACGCACCTCGATCTCACGGTGCTGCGCGGCTTCCTCAGCGACCTGCCGTTCTTCGACTGGGTCCGCACGCTCACGCGCGCTGTCGGCCAGCTCGACGACGCCGACCAACTCGCCTCCGCGTCGCTCGGCATCGCCGAAGGCCTGCTCGGCGGCGTGACGACCTTCGCCGACACCGCGCCCAACGACGCCGCATTCACCGCGATGCGCGCGATGGGCGTGCGCGGCATCTGCTATCGCGAGGTCTTCGGACCCGATCCCAAGGACGCCGACAAGCACCTCGCGACGCTCGCCGACCAGGTCGCCGCGATGCGACGCCGCGAGACCGAGCTCGTGCGCGTCGGCGTGTCACCGCACGCCCCGTACTCCGTGAGCGACGCGCTCTATGCCGCGGTCGCCGACTTCGCGCGCCGCGAACGCCTGCCCGTGGCCGTGCACATCGCCGAGGGCGCCGATGAGTCGCGATTGGTCATCGTCGGCGACGGCGACTTCGCGCGCTTCCTCCAGGGTCGCGGCATCGCCACGCCACCGCGCGGAACGGAGCCGCTGGAGATCGTCGAACGCGCGGGCCTCCTGCGTCGCGACACGCTGCTCATCCACGCCGTGCGTGTCAGTCCGGCGGCCATCGGCCGCATCGCCGACGCGGGTTGCGGCGTCGCGCACTGTCCCGCTTCGAACGCCAAGCTCGGCCACGGTATTGCGCCGCTGCTCGCGATGCTCCGCGCCGGCGTACAGGCCGGCCTTGGCTCCGACTCGATGGCGTCCAACGACCGGATGGACCTGCTCGAGGAAGCGCGGCTCGCCGTCCTCGCGCAGCGCGCCGGCAACGGCCGTCACGACGCGGTCACGGCCGCGCAGGCGTTCCGTCTCGCCACGCTCGGCGGCGCCGAGTCGCTCGGACTCGACGAGGCGATCGGTTCGTTGGAGGTCGGCAAGCAGGCCGACCTCGCCGCCTTCGCCTTGCCCGCGGGGCCGCGCGAGGATGCGTATGACGCGCTCGTGTTCGGTCCGCGTCCGCGCACGCTGCGGACCATCGTCGCCGGCCGCGAGTTGATGCGCGACGGCGCGGTAATCGGCTTCGACCCCCTCCACGCCACGCGGGTCGAGGAGGCCGCAAGCCGTCTGCGTCGGTGGCGCGAGTCACAATCCAAGGTTTAGCTTGCAATCGGACGCCGGATCGCAGGAGCACGCGGGAGCATCCGTCATCCGTCATCCGTCCACGAATAGTCACACGTTCCCCGTCTCCAGTCTCAGGTCTTGACTCGCGGCTCCGGCTCCACCGATCTCATCTGGCGTGACGGCAAGCTCGTCCCCTGGGACGACGCCCAGCTGCACGTGATGAGCCACGTCGTGCACTACGGCTCGAGCATCTTCGAGGGCATCCGTGCCTACAAGACGCCGAGCGGCGGTGCCGTCTTCCGGTTGCGCGAGCATATGCGACGCTTCCAGGACTCGGCGAAGATCTACCGGATGCCGCTCAAGTACTCGCTCGACGAGCTCTGCGATGCGGTGACCGCGACGATCGCGGCGAATGGGCTGGATCACTGCTACATCCGTCCGCTGGCCGTGCGGGCGGGGCAGGAGATGGGGGTGCTGCCGACGAACGCGCCGGTGGAGACCTTCGTGATCTGCTGGCGCTGGGGCGCCTATCTCGGGCACGATGCGCTCGAGGAAGGCGTGGACGTGACGGTGAGCAGCTGGCGGCGTGCCGCGGCCGGGACCTTCCCGACGATGGCCAAGGCCGGCGGCAATTACCTGAACTCGCAGTTGTCGAAGATGGAAGCGCGCGGCGACGGCTACGTCGAGGGCATTATGCTCGACGTACACGGCCACGTGTCGGAGGGCAGCGGCGAGAACCTGTTCGTCATTCGCGACGGCGTCATCTACACCGCGCCGCTCTCGGCGAGCATCCTCAACGGCATCACGCGCGATGCGGTCGTGGCAATCGCCCGCGACCTGGGGTATGAGGTGAAGGAGATCCTTATGCCTCGCGAGTTCCTGCTCATCGCGGACGAAGTGTTCTTCACCGGCACGGCGGCCGAGATCACGCCGGTGCGCAGCATCGACAAGTCTCCCATCGGCGCGGGGAAGCGAGGCCCCGTGACGCAGGCGATCCAAGAGCGGTTCCTCGCGATTGCCACCGGCCAGGCCCCCGATACCAGAGGGTGGCTGACCCCGGTGCCCCCGGCGACGAGGAGTTGACCGTCTACCCGACGGTCGTCCCACTCGGAGCCCTCACTTGAGGAGGTGGTTGTGACCGTCGGCTGTCTCGCGCTCAATGCGTCCTTCGAACCGTTGACGATGGTGCCGCTCAAGCGCGCCCTGCGTCTCGTCATCGATGGCAAGGCCGAGATCGTCGAGTCCGACCGTGGCAAGTCGGTGCGCTCCGAGCGCCTGGCTGTGCCGCGTCCGGTGGTCATCCGCCTGCGCAAGTTCGTGCACGTGCCGCGGCGCTTCCGCCGCCAGGTGACGAACACCTTCCTCTTCGCCCGCGACGGCTACCGCTGCCAGTACTGCGGTCGCGCCAGCTACGAGCTGCGCCCGCGCGAGTCGCTCACCCGCGACCACGTGATCCCGATCTCGCGCGGTGGCCTCAACGTGTGGACCAACGTCGTCACCGCCTGCTCGCCCTGCAACACGCGCAAGGCGGATCACCTGCTCACGGAAATCGGGATGCAGCTCGCGCACCCGCCCGTGGAGCCGCACTTCGTGCACCTCTCCTGGGCGGTGCGGCGCCTCACGCCGACGCAGGCCCGCTACATCAAGCTGTTCTACGGCGGCGATGTGGTGCGGCAGCTCGAGGCGATGGAGCGGCGGCACGGCGGCGCGTTGCCAGCGGAAGTGCAGTCGCTCTAGCGCGACGCGCCTCCCGCAGACGGGAGCGCGTATTTCCGAAGCGCGCGGGTTCCATCACGGGTCTGGACGGCGACGTAGATGCTACCTCGTCCGAATCCGACTATCGCTTCGCCAGGCTTGAGCTGCAAAACGGATAGCAAGTTGCCTTCGCGGCTGAGCACGTCGTAACGTTGGGTCTCGTTTGGGAGCGCCGCGCGACGGACGAAGATTCGGTCGTCAGGCCCGAGCTGAACCGCCGGGGATCACGACGGCGTCGCCCGTCGAGCTGGTCGAG
>CAZYQM010000155.1:0-715 GCA_964649965.1 uncultured Gemmatimonas sp.
CGCATCGGCCGACGCGCCACGACGGCGGCAGCGCGATGAGCCGCGCCACGGCTGGCGCGCGCGCCGTCGTCGCCTTCGAGCTTCGCGCGCAGCTGCGGGCGCCCATCACCTGGGCGGTGTTTGCCGTGATGACCGTGCTGGCGCTGCTCGTCACGCGCGACGGTGGGCTCGCCGAGGCGCTGTACGACGAGTTCTACGTCAACTCGCCGTTCTCGGTGGCCAAGGCAACGGTGGTCGGGGCGATCTTCTGGCTGCTCGCCGCGCCGCTGGTCGCCGGCGACGCGGGCGCGCGCGATGCCGCGACGGGAATGCATCCGTTGGTGTACACGCAGCCGCTGGGGCGGCTCGGCTACGTCGGCGGACGCTTCGCCGCGGCGCTGGCGGTGAACCTGATCCTGCTCTTCGGCACGCAAGTCGGCATCTTCGCGGCGATCTACCTGCCGGGCATCGATCCCTCGGCGTATGGACCGTTCCGGATCGCGGCCTTCACCACGGCCTACGCCTACCTCTCGATCCCGACGGCCTTCGCCGTCACGGCAATGCAGTTCGGCTTCGCGTTGCGCACCGGGCGCCCGATTGCCGCGTACCTCGGCAGCCTGGTCTGCTTCGTGCTGGCCCTGCCGGTGGGCCTCTTTCTCTACACGCAGGGTCGCCAGGACCTCACGCGGGTAATCGATCCGATCGGTTTCCACTTCATCCTGTCGGATCTCTCGCA
>CAZYQM010000155.1:725-1678 GCA_964649965.1 uncultured Gemmatimonas sp.
GTACGAGAAGAGCCATCGCCTGCTGGCGCTCGACGGCACGATCCTCATCAACCGCGCCTTCTGGACCGCCGTGGGCGCTGCGGTGCTCTCGGTCAGTCTCGCGATGTTCCGCTTCGCGCACCGTGACGAATCGCGCAGCTGGTTCACGCGACGTCGCGCGCGCACGCTGACGGCACCGGAGCCCACGTTCGGCGCGCAGGCCAGCGCGCCCGTGCAAGTCGCGGCCGCGCCGCAGCGCTTCGACGCGACGACGCGGCTGCGGCAGGTGCTGCGCATCGCCGGACAGTCGTTCGCCCTGCTCGCACGCAGCGGCGCCGGGTTCGCGATGCTGGGGGTCATCCCCCTGTTCTGCATCCCGGTAGTGCTGGACCAGATGAACTTCAACGGCGTGCCGCTGGTGCCGATCACCATCCGCGTGCTCGGTGAACTCAGCGGCGCCGTCTCGTCCGAGGTGAGCCGCTGGGTGATCGTGCCGTTGCTCCTCGTGTATGTGACGGGCGAGCTGGTCTGGCGCGAGCGCGACGCGCGCGTGGCCGAACTCACCGATACGACGCCGGTGTCGGAGTGGGTGCCGCTGCTGGGCAAGTTCCTCGGCGTGACGCTGCTGCTGCTCGCCTTCCTCACGATGCAGATCGGCGCCGGCGTGGCGGCGCAGGCGATCCTGGGGTACCGCAGCTTCGAGCTCGGCCTCTACGCCCAGGTGATGTTCGGCCTGCAGCTGCTCGAGTACCTGATCTTCGCCGCGCTGATGCTCGCGGTGCACAGCGTCGCGCCGCAGAAGGTGGTCGGGCACGTGGCCGGCATCGTGGTGTTTATGCTGATCGCCCTCGCGCCGATGCTCGGCCTGCGGCACGACCTGCTCATCTATGGGGCGGCCCCAGGGTACTCCTACTCCCCGATGCGCGGCTTCGGACCGACGCTGCTGCCCTGGCTGGCGTTCAATGCCTACTGGG
>CAZYQM010000155.1:1688-5731 GCA_964649965.1 uncultured Gemmatimonas sp.
AAGGCCTACTGGGCCGGTGTGGCCACGCTGCTCGTGGTGGCGTCGCGCCTGCTCTGGGCCCGCGGCCGCGAGACGGCGTGGCGCCAGCGCATCGCCGCGGCCCGCGCACGGCTCACCCCGGCGACGCGCGCGGTGCTCGCCGGCGGTGGCTTGCTCACGCTCTCGGCGGGCGGCTTCGTCTTCTACAACACCAACGTCCTGCACCGCTACCTGTCGGCGGAGGAGCGCGAGGCGCTGCAGGCCGAGTACGAGCGTCGCTATCGCGACGTCGCGACGCTGGCCCAGCCGGTCGTCGTCGCCACCGACCTCGACGTCGCGCTGTATCCGCGACGCTCGGCGGCCGACATTCGCGGGCAGCATCGGCTGGTGAATGCCACGTCGGCGACGATTGACACGCTGCACGTGGCGGTCGCGGTCGGCGGCGCGGAGGGCAGCGTCAGCTTCGACCGCGCGGCGACGGAAATCCTGCGCGACGATGCGCGCGGGCATCGCAGCTACGCCTTGGCACGGCCGCTGGCGCCGGGCGATTCCGTGGTGATGTCCTTCGAGGTGGCCGTGGCCGAGCGCGGATTCCGTGAATCCGGCGCGAGCCTCGCGATCATCGAGAGCGGCACGCAGCTGCGCGTGGACCAATGGATCCCCACGCTCGGCTACCGGCAGGATCGCGAGCTGACACAGCCGGGCGCGCGCCGGCGGGCGGGACTTCCCGAGCGGCCGATGATTCCCTCGCGCGACGATCCGGCCCTGCGGCAACCGCTGCGCGCGCCGCCGCAGGTGGTGACGACTGTGTCCACGGACGCCGATCAGGTCGCCGTCGCGCCGGGCCTGCTCGACCGCGAGTGGCGCGATGGCGACCGGGCATACTTCCGCTTTGCGGCGCCGTCCGGCGTGGGCAATGAATTCACGCTCTACTCCGCACGATACGCGGTGCGCGAGGCGCAATGGGAAGGCGTGCAGGTGCGCATCTACCATCCGCCCGAGACGGCGGCGCACGTCGAGCGCGTGCAGGCCTCGGTGCTCAATGCGCTCGCGTACTTCTCGCGGCACTTCGGGCCGTACCGGCATCGCGCGCTCACCGTCGTGACGCACCCGGGCACGGGCAGCGGGATGCACGCGGAGCCGGGGATCGTCAGCCATTCCGAGGGGTTCCCGCTCTGGCTGCCGCGTGAGGGGCGCAACGCGCTGGACCTCCCCTTCGCGGTGACGGCGCACGAGATGGGGCACCAGTGGAACGTCCCCATCGCCTACGCCGAGGGCGCGCCGGTGATGGCCGAGGGCCTGGCCTGGTACCACGGGATGCACGCGCTGAAGGCGGCCAAGGGCGAAGCGCAGCTGCGGCAGATGCTGCGCTTTATGCGACAGCCGTATCCCTACGCGCCGATGTTCCGCGGCGAGCCGATCGTGCGCGGCATTGACCCGTACATCGCGTATCGCCGCACGCCGTTCGCGCTCTACGCGCTCGACCACGCCATCGGCGAGGCGGCGGTGCACCGCGCGTTGCAGCGGCTGTACCGGCGGCACATCGCACCGGGGGCATCGCCGGCCACCACGCACGACCTGATGCGTGCACTGCGTGCGGAGACACCGGATTCGCTCGCGCCGTTCCTCACGGACCTGTTCGAGACGAACACCTTCTGGGAGTTCCGCCTCGTGCGCGCATCAGCGACCGCGCTCGACGACGATGAGTGGGACGTCACCCTCGACCTCGACGCCCGCAAGCGACGCGTGGACAGCACGGGCGCGGAACACGGGCGCGAACTCACCGAGTCGGTGACCCTCGCGGTGTACGGCAGGGCCGCGCAGGACCGCAACGAGCTGAGCGAGGTGCTCTACGAGGGGCGCCACCGGCTCGTGAGCGGGCGGCAGACCGTCACGCTGCGCGTGCGGGGGCGTCCGGATCTCGCGGGCGTGGACCCGCTGCACATCCTGGACTGGAAGGAGTCGGAGGACGACGACAACGTCGGTCCCGTCCGACTGCCGGCGGTGCCGCGCTAGCGCGGCACCGCCGGTGCAGGCCTATCAGAACGGCAGGTCGTCGTCGCCGTCCATCGCTTCCGGGAAGTCCGAGAAGCCGGCATCGCCCTTGCCGCCCGCCGCCTTCGCGGCCGGCCGCGAGGACTCGAAGCCGCCGTCACCACCGCGGCCGCCGCCGAGGAGCAGGATGTCGCGCACGTTGATTTCCGTCACGTAGCGCGTCTGCTTGTCCTTGTCCTCGTACTGGCGATACTGGATCTCGCCTTCGACGTAGAGCTTGTCGCCCTTCTTGACGTAGCGCTCGATGATGTCCGCGAGGCCGGTGCCGCGGCCCTTCGCGTTCCACGCGACGCACTTGTGCCACTCGGTCTTCTCCTGCTTCTCGCCGGACGCCGAGGTCCACTGGCGACCGGTGGCGAGGGAGAACTGGGCGACCTTGCTGCCGTTCGGGGTGGTGCGGATCTCCGGATCGGCGCCAAGGTTGCCGATCAGGGTGACCTTGTTCAGACTGCGGCTCACGGGGCCTCCTGGTATGGGTCAGTCGGGAGCGGCAATCTCGTGGCCACGTCCGACACGGCTGGTATCAGCGTTCTCTGCGAGCAATCTAATCCGCGCGGGGAGGCGGCGCGGACGGCAAGTCGCGGACGATCGGCAGCGGCCCGGGACGGCGCGCCATCACGATGGCGTCCTCGACGGGCTTCGAGTAGTAGCCCTTGCGGCGATCCAGCGCTTGGAAGCCGTAGGCCTGGTACAGGCGAAGCGCCGGCTCGTTGCTCGCGCGCACCTCGAGGAACACGATGGTGCGCTCGCGACCGCCGACGACATCGAGGAAATCATAGAGCAGCCGACGGCCGATGCCCTCCCCCTGCCTCCCCGGCGCGACGGCCAGGTTCGCCAACTCGGCCTCGTCGTCGATGCGCCGCCCCACCCAGTAGCCGACGATCTCGCCCGCGACCTCGGCCACGGCACAGTCCGCCGACTCGGCGCGGCAGAGATCCTCGAAGCTACGCAGTGGCCACGGATCGGTGAAGCAGGCACGCTCGATGGAAACGAGGCGCGCCGCGTCATCGGGCTCGGGCGCACGGATGACCACGATCGGACGCATCCTCACGACAGCGGCCTGCCGTGTGCCGCCTCCCACTTCACCTGCGCCTCGGCGAGGCGGCCGTACATCGGCTCCCAGCGGGCGAGGTCCACCGGCCCCAGCGAATCGATCAAGGCGGCGCATCGCGCGACCTCGCGGGCCTGCGGCGATGCGACCAGCGCCTCGTCCGGACCGATTGCGACCGCGTGCAGCGATCCCGCGCGCGCGGCCACGTCGGTGATTGCCAGCAGGCCGAGTTGCTCGACGCGCCGCACCCGCCCCTCGGCGTCCCGCTCGACCAGCGCGGCATAGCGCTCCCCCCGCAATGCGTCGAGCGTGACGAGCCAGCGCGATGATGCCGGAGTTCCTGCGGCGTCGGAGTCCTGTGCCACGGATGACGGCGGTGCCGCCGGCGGCGCGACCAGCGCGAGCGATGGCACCGCGCAGAGCGGGATCCCGCGCCCCTGCGCCAATCCCTTGGCGATCGCACCCACCACGCGGAGTGCGGTGAAGCTCCCCGGCCCGGCGCCGACCACGATGCGCGTCACGTCGGCGATGCCGACGCCCGCCGTCTGCAGCGTCGCGAGCACCGCTGGAAAGAAGCGCTCCTCGACGGCACTCCGCATCACGACGTCCGCGTCCGCGACGACGACGCCGTCGCGCAGCACGGCGATCGTTCCGTTGCCGGCGGCGGCATCCATCGCGAGCGTGATGCCGCTCAGCCCCACTGCAGCCTCCGGACGTCGGGGCGCCCAGGCACGTGCTCGAGCAGGATCTCGGTCGTCTGCGACGGCAGCATCCCCGCGGCGCGTTCCGGCCATTCGACGAGCACGATGCCCTTCGCGCGCAGGATGTCGTCCCAGTCGAGCTGCGCCAACTGAGACGCGTCGCGCAGGCGGTAGAGATCGAAGTGATGCACCGTCCCCTGCGGCGACGCATACTCGTGCACCAGCGCGTAGGTGGGGCTGGTGACCTCATCGGTAAC
>CAZYQM010000156.1:0-5727 GCA_964649965.1 uncultured Gemmatimonas sp.
TCGCGCTGCAGTACAACGACGGCTACAACGAGAACGTCTTCTCGTTCGTCAACAACATCAACACGCACGAGGGTGGCACGCACCTCACCGGCTTCAAGTCGGCGCTCACGAGCGTGATCAACAAGCACCTCGACAAGTCCTCGTTCGCCAAGAAGGACAAGGACTTGAAGCTCTCCGGCGACGACGTGCGCGAGGGCCTCACGGCCGTGATCTCGGTGAAGGTCCGCGAGCCGCAGTTCGAGGGCCAGACCAAGACCAAGCTGGGCAACTCGGAAGCCGAGTCGGCGGTGAAGACGACGGTGAACGAGTGGCTCTCGACCTACCTCGAGGAGCATCCGCGCGTCGCCAACGCCGTGCTCGATAAGGCGCTGTCGGCGGCCCGCGCGCGCGAGGCCGCCCGCAAGGCCCGCGACCTCACCCGTAAGAAGTCGGCGCTCGACGTCGGCAACCTGCCGGGCAAGCTCGCCGACTGCTCGCTCTCCGACCCCGCGATGTGCGAGCTCTACCTGGTGGAAGGTGACTCCGCCGGCGGCTCGGCCAAGCAGGGCCGCGACCGAATGTTCCAGGCCATCCTGCCCCTGCGCGGCAAGATCCTCAACGTCGAGAAGGCCCGCATCGACAAGATCCTCGGCAACGAGGAGATCCGCACCATCGTCACCGCCATCGGCGCGGGCATCAAGGAAGAGTTCACGCTGGAGAACGTGCGCTACCACAAGGTCATCATTATGACCGACGCCGACGTGGACGGCGCGCACATCCGCACGCTGCTGCTGACGTTCTTCTTCCGCCAGATGCCGGAGCTCATCGACGCCGGGATGGTGTACATCGCGCAGCCGCCGCTGTTCTCGGTCGCCAAGGGCAAGGAGATGTACTACGCCTACGACAACCAGGAGCGCGATGCCATCGTCACGCGGATGGGCGGCGACGACGCGAAGGGCGTGAACATCCAGCGCTACAAGGGCCTCGGCGAAATGAACCCGGACCAGCTCTGGAAGACGACGATGGATCCGGAGACGCGCACCATCCTCAAGGTCACGATGGACGACGCGTTCCAGGCGAACGAGGTATTCCAGACGCTGATGGGCGACGAGGTCGAGCCGCGGCGCGTGTTCATCGAGACGAACGCCAAGTTCGCGTCGAACCTGGATATCTAGAGGCGTTCACCACGAAGACACGAAGGGCTCCGATGTGAATCGGAGCCCTTCGTGTTTCGCTGGGTGCAGGCCCCGACGCTAGCGCGGGACGATCGGTTGCGGGCGGCGCAACGCCACCATCGGCAGGCGAGCACCGCCGTGGTACTCGACGATGCCGCGCATCTCGCGGCCATCGTCGCTCAGCTGCGCGCGGAAGGTCACGTCGCCCTCGCGCGATGCCACGACCATCGCCAACGAGTCACCATCGATGGTGAACCGGCGGACCGCCAGCGTGTTCGTGAGGTACATCGTGATCGAGCCGGCCCAGCCGCCTTCCACGGGACCGAGCGCGATGAAGCCCGGGGACGTCCGTTCGCCGACGCGCATCGAGAAGTCCCAGATGCCTTGTAGGTCTGCGCCGTCCTGCGCGGCGAGCGGCGCCGCCCAGAGGAACGCGGCAGTGAGCAGGGCGAGCAGGCTCCCGCGATGGCGGCGGGGATAGGTAACGGCGACAGGCATACAGGGCGACTCCGCGAGAAGGGTGGCGACGACCCTAACGTACGGGGGAGTGCTCAGCTTCAGCCGCAGCGCTGACGCATTCCGGACATTGCGGGACGGCGACGTGGCGGCCCCCTACCGCCACGGGTGCCGTCGCAGGCGCAAGATGTCATCCTCGTCGCGTACGCTGATGTAGAGGTAGCGATCGCTGGCGCCGGCGAGGCGCTCACGCGGTGCGAGGGTGAACGTGCCGATGACGCGGTTCGACCGATCGATGACGAGGTAGGTGTTCACAGGAACGTCCGCGCTGCGATAGCGTCGCACGAAGAGGAGGCCTCGCGGACCGGCCATCACGCCGTCGCTCTCGAATGGGGGCACGAATGCCGGGAACTCTGTCGCTTCGGGTGGCGCTGGAGCCCCAGGGATACTCACCCGCCGCACGCCAGACATTCGCTCCTCCCAGGCGCGACGCTCGCGCGCGGTCACACGAATCGGTGACACCGGCAGCGAGTCGCCGAGTATCCAGCGTCCGTCCGGCAGGCGCCAGTCCACCCGAAAGGGATCCAAGCGCGCGACGGCGAGCACCCCGTCAGGGAAGTACGCATACCCTTCCGCGGACGCCATCAACTGGGCCGGTGCCGTCGTCTGCGCCCGCTCGTTGTACTCGATGCGCATCGCGGTCGGACGGATCTTGGCGACGGTATCGATGCGCCCGCTCGTACGATGCACGCGCGCGAGAATCGAGCTGTCGCGCTCGCTCACGCTGCGTGTGCCGACCGGACGGGGAGCCGGTCGAAACATCAGGGCCCACCCGAGCGTATCCGCCCGGTGAATCAGGGTTTGCGAGGCGACGATCGCCGGATGATCCGGCGGCACGACATCGACGATCGAGTCGGCGTGGAACAGCAGCCAGCGACGGCCGTTGACGTCTACCATCAGGCTGGAGTCGCCGGCCAACGCGCTGATCGGCATCACCATCGAGAACTCGCGTGGACCGCGGCCGATCCGGCCGACCTCGTGCGCCGCACCGCTGCGGAAGTCCACGAGCAGGATGCGGTCCTCTCGGAAGTCGCCGACACGCGCGCGACCGACTCGCAGCACACGGATGCAAGTTATCGACGTGAACTCCTGCGGATGCACCGCATCGACCGGCGCGATCTCCACGCGTGGAATGCGCTGCGCCATCAGCGGCAGGGCTATCAGGAGCGAACACCCTCCGATCAACCGTCGAATCATTCGGACTCTCCCGGTTCGCTGAATGTCGCCGACAAGCGTCGCTCCGTGGCGGCCAGCCGTCAAGGAATCTCTGACGCCCCCTACAGCGCATCGCCGATGGCGGAATCCGGCGGCCGACGCATCGTGGAGCGGGAGGACCCTCCAGATGCGCACCCGACTGCTCGCCACCACGGTCGTTGCTTGCCTCACGCCGCTCGTCGCCGAGGCGCAAGGCACGGCGCAGCCTGCGGCGCCCCCGCCCGAGCAGCCACACGCGTCGGCACCCGCCGCCAACCGGCGCGGCTTCTTCATCGGCTTCGACCCCGTCGCCTACGCGAGCCTCAACAGCGACGTGATCACCGCCGGTCGCAGCAAGGGCGGCACCGGCGTGGCGCTGCGCTTCGGCTGGGGCTTCAGCGATCGCATCGCGCTGATGATGGATGTGCCGGTGACGGACCTCGTCATCAGCGACACGGCAGACTTCCTGATGAGCCACGGCGACGTCGCGCTGATGTACCTGCCGACGACGCTGCGCCTCGCGGGGCGTGCGCTGGTGCCGTTCATCCAGGTGGGCGGCGGTTTCCGCTCGCTCGAGTCCACCTACTACGGCGGCCCGAAGCCGCAGCTCTACTCGCTCGACGGCGAGGTCTTCTCCGTCGGAGCGGGCGCGCGCTACTACGTCGAACGCCGCTGGGCCATCACCCTACAAGGGTGGTGGAGCAGCGGCGATTTCAACGACGAGCGGATCGGGAACACGACGACGCACAACCGCCACATCGCGGCGACGTCAATGCGCGTGCAGGCCGGGCTGGAGTGGCACCGCGGGCGGCGTTAGCCGCGAATCGAATCCCGGCCGTGCGCGAGTTGGTGGCCGAACCAGAAGTGCGCGAGGCCGATCATCCCGAAGACCATAAAGGTCGCGGCCATCATCGCCAGATGCGTCACGGGATCCACGCCGCCTGATGACACCGGACGCGTCAACGCCGCGAACCCCAACCAGGCGGCCATCGCGCCGCCAGCGACTCCCTTCGCCCCGAGGGCGGCCATCTTCTCGAAGTTCTGCATAGTGCCTTAATGTGCACCCGCGCCGGGCAGTTCCTCCACCCCCCGGGCCGTGATGCGATGGGAAATCAGCGAAGGGCTGGACGGAGTCTTATCGCCGAGGCTGATGGCCTGACGCAGCGCGTACGCGGCCGTCTTCCGGCTGGCCTCGTCGCGCGCGTGGATGGTCGCCAACGGCTGGCCGACCTCGACGCGCGCGCCCGGCTTCACGTGCAGCACGATGCCGACGGAGGGGTCGATCACATCATCCACCTTGGTGCGACCGCCACCCAGGCCGATGATGGCGCGCCCGATCACGCGGGGCTCCACGCGTTGCACGATACCGGCCTTGGTCGCGGTAACGCTCGCCTGCACCGGCGCCTGCGGCAACACGCCCGTGGGATCGTCCACCACGCGCGCATCGCCGCCCTGCGCCGCGACCAGCGACCGGAACTTCTCCAGCGCCTCGCCGGAATCCAGTGCGGCCGTCGCGCGTGCGCGCGCCGCGTCGATGTCCGTGCGCACGCCGCCGACGAGCAGCATCTCGGCGGCGAGCGCCAGCGTCACCTCGCGGAGGTCGCGCGGTCCCTTGCCGCGCAGGCAGTCCACCGACTCCGCGACTTCCAGCGCGTTGCCGCAGGCATCGCCGAGCGGCGCATCCATATCGGTGAGCAGCGCCACCGTCGGGCAGCCACGCCGTTCGCCGAGCGCAATCATCGTCTGCGCGAGCTTCAGCGAATCGTCGAGCCTCGTCATAAACGCGCCGGCACCGGTCTTCACGTCGAGCACCAGTCCGGTGAGACCCTCGGCCAGCTTCTTGCTCATAATCGACGCGGCGATGAGCGGGATCGCCTCGACGGTCGCGGTGGCATCGCGCAGCGAATAGAACTTGCGGTCGGCGGGCGCGATCTCCGCCGTCTGGCCGATCATCGCGACACCGAGCCGCTCCAACTGCGCGGCCGTCTCGTCCAACGTGAGCCGCGTGCGGAAGCCCGGAATGCTCTCGAGCTTGTCGAGCGTGCCGCCGGTGTGGCCGAGTCCGCGGCCGGACATCATCGGCACGGCGATGCCGCAGCAGGCGACGAGCGGCGCGAGGATGAGCGAGACCTTGTCGCCGACGCCGCCCGTGCTGTGCTTGTCCACGCGCGGCACGCCGAGGTGGCCGAGTTCCAGCATCCGGCCGCTCTCGAGCATCGCGGTGGTCAGCGCCTCGATCTCGACGTCGTCCATCCCGCGGAAGTACACGGCCATCGCGAAGGCCGACATCTGGTAGTCGGGAATCGCGCCGGCGGCGTAGTCGCGCATCATCGCGGCGAGTTCCCCCGCCTCGAGGCGTCCACCGTTTCGCTTGCGTTCGATCAGGTCAACGACCGACATCCGGCCCCTCGCCCGCCGGAGCGGACGTTAGATTGTTGGTGTCCTCTAAATGAACCGTGTGAGCGGTCGGGAGTCCATCCAATATGATGATTTCCAAGCAGTTGAACGCCGCGCTGAACGCACAGGTCGGCAACGAGCTCCTGGCGAGCAACCAATACGTGGTCATCGCGTCGTACTTCGACGCCGAGGGCCTGCCGATGCTGGCGAAGCACTACTTCAACCAGGCCAGCGAGGAGCGCGACCACGCGATGCGCTTCGTGCGGCTGATCCTCGACGGCGGCGGCGACCTGAAGATCCCGGCGGTGCCGGCCCCGAAGACGGGCTTCAAGTCCTCGCTCGCCGCGGTGCAACTCGCGCTCGACTCCGAGATCAAGGTCACGAACCAGATCAATGACATCGTTGACCTCGCGATCAAGGAGAAGAACCACATTATGAAGAACGGCCTCGACTGGTTCGTCAACGA
>CAZYQM010000157.1:0-3291 GCA_964649965.1 uncultured Gemmatimonas sp.
CGGCTGCGCGTGTCCATCCGGTAGTCGAACACCGAGTTGGGCGTGAGCATCGAGCTGTAGGTGAAGCGCAGCGTGTCCGTGTCGAACTCGGGGTTGCTGCCCGGATACACGCCATAGGCGCTCTCGGGGAATTCCACGTCGTGCGACGCGCCCGTGGCGGACCCGTGCACGACGAGGCGGCGCAGGCCCTCGCGCCGCTCGCTGACGACGACGTGCCGCTTGAAGGCCATCACGTCCTCGACGAAGACGCCCTCGCGCGGCGGCAGCCACGGCGCCCACGCACCGGGTGCGTCGAACGGCGCCTGCATAACCTGGAAGTCCGGCGCGCCGAGGTTCGTGAGGATGTAGAAGCGGTCCACGCCCGGCGTGACTTCGTACTCGACGTCCGGCCGCCGCGCGGCGACGAGCCGCGGTGCGGCGGCCGGCTGCGCGGCCGGCACCACATACCACTCCGCGGACGTGAACGATGAGCTGCCGAGCACGATCCAGTCGTCGCTGCGCGCACGTGAGACGCCGACGTTGAAGGTCACGTCGGATTCGTGGTACACGCGCACGTCCTCGGCGCGCGCGCTGCCCACCACGTGCCGCCACACCGCGTCGCTGCGCTTGGCAGCGTCGAAGGTCACGTAGAACAGCGTGCGGTTGTCGCTGGCCCAGGCGAGGCCCCAGCTCACCTTCTCGATGCGGTCGGCCAGCCACGTGCCGCTGCGCAGGTCGCGGATGCGCAGCGTGAAGTCCTCGTAGCCGGTCGTGTCCTCGAGCACCGCGAGGAAGTTGCCGTCCGGCGAGACGGACATCCCGCCCAGTTCGTAGTACGCGAGGCCCTCGGCCTCCGCGTTCTCGTCGAGGACGGTCTCCTCCGGCCCGTCCGGCGCGCCGCGGCGGCGCAGGTGCACCGGGTACTGCCTGCCCTTGAAGGTCCGCGACTGGTAGT
Source organism: uncultured Gemmatimonas sp. (assembly GCA_964649965.1). Taxonomy (GTDB): domain Bacteria; phylum Gemmatimonadota; class Gemmatimonadetes; order Gemmatimonadales; family Gemmatimonadaceae; genus Pseudogemmatithrix. Next base: position 935 of record CAZYQM010000157.1, read on the forward strand.
ACCAGGCGCCGTCCTTCACCGGCACGCTGTCGTCGTCTTCCTTGATGCGGCCGACGATCTCGTCGTACAGGCGGTCCTCGAGCGCCTTGGTATGCGCGACCATCGCGTCCGTGTACGCGTTTTCCGCCTCGAGGTACGGGATCGTCTCCGGATGCTCGCGGTCGCGGAAGTACGCGTAGTCGTCAACGCGACGCTCCCCGTGGAGCGTGAGCTCCACGGGGAGACGGCGGGCGACGGGCGGCTTGGGGGAGTCCGCGCTCAACGCAGGATCGGCCGCACGCGGCCGCCGGCGTCGATCGTGTGCGTCGCGAGCACCGGCGCCGGCATCTGGATGCCGAGGCGCAGGTTCTGCGGCCGCAGCACACCGGCTTCACGCAGCGACGCACCCGGCAGCAGGTAATTCTCTGCCTGCTCCACATCAACGGGATAGCCGAGGTCGCCGAGCGCGGCGATGCTCATCCGCGAGAAGGCCGGACGCGGCGGGTCGATGTAGCCGGTCATCAGCTCGGAGTCGAAGACCAGTTCGCGCCAGTGGCCGTAGATGGTGCCGGAGCCGCAGCCGGGAATGCCGGTGCAGTTCTCCACGGGCACCTGCGTGACGCAGGTGTCCGTGCCACCGTGCTCCTCGCGGCAGGTCTGCACCGCGCGCTCACCGAGGAAGCCCGGATCCGGCGTGTCACCGGTGTAGAGCGCGGCGAGCGCCGGGTCGCGCCAGGTGGAGCCGATGCCGATCACGTGCAGCATCTCGTGCAGGATCACCGGCAGCAGCGTGCCGCCCGCCGCGAGATTGGCGAGGTCGGCGTCGTCGAACTCCATCAGGCCCACGACGGCCAGCCTGCTCGTCGAGCGCACGAGGCAGGGACCGGCGCGACCAAGCACGCTCCCGACGCCGTCAATCGGTGCCACGCGCATCAGGATGATCACGCCGGTGGTCTGCGTGCCGGCCGTGATGGTCTCGCTGAAGCAGCCCGCCGACGTGACCTGGTCAGTCGGGAAGTTCACGAGCGAAATGCCGCCGGTGATGGCTGACTGAATGCGCGCCCGCGCGCAGTCGAACGCCGCCTGCACATCGGCCGTGAGGCCGGGCCCGACGTTGCGCAGCTCCAGCGGATAGGTCCCCGCCGGTGCCGCGCCGCAGTTGTCCACCGTCAACGTCACGGTATCGGCGACGCCCGCGTAGCTCGCAATGATCTCCGAGGTTCCCGAATTCGTCGTCGAGGCCGTCACGATGCCGGCCGTCGTGGCCGTCGCGATGTTCGCATCGGACGACGCATACGTCGCCTCGAGTCCCGGGATCACCGTACCACCCGCCGTGCGGCCGACCACGCGGAGACGCTTGGCATACCCGCGACGCAGGTACGGCCCCTGCGGCAGGATCTCCAACGAGGCCAGCGCCGACGGCGCGACCTGCACGGTGATGGAATCCGAGATGCTGCCGAGCGTAGCGACCACCACGGCCTCGCGGTTCGATAGCCCGACGAACGGCCGCGTGACCACCTGGCCGTTGCCGACCACCGTCACCAGCGTGGTGTCACGCGACGTCCAGAACGCCTGGCGCCCGGTGAGCAAGCCGCCCTCGGCATCGCGCGCCTCGAACGTCAGCGTCGGACTCTCGCCCTCATTGAGCGCGGCGAGCAGCGGCGCCAGCGTGAGCGTCGCCGCGGCCACCGGCTGCACGATGATGTCGGCGTCGTCGGTCACGCCGCCGGCCGTCGCCTGGATCTTCACGGTCGCACCAACGTTCGTGCGATTGTTCTTCGCCGTGACCAATCCGGTTGCGGAGACGGTGGCGAGATCGGTGTTGAGCGATGACCAGGTGACCGGTCGTCCCTCGAGCACGTTGCTCTCGGCGTCGCGCACCACCGCCGCGAGCTGCAGGCTGGCGCCGCTCTCGATCAGCGCGGTGCCCGGTCCGATGAGCACCGACGCCACGGCCACCGGCGGCTTCGTGGGCGACTCACAGCCCGCCAGCGCCAGCACCGCCACCATCATCACGCCCCGAAGTCCCGGCACCCGCATCGCACGCTCCACTGAGCTGAGGAAATCCCCGTTCACCCTCTCCCGTGACGCTACCGCCGAGGTCGCGTCCGTCACAAGGGGGACAGCGTCCGAATCCTCGGTCCCTCGCAGCGACGGCCTGGGCCCGGTCGCCACGCGCCGCCCAGCTTCCCTTCCCCCGACCCGTCCACCAGCTTTTTCCGATGGCCCAGTCCCCCGGCACCCGCCTGCTCGCCCTCTGGCGCCGCCTCTCGGCGCTGCCCGGCGGGCAATGGCTCTTCGGCAAGATCTTCGCCCGCACCGTGCCCTACTCGGGCTCCGTCAAACCGCGGATCAAAATCCTCGAGCCAGGCCACGCC
>CAZYQM010000157.1:3301-4751 GCA_964649965.1 uncultured Gemmatimonas sp.
CGCCGAGGTCGAGATCCCCGACATCCGCGCCAACCGCCAGCACCTCGGCAGCGTGCACGCCATCGCCCTGATGAACGTCGCCGAGATGGCGTCGGGCCTGGCGATGATGGCCGGCCTGCCGGACGGCGTGCGTGGCATCGTCACCTCGCTTTCGATGACGTATCACAAAAAGGCCCGCGGCACGATCCGCGCCGTGAGCCGCGTCACCGTGCCGACCGTCACCATTGACCAGGACTTCGAAGTGGTGGCCGAGTGCTTCGATTTATCGGGCGCGAAGGTCGCCACGGGCGTCGTGCACTGGCGCCTCGGCCCCGCCCGCTGATGGAGACCGCCTTCACGCGCCACGCCGAGGTGCAGGTGCCGCTCATCTGCGGCCCGATGTATCCCTGCTCCAATCCCGAGCTGGTCGCGGCGGTGAGCGATGCAGGCGGACTCGGCATCGTCCAGCCGATCTCGCTCACGTACGTGCACGGCTACGACTTCCGCGAAGGCCTGCGCTTCATCAAGTCGCTGACCGACAAGCCGATCGGCTTCAACGCGCTGATCGAGGGCAACAACAAGCTCTATCGCGAGCGGATGTCGCAGTGGATTGACATCGCGCTGGAGGAAGGCATTCGCTTCTTCCTGACCTCGCTGGGCAACCCGAAGTGGGTCTGCGAGCGCGTGCACGCAGTGGGCGGCGTGGTCTATCACGACGTCACCGAACGGAAGTGGGCGCAGAAGGGCGTGGACGGCGGCGTGGATGGCCTTGTGGCCGTGAACAAGCTCGCCGGCGGTCACGCCGGACGGCTCTCGCCCGAGGCGCTGTTCGATGAACTCGCGCCCTTCGGACTGCCCGTCGTCTCGGCCGGCGGCGTCGGCGACGCGCAGGAGTTCACGCGGCAACTGCGCATCGGCTACGCCGCCGTGCAGCTCGGCACGCGCTTCATCGCCTCGCCGGAGTGCAAGGCCAGCGATGCCTACAAGCAGGCCATCGTTGACGCCGGCGCGGACGACATCGTGATGACGGAGCGGCTCACCGGGGTACCTGTGGCGGTGATCCGCAATGCGTTCATCGAGCGGCTCGGCACCTCGGCGGGCTGGTTCGCGCGCTGGATGCTGAAAGGCCGCAAGACCAAGCACTGGATGCGCACCTACTACGCGCTCAACTCCGTCCGGCGTCTCAAGAAGTCGCTGCATTCGTCGGATTTGCGCACTGATTACTGGCAGGCCGGCCGCTCGGTGGCTGGCATCCACGAGGTGAAGCCCGCCGGCGAGATCGTGCGGGAGTTCGCCGCCGCGCTCGACTGACCGCACGCCCACGAGGCGCTCCGCCCTACGCCACGCGACTGATGCCGATTCGCACTTCCCTCCGCACGTTGCTCCGCGCTGCGCTCCGCGCGCGGCTCGCCTCGCTCTTCCTCGCGATCGTCCTCGTGCTCCTGGTCGCCTGGATGCTGTGGCGGCTGCG
>CAZYQM010000157.1:4761-5652 GCA_964649965.1 uncultured Gemmatimonas sp.
GCCGATCCTCAATGCTCCGCTCGCCGCGCAGGTCGAAGTCCCCTCGCTGCGTTGGCGCAGCTTCGAGACCGAGCACTTCCGCGTGCACTTCGAACCCGAGCTCGAGGCTTGGGCGCGCCAGGTGGCCGAGCGGATGGAAAGCGTGCGCACGGCCGTGGCGGCGCGCGTCGGCTATGCCTATCCGCACAAGATCGACCTGCTCGTCGAAGATCCGCTCAACGTGTCCAACGGCTCCGCCTGGCCGTCGCTGACGTATCCCGCGATGCGCTTTTGGGCCACCCCGCCCGCCCCGACCAGCGTCATCGGCAACTCGCGCGGCTGGGGCGAGATCCTCGCCATCCACGAGTACGCACACCTCGCGCACCTGCTGCGCCCGTCGCGCAAGCCGTTCTCGCTGCCGTTGGGCATCTTCAGCATCGTGCCGGTGGGACCCATCGTCGGCGCGCCCGCGTGGGTGGCGGAAGGCTACGCGACGGTGATCGAAGGCGAACTCACCGGCAGCGGCCGGCCCAACGGCGCGATGCGCCCGGCGATCCTGCGCACGCTTGCGCTCGACGGCTACCTGCCCGCCTACGGTGAGCTCGACCAGACGGGTCGTTTCAATGGCGGCGCGATGCGCTACTTGGTCGGCTCGGCGTATCTCGAGTGGCTGCAGGCTGCGCGCGGTGATTCGTCCCTGCCGCAGCTCTGGCGCCGCGCCACGGCGCGCGTCGGCCGCGAGTTCCCGGCAGCCTTCACCGCGACGTTCGGCGAGTCACCGGACGTGCTCTACGGCCGTTTCGCCGCCGAGGTGACGGAGAAGGCCATCGTCGTGCGCGACCAGATCCGCCGAAACGGCCTCGCGCAGGGCGAGCTGGTGCAGAAGTGGAGCTGGACGGTGGGCAGTCCCGA
>CAZYQM010000158.1:0-1092 GCA_964649965.1 uncultured Gemmatimonas sp.
CGCCAGATCGAGGGACCTCCTGCTCCCGGGCAGCACCACGCTGGTCATCGGTGCGGACCGCAAGATGACGCAGCACGCGTACTTCAAGATTCCGACCGCGCAGGCGGCGCAGGAGAACTGCGTCTCGCACAACGGCGGCCTCATCCCCGTGCCAGGCCGCGACATTATGGTGCAGGGTTGGTACCAGGGCGGCGTGGACGTGATTGACTTCACGGACCCGGACAAGCCGTACGAGATCGCCTTCTTCGACCGCGGCCCGGTGGACGCGGCGCCGGTCGAGGGCCAGGCCCGTGGCCGCGGCACGATCGCCGGCAGCTGGGGCGCGTACTGGTACAACGGCCGCATCTACTCGGCCGAGATGGCGCGCGGGCTCGACATCCTTGAGATTTTGCCGAGCGAGCACCTGAGCGAGAACGAGATCGCGGCCGCCAAGCTGGTGATGATGGAGGAGTACAATCCGCAGAGCCAGCCGAAGCTCGTGTGGCCGGCGGCGTTCCCCGTGGCGCGCAGCTACCTCGACCAGCTCACGCGCGGCAATGCGTTACCGGCCGCGCGGCTGGGTGAGATCGCGCGTGGCATCGATGCCGCGGAGCGGATGACGGGTACGGCGCGGCGTGAGACGCTCAACCGTCTGGCGTCCAGCGTGCAGGGTGATGCCGCGCAGTCCCGCGATGCGGCTCGCGTGCGGATGCTCGCGGACGCGCTGCGCGACCTGGCGCGTGCGGCGGCAAACGGCAACTGATTTCACCACGAAGGCACGAAGGGAGCCGCAATAGACGTCAGGCCCGCAACGCCAAGGGAGCAATGCTTCTTGGAGTTGCGGGCCTGAACGTTTACACCGGGACCCTTCGTGCCTTCGTGGTGAACGCCGTTACTCGCCGTAGGGAATCCAGATGTTCTTCACCTGCGTCGCCTCGCGCAGGAACTCCCGGCCCTCGCCCTCGGCCGCATCGTGCCAGTCCGGCGACGCCGCGTGGCACCAGGTGCGCTTCATATTGTGCGCACTCGCCAGCTCGACGGCCTTCACGCCCTCGCGCGTGCCCCAGTACCAGATGCCTTCCACGTCGTCGTGCTCGGCCAGCGTCTTGACCA
>CAZYQM010000158.1:1102-5421 GCA_964649965.1 uncultured Gemmatimonas sp.
GGCACCCGTGACGATGTTGACCACGCCTGCCGGAAGGTCGGAGCTTTCGAACACCGTGTAGAGATCGGTCGCCGAGAGCGGATGCGGCTCACTCGGCACCACGACCACCGCGTTGCCCGTTGCAGCGAGCGGCGCCACCGTGGAGATGAAGCCCAGCAACGGCGACTCGTCCGGCGCCGCGACCGCGACGACGCCGATCGGCTCGTTCATCTGCAGCGCCACGCCGCGGATCGGGACGTTGTGCACCGCGCCATCCCACTTGTCGGCCCAGGCGGCGTAGCTGAAGAGCCGCGCGACGCTTGCCTCGACCTCGGCCTTCGCCTGCGCCGCCGTCGCGCCCGTCTGCGCCCGCAGCCGCGCCGCGAACTCGTCGCCGCGAGCGGTGAGGTTCTCGCCGATGTAATAGAGGATCTGCGCGCGCAGATGCCCGGTGGACTTGCTCCAGCCCTTCACCGCGGCGTGTGCCGCCTCGACCGCGTTGCGCAGGTCCTTGCGGTTGCCGTCACCGACCTCGCCGATGCGCTGCCCCTTCGGGTTCAGGACGATGCGCGAATACCCGCTGTCCGGCCGCGCCTGCTTGCCGCCGATGAAGAGCTTCGGGGTGCGGTCGACGGACGGCAGCTCTGAGCTGTAAGCTGTGAGCTGTGAGCGAACAGCCCGCGGACGCGCCGCAGTTGCAGTTCTCTTACCGCTTACAGCTTGCAGCTTACGGCTGCAGTACTCGTACATCCCCTCCCGCCCCCCTTCCCGCCCGAACCCGCTCTCGCGATACCCGCCAAACCCCGCCGCCGCGTCGAACAGGTTCGTCGCGTTGATCCAGACCACGCCGGCCTTGAGCTTCGGCGCGATGTCCAGCGCGAGGTTGATGTTCTCGCTCCACACGCTGGCCGCGAGGCCGTACGGCGTGTTGTTCGCCAGCGCGACCGACTCTTCCGGCGTACGGAAGGTCATCGCCACGAGCACCGGCCCGAAGATCTCCACCTGCGCGATCGTGCTCGCCGGTTCGACGTTCGTGAACAGCGTCGGCGGATAGAAGCAGCCATTCTTCGGCACGCTCCAGCTCGGCTGCCACATCGTCGCGCCTTCGTCGGCGCCCTGCTTCACCAGCGCCGTGATGCGCTCGAGCTGCTCCGGCGCGACGATCGCACCCATATCCACCGCCTTGTCGAGCGGCTTGCCCACGCGGAGCTTCTCCATCCGCGCGCGGATCTTCTCGATCAGGCGGTCGTGGATGCCCTCCTGCACGAGCAGGCGCGAGCCGGCGCAGCAGACCTGCCCCTGGTTGAACCAGATGGCGTCCACCACGCCCTCGACGACGGCGGCGAGATCGGCGTCCTCGTACACGATGAACGGCGACTTCCCACCGAGCTCGAGCGAGAGCTTCTTGCCGCTGCCGGCCGTGGCGCGGCGGATGATCTTGCCGACCTCGGTGGAGCCGGTGAAGGCGATCTTATCAATGCCCTTGTGCTCGACCATCGCCGCGCCGGTCCTGCCGTCGCCGGTGATGATGTTGAGCACGCCCGGCGGCAGCCCGGCCTCGTGCGCGAGTTCGGCGAAGAGCAGCGCAGACAGCGGCGTGAACTCCGCCGGCTTCAGCACCACCGTGTTCCCCGCCGCCAGCGCCGGCGCGATCTTCCACGCCAGCATCAGCAGCGGGAAGTTCCACGGAATGATCTGCCCGACCACGCCCACCGGTCCGTAGCCGGCGAACTCCTGCTCGAAGAGCTGCGCCCAGCCGGCGTGGTGGTAGAAGTGCCGCGCCACGAGCGGGATATCGAGGTCGCGCGTTTCCCGGATGCTCTTCCCGTTGTCTAGCGATTCGACGACGGCGAAGAGGCGCGAGTGCTTCTGCACCATCCGCGCGAGGGCGTAGAGATGCTTGGCGCGCTGATGCCCGCTCAGCTTGCCCCAGCTGCGCTGCGCCTTGCGTGCGGCGGCCACGGCGGCGTCCACGTCCTTGGTCGTGCCCTGCGTGACCTTGGCGAGCACATCGGTCGTGCTTGGGTCGATCACGGTGAACGTCGTGCCCGGCTTCGTCCACGCGCCGTTCACGAAGTGCCCGAACTTGGCAGCGTGCTTGGCCAACCACGCACACGCCTCGGCGTCGCTCTCCGGCGCCGGGCCGTAGTCCATCGTCTTGAAGATCTCGGCAACGCTGGTCATCGGGTCACCGCGGGGATGAGGATTTCGAATCGCCGCACGAGCGCGGCGCGGGAGTCAGTCGGCACGCGCATCACGGCATCGGATGGCGATGGGCCGCCGCATAGCGGCCCGTGACGTAGTGCTCGAGCTGGCGCTCGATATCGGTGAGCAACGAGCTGGCGCCAAAGCGAAAGAGGTCCGGTTCGAGCCAGCGGTTGCCGAGCTCTTCCTTCATCAGCATCAGGTACTCCAGCGCCTGCTTGGCTGTGCGAATGCCACCGGCGGGCTTGTACCCCACCTTGTAGCCCGTCGCACGCTCGTACTCGCGGATCTGCCGCGTCATCACGAGCGAGAACGGCAGCGTGGCGTTGGTGCCTTCCTTGCCGGTGCTGGTCTTGATGAAATCGGCGCCGGCCTGCATCGCCACCCAGCTCGCCCGCGCCACGTTCGTAAGCGTGGCCAACTCACCCGTGGCGAGAATGGCCTTCAAGTGCGCATCGCCGCAGGCCTCACGGAAGGCCTTCACCTCGTCGTACAGCGCCTGCCAGTCGCCCGTGAGCACGTGGCGGCGCGTGATGACGATATCAATCTCCTGCGCGCCGGCCTTCACGCTCTCGTGGATCTCCGCCACACGCTGCTTGAACGGCGAGAGGCCGGCCGGGAAGCCCGTGCTTACCGCAGCGACGGGAATGCCCGAGCCTTCCAGCGCCTCGACCGCCGTCGCCACCCATTGGTGATACACACACACCGCGCCGACCGTGATATCGAGGTCGGCCACGCCCAGTGCGTCCACCAGGTCATCACGCAGCGGACGCCGAGCCTTCGCGCAGAGCCGCTTCACGTTGCTGGCGGTGTCATCGCCCGAGAGCGTGGTGAGGTCCATCAGCGTGATGGCCTTCAGCAGCCAGGCGGCCTGCCACTGCTTCTTGACCGTGCGCCGCGTCGGGATCGTCGCCGAGCGACGCTCGGCGGCACTCTTGTTGACGCGGATGGCCCGCACGACCTCGAGGTCGAGCGGGCCGCCGGGGTTTCGCGGAAGGTCGGAGGCGCTCACGTCGTCGGAGGCCGCGTACCGCGGCCACGGGTCGTCGTCATCACGGATGCAGGCGCGTCATCAGGCGCGGGAATGGGATGCACTCGCGGATGTGCGGCGTGCCGCAGATCCACGCCACCGTGCGCTCGAGCCCGAGCCCGAAGCCCGAATGCACGAACGTGCCGTACTTCCGCAGGTCGAGATACCACGAGTACGCGTCGAGCGGCAGGTTCTCTTCCTTGATGCGGTGCAGGAGCTTGTCGTAGTCATCCTCGCGCTGCGAACCGCCGATGATCTCGCCGTAGCCTTCCGGCGCGAGCATATCGTCGCAGAGCACCGTCCGCGGATCCGCCGGGTTCTCCTTCATATAAAAGGCCTTGGCTTCCTTCGGATAGTTGCAGATGAAGATCGGCGTCTCGTAATCCTCGACGAGCAGCGCTTCGTCCTCGGCGCCGAGGTCGTCGCCCCACTGCACCTTGCTGCCCTTCTTCTGCAGCGTCGCGACGGCATCGGTGTAGTCGATGCGCGGGAACGGCGCCTTCACCTTCTCCAGCTTGCTGACGTCGCGCTCGAGTTCCTTGAGCGCGGCCGGCTGCCGCTCGACGACGCGCTGCACGAGGAAGCTCACGAAGTCCTCCTGCAGGCGCATATTGTCGTGCGTGTCGTAGAAGGCCACCTCGGGCTCGATCATCCAGAACTCGGTGAGGTGGCGACGCGTCTTCGACTTCTCGGCGCGGAAGGTCGGGCCGAAGGTGTAGATCTTGCCGAAGGCCGCGGCGAGCGCCTCGCCGTAGAGCTGGCCCGTCTGCGCGAGGTACGCGTTACCCTCGTCGAAGTACTCCGTCGCGAACAGGCCCGAGCGCTCGCCGATGGCCGCCGTGAGGATCGGCGTGTCGGTGCGAAGGAATCCCCGCTCATAGAAGAAGTCGTGGATCGCCTGCTCGATCTCGTTGCGGATGCGCATAATCGCCACCTGGCGAGGCGTGCGCAGCCAGAAATGGCGGTTGTCGAGCAGGAAATCCACGCCGTGTTCCTTCGGCTGGATCGGGTAGTCCTGTGCACTGCCACCGATCAGCGAGAGTTCGGTGACGCCGAGTTCGACGCCGCCCGGCGCGCGCGCATCGGCCTTCACTTCGCCGCTGAC
>CAZYQM010000159.1:0-3359 GCA_964649965.1 uncultured Gemmatimonas sp.
TCGCTGGGGCAGTTCGATGCCGTGCTCGTGGACGCGCCTTGCACCGGCACCGGCACCTTCCGCCGTCATCCCGATGCGCGTTGGCGCCTGCGCACCAGCGACCTCGCGGTGATGAGCGCCACGCAGCGCGCGATCCTGCGCGGGGCAGCGAAAAACGTGAAGCCGGGCGGCCTGCTCGTGTACTCCACCTGCTCGATGGAGCCTGAGGAGAACGACGCGCAGGTCGAGGCCTTCCTCGCGGATCACCCGGGTTGGAAGCTCGAGCCGCCGCCGGCGGGAGCCGTGCCGGAGACCGTGCTCGACGCCGGTCGTCTGCGCGTGCTGCCGCAGCGCCACGGCGCCGACGGTTCGTTTGCGGCGCGGTTGCGCCGAGGAGATTCGTAATGCCCGCGAAGTCCGTCCGCATCGCGCCGTCGCTGCTCTCCGCCGACTTCGGCAAGCTGGCCGAGGATCTGGCGATGCTGGAGGAAGGCGGCGCCGACTGGCTGCACGTGGACGTGATGGACGGCGTGTTCGTGCCGAACCTCACTTTCGGCGCCAAGGTCATCGAGACCTGCAAGAAGCTCACGAAGCTGCCGCTCGACTGCCACCTGATGGTCGTCGAGCCGGAGAAATACTTCGACAGCTTCGTGAAGGCCGGCGCCGACACGATCACGATCCACGTCGAGGCCGCGCCGCACCTGCACCGTCAGGTGATGCGCATCAAGGAACTCGGCGCCAAGGCCGGCGCGACGCTGAACCCGAGCACGTCGCTGGAGACGCTGCGCGAGGTCGCGGCGGACCTGGACCTGCTGCTCATTATGAGCGTGAACCCCGGCTTCGGCGGGCAGAAGTTCATCGAAGGCTCGGTGAACAAGATCGCGCGCGCGCGGCAGCTGCTCGACGAGACGCACTCGCGTGCGCTGCTCGAAGTGGACGGTGGCATCGCGCGGGAGACGATCACGGCCTGCTGGCGCGCCGGCGCGGACACCTTCGTCGCGGGCAACGCGATCTTCTCGGCCAAGGATCCGGTGGCGGAGATCGCCGCCTTGCGCGCGCGCTGCGCGGAGCAGGCGTGAGCCGGAAGGTCCAGTGGATCATCGTCGGCGTGCTCGTGGCGCTGGTCGGCCTCGGGCTCTACTCGGCGAAGGATCAGTTGGCCGCGGAGCTGTTCCCGGTGAAGATCGGGAACGCGGCGCCGCAGTTCGAGGCGAATCCGATGGCCGCCGGCAGCCTGGCGAAGACGCTCGCCGACTACGAGGGCGAGGTCGTGCTCCTCAACATCTGGGCGACCTGGTGCGGACCCTGCCGCGTCGAGATGCCGGCGATCGAGCGGCTGCATCGCGAGCTCGGCCCCAAGGGCCTGAAGGTCGTGGCAGTGAGCATCGATGTCGGCGGGATGGAAGACGCGATCAACGCGTTCACCGAGGAGATGCAGCTCAGCTTCGAGATCCTGCACAACCCCGCGGGCGACATCCAGCGCCGCTACCAGACGACGGGCGTGCCTGAGACGTTCATCATCGGACGCGACGGACGCCTGCGGCGCCGCGTGATCGGTGCCCCGATGGGCGCCGAGGCCTGGGACGCGCCGGCGAGCATCGCCTACCTCGAGCGATTGCTCGCGGAGCCGCGACCGGAGTGAGCGGCGCGAGGCGCGATCGCCGGCGCCGCGTCGCTGCCTGAGTTATGCGCATCCTCGCCCTCGAGACCTCCTGCGACGAGACGTCGGCCGCCGTGCTGAGCGGCAGCTCGACCGCGCCGCAGCTCGAGTCGCTGGTCATCCTCTCGCAGGACGTGCACACGGTGTTCGGCGGCGTGGTGCCGGAGATCGCCTCGCGCGAGCATCTGACCGCCATCGTCCCCGTCACCGCGCGCGCGCTGGCCGATGCGGGCGCCGCGATGGATGACATTGACGCGATCGCCGTCACGCACGCGCCGGGATTGGTCGGCGCCCTGCTCGTCGGCGTGAGTTACGCAAAGGCGCTGGCCGCGGCTGCCGACAAGCCGGTGATCGGCGTGCACCATATGGAAGGGCACCTCTTCGCGACGGTGCTTGAGCATCCGGACGCGACGCCGCCGTTCACCGCCCTGCTCGTCAGCGGCGGCCACACGCTGCTGCTGGACGTGGAAGCCTGGGGTTCGTATCGCCTGCTCGGCCGTACCCGCGACGATGCGGCCGGCGAGGCCTTCGACAAGGCCGCCAAGCTGCTGGGCCTCCCCTACCCCGGCGGCCGGCATCTCGAGCAGTTGGCGCGCGACGGCGACCCCAAGCGTCAGCGTTTCACGAAGCCGATGCTGAATGCCGGCCAGAAGCCCGGCGACGCCGACTACTTCGATGTCTCGTTCAGCGGCCTGAAGACGGCGGTGCTGCTCGCCACGCAGCAGGCGCAGGACCTCGAGGCGGAGAAGCCGCACATCGCGCGCGGCTTCCAGGACGCGCTGGTCGGCACGCTGGTCGCGAAGACCATCCGCGCGGCGAAGCTTCACGGCCGCAGGAAGATCGTCCTTGGTGGCGGCGTGGCCTGCAACGGCGCGTTGGTGGCTGCGATGCGTGCCGAGGCCAAGAAGACCGGCGGCACCGTGTTCGCCCCGACGCCGCGGCTCGCCACGGACAACGCCGCGATGATCGGTGCCGCCGCCCTGTTCCGACTGGAGCGCGGCGAGCGCTCGGAGCCGACCCTCAACGCGCACAGCAGCCTGCCGATCCCGGGAATGTTGTAGTTTCCACCTACTCCCAACTCACGACTTCCGACTGATGTTCACCCACATTCCCTTCGCCTACGACCTCGGCCCGCTGCAGCTCACCGGCTTCGGCATCGCGATGCTGCTGGCCTTCGTGATCGGGCAGATGGTGGCGAGCGAGAATCTCGAGGCGCGCGGCTTCGACAGCGAGATTATGGGTGACGTGACGGTCGCGGCGGTGATTGGCGGCCTGCTCGGCGCGAAGCTCTACTACGCGATCCTCGTCGGCGACCTGGGCGCGATCTTCAGCCGCGCCGGCTTCGTGTTCTGGGGTGGGTTGATCGGCGGCATCGTGGCCTCGGCGGGCACGATCCTCTACAAGAAGCAGAGCTTCGCGCAGGTGTCGGACGCGGCGGCGCCGGGTCTCGCCGCGGCGTACAGCGTCGGGCGCTCGGGCTGCTGGGCCGTCGGCGACGACTACGGCCGTCCCTGGGACGGGCCGCTCTCGGTGGCGTTCCCCGAGGGCGCGCCGCCGAGCACGGTGGACAACCTCGTGGCGTTCGGCGCGAAGTTGGTACTCACCGAAGGTGCCCGCGGCATGACCGGGGCCATCAACAAAGCCGAAGAGATTGTTGCCAGTGAGCCAGGCAAGTACGTCCTCTTGCAACAGTTCAAGAACCCGGCCAATCCGGCGATCC
>CAZYQM010000159.1:3369-5380 GCA_964649965.1 uncultured Gemmatimonas sp.
CGGCGCGAAGGGACTCGAGGGCCTGCCGGGCAACCAGGTGCTCGCGGTGCATCCCACGCAGCTCTACGAGACGGCGATGGGCCTCGCGATGTTCTTCATCCTCTGGCGGCTGCGCGACCATAAGCACGCCGCCGGCTGGTTGTTCGGCGCGTACTGCGTGCTGGCGGGTCTCGAGCGCTTCGTGGTCGAGATCTTCCGCGCCAAGGACGATCGGTTCTTCGGACCGTTCACGATGGCGCAGATGATTGCCATCGGTTTCGCGCTGGGCGGCGTGGCGTGGATGGCGATGCGCGCGCGGGTCGGTCCGGGCCGGCCCGCGACGCAAAGCGCCTGATCCTCGCGGGTGTAGCGACGACCCTTACGGGTGTAACCGCGACCCTTACGGGTTGAACCAGTACGACATCTTCAGCAGGAAGGTGTTGTTCGGGTGCAGCGCGACGAGGTCGCCGAAGTCGCGGCCGAAGTTGAACTGTGTCGGCGCGCCGGCGAACGCATCGCGGCCCTGCTGCCAGACGAGGAAGAGGATCGACCCGGGGCGGTACTCCCAGCGCAGCACGGTGTTGGTGCGCAGCTGCTTGAAGTTGACGCCGCCCGGGTCGTTGCTGCCGGCGCCGATCGTCCCGACGGCGTCGAAGGGCTGGAAGCGCGCGCCGTAGCGCGCGGCACGCGGCGTGTCGCTGAGTTCCTTCCAGTCGCTGTAATCGCCGACGCTGGCGAACGGCTGCGCGTAGACCTGCAGCGACAGGTTCGGCGACATCGTGTAGTTGAGCCGCGTCGTGATGCCGACGGTCCATTGGTCGAGCTGCGCAAAGGTCACGTGCGCCGTGTCGGTGGCGACATCGCCGTAGTTCTGGAACCACTGCGAGTCGTTGAGCGAGCGCGAGCCGTTGAGGCCGAGGCTGGCGTTGAACGCCGAGCCGATGCGGAACTGGTAGCCGACCTCCGCCCAGCCGCCGCGCGAGGCCCACTCGTCGCCGCGCCACATCCCACCGAAGACGACGGGCGTGTACCAGACGCGACGGTCGCCTTCCCAGCCCGCCCACATCTCGAAGGTCGCGGCGCGACGGAAGGCCACGCCACCGCGCGCCGCGCGGTCGTCGAAGGTGCCCGGAAGGTCGCCGTTCACGCCCCAGTGCAGCCAGTGCGTGTTGGGGAGCTCGGCGTGCATATTCGTGTTGAGGCCGAACTGCGTGGGCAGGCCTTCAGTGGTCCACGCGTTGAACGTATTGAAGTTCAGGAACGCGCGACGGTAGTACTTGGTCGGCTCGTTGAACTGCAACGCGAACCAGTTGCGGAAGATCTGCTCGTCGGCACGGGTCTGGAAGCCGAGGTCGTTGGTCTCATAGCCGGGCGAGAAGCGCTGCAGCAACGTCTGGAAGCGCGTGATGCCGCCGCCGAACTTGGAGATGGTGAGGCGCTGCGCGTCCCCGACGAGCTGGGTGCGTGTCGGGTCGAAGGCGATGCCGTCATCGCGACGCTGGTAGCGATGGATGCCGTCGAGCTGCGTGCGGGCGATGGCGTCCGCCGTGCCGCGCACCATCGAGCCAGACAGCATCGCGGTGAGCTCGTAGCGGTTCTCGGCGAAGCGCTTCCGGAAGTCCAGGCCGCCGGCGTAGGCCTCGCGGCGGAGGAAATCCTCGCTGTCGCCATCGAGCGTGCGATTGACGGCGGTGAACATCGCGCCGATGCCGCCCGAGCCGCGCGGGAGGTCCTGCAGCAGGCGCACGACGGCGTAGTTCGTCTGCGGCTCGATGGTGCGGGACAGCGATCCGGTCTCGCGCCCGGTGATGGCGTTCAGCACGCCGAGGTTCAGGCCGTTGGACAGGCGGCCGGAGAGCTTGGCCGCGCCGAGTACGCGCGACGCGCTGGCGTTGCCGACGTCGGGGTAGAGGCCGCCCAGCTGCGGGGAGCGACCGATGCGTCGCGAGTAGAAGAGGCCGCGGCAGCCGTCGTCGACATCACCGCAGGAGGTGCGGAAATCGAAGATGCCCGCGCCTTCGAGGAAGAACGG
>CAZYQM010000160.1:0-5363 GCA_964649965.1 uncultured Gemmatimonas sp.
TGACGGCGTCGGCTTCGGCCGCCGCTGCGGCGGGACGCATCGGCCCCAACGTCATCATCCAGACGGCGCAGGCCCTCAGCGCCCGCGTGGGTGAGGACGTCACCGACCGACTGCTCCGGCGGAGCACGGCACACGCGCTCGCCGACCTCCCCCAGGAGATGGTGGACGAGGCGACCGCCAACGCCCTCGTGCGCGCGGTCCACGAAGCCTACGGCCTCGCGTTCGCCCGTGATGTGATGCGCGAGTCGGGAAGGCGCACGGGCGACTATCTGCTCGCGCACCGCATCCCGAAACCGGCGCAGTGGCTGTTGCCGCTGCTGCCCAATGAGATGGCGTTGCGCGTGCTGCTCGCTGCCATCGGCAGGCACACGTGGACCTTCGCCGGCAGCGCCCACGTGCACATCACGCCCGGCGATCCGGCCGTGATCACCATCCAACACTGCCCGCTCCGCGCCGGGCAACGCAGCCGCGAACCGCTCTGCGATTTCTACGCCGGCACCTTCGGCCGGCTCGCGCAAGCGCTCCTCGGCCCGAACGGCTGGGCCGAGGAGGTCGCCTGCGAGGCACGCGGCGACTCCGCGTGCCGGTTCCTGATGGGCAGCGGGCGCTGAACGCGCCCGCCGTCCCCGCTCAGGGCCAGGGGAGCGCGATCACCGGATAGCGCGTGCGCTTCGATGCATCGTCGCGTCCGTCGAAGAACATCGCGATCTCCCGCAGCGCCGATTCGCGCAACGCCTGGTTGGCGATCGCCGGCGTCGGGGCCTGCGCCTGCAGCCGCTGGCGCAGCGCATCGAGGTGATACGCCACCACCTGCCGCACGTCCGCGTCGGCACGCGCATCACCGGCGCGGTCGAGCATCGTGTTCAGCACCACGCGGCGCAGCGCCCGCTGCAGCGCCTGCTGGCTTGGCGTCGTCGCATCCGGCGCGTACCAGCTGCGGTTGAGGATGGTCTCCATCAACTCGTGGACGTTCATCTGCTGGCGATCGCGCGCGAAGAACAGCGCGACGCGATTCATCCGCTCGCGGTCCATCAGGCCTTCGATGACCTCGGTGGCGAGGCCGCCGCCGAGTTCGACCTGGTCCACCGTCGTGCCGGCGCGCGGCAGCCAGTCGTAGGTCCCGTCGCCGCCCGGCGGCACCGGCGGGATCATCGCGAGCACGCGCTCCGGCACCTCGAGCTGCGCCGGCTGCACCGCATCGAGCGCCATCGTCAGTGCCGCTCGCTGCTCGGCCACCGGGATCACCGTCGTCGGCACCTGCCCGTCGCCGCGCATCGTGTAGCGGAAGTCCATCCCGCCGACCGTCTTGATCAGGCCTTCGAGCGAGTAGCGGTGATGCAGGTACACGTGCAGGAAGCGCATCGAGAGCAGGTACATCGGCTCGCCGGGCTGGATCGCCCGCTCGTCGAAGGCCTGCATCGCCACGCGACGCACGGCCATCGTGCGGTTCACGGCGTCCACCATCGTCGCGCCTTCCACCCAGCGCGTCGCCGTGGGGATGGAGCCGTCGGCACCGGCGTGCTGGTCGGCGATGAACCGCACGTTGCGGCGGATCATCTCCTGCACGATGCGCTGGAGTCCCGCGGCCTCCGCCTCGGCGTTCGGATACCAGGTGTAGCCGTAGCGGATGGCGAGCGAATCCCAGGCGCCGGCCATCGGCGCGTACGCCTGCGAGAGGTCAATCGTGTTGTTCGCCCCCACGCTGATGAGCGGGAACGGATAGTCCATCACCGACGAGCGGCCCTGCGACGCGGCGATGAAGTTGTGCGAGAGGCCGATCGTGTGGCCGATCTCGTGCGCCGTATGCTGGCGCCGGCGCGCCATCGCGAAGTCCTCGGCGCTGACGCCAAGGCCGCGCGCACCGGCGGCGGGCACGAGGCCGGCCCAGATGTTGTAGTCCACCAGCGAGCGGTACGAGTCCATCCGCACCACGGTGCGCACGATCTCGCCCGTGCGCGGATCGGCGAACGACGGACCGACCGACGGGCCGAAGCTATTGCGGTGCACCCAGTAGATGAGGTTGTAGCGCGCGTCCATCGGGTCCGCACCGGCCGGCAGGTCACGCACCTGGAAGGCGTTCTTGAAGCCCGCCGCCTCGAACACCGTGCTCCACCAGTTGCCGCCCTCGCGGAACGCCGACTTATACGGCTCCGGGATGCCCGGGTCGAGATAGTAGATGATCGGATTCACCGGCTCGGTGAGCACGCCACGCTGGTACGCCGCCGGGTCCTTCGGGATCAACCGCCACCGATTGGCGAAGCCCGCGCGATACGTGCCGTCGAGCCCCTGCGAGAAGTCGAGGAAGTTCGTGCCGAAGAAGCCGGAGCGCGGGTCGCCGCGGCGCGGGCGGAAGCCCTCGGCCTCCGGTAGCGCGACCAGCGAGTGATGCAGTTCGAAGACCGGCGCGCTGCCGTCGGCGGCGAAGCGCCGCAGTGCGCCACCCGCGTTGTCCACGTTGAACGTGAGCACCGCGTGGATCTCGACGTTGCGCGGGAACGCCTTCGTGCGGTCGCCGTCGAACCAGCTGCGGTTCGCATCCACGCGGGCCGTGCCCTGCTGCGCGCGACGGATCGACTCCGCCACGCCATACGTGTCGCTGAGGAAGAAGCCCGTCGCGTCCACGGTCAGGCGTCCGTCCGACTCGTTCTCGATCGGGAATGACGCCAGCACCGCCCGCGGAAACGCCTCGGCCGCCGCGCGCTGGCCCGCCGCGTCTGCGGCAGGGGCCCGCGAGGTCCAGTTGTCGGCGACCATCAGCACCCGCCGGCCGCGACGTTCGAAGCGGACGACCGTCTCGCCGCCGACCTGGCCGCGATCGAGCCCGAGAGACCCGACGCCTGCGCCGGTCGCCAGCACCGTCTGGTGCAGCAGATCCTTGTTGAGCTGTCCCTGCGGGATCTCGAGGAGCAGCTTGTTGCGGTCGGCATCCACGCGGACGCCGAGCAGCGGGGCGTTGGACTGCGCGGCCAGCGCCACGCTCGCCAAGGGCACGAGCAGGGCGGCACGGGCGCTGCGGAAGGTCAGTCGCATCGTCAGTCGGGGTTGAGGGTCTGGAAAGAGTCTAGTGTCCGCCGCCGGGCGTCGCCATTGACAGGTCCACGCCGGTCACCGTCACGAGGATGTTCCGCCGCGGTGCATCGGCGAGGAACGCGGCCAGCACTTCCTTCACATCGTGGTCGATGTACTCGCCCGTCGCGTCGATCTGCACGCGTTCGCCATCGGGAATCGCGTCGAGCATCGTGACGATCGCCGGCTTCGAGAGGAAAGTCCCGTCCCGATGGAAGCGCAGCAGCAGCGCCCCGCTCGGCGCGCGCTCCTGCAGGATCGCGCCGCGGGAATTCTGGTACAGCACGAAGACGATGCCCACGAGGATGCCGACGACCACACCCTTGAGCAGGTCCAGCGCCAGCACCGCGACGATCGTCAGCGCGAACGGCGCGAACTGCGTCCAGCCGAGCCGGACCTGCGTCGAGAACAGCACCGGCGTGCAGAGATTGAGGCCCACCTGGATCAGCACGGCCGCGAGGGCGGCCAGCGGGATCTTCGTCAGCAGGGGCGCGGCGAACACCACCGCGAGCACGATCAGCACGCCGTGCACCAGCGCCGACATCCGCTCGCGGCCGCCGGCCGCGAGGTTCGCACCGCTGCGCACGATCACCGCCGTCACGGGCAGGCCGCCGAAGAAGCCCGACGCCGCGTTCGCGGCCCCTTGGGCCAGCAGCTCGCGGTCCGGCGGACTCGTGCGGCGCAGCGGATCCAGGCGGTCGATGGCCTGCAACGACAGCAGCGTCTCGATGCTCGCCACCACCGTGACGGTCACCGCGGCGATCCACACCTCCCCCACGCCGAAGCCCGACCAATCGGGCCGCGGCAATGCGGCCACCAGGGCATCCACGCCACCGAGCGGTACGTTCACGTACTGCTCCGAAGGCAGCGCCAGCGCGGGAATCGCGGAGAACACCGCCGCGAGCAGGCTCGCGAGCAGGACCACGACCATCGCCGGGGACACCACCGCCAGCTTGGCCAGGCGCGTGTAGCGCCATCCATAGAGGACGACGAGCCCGGCCAGCGTGAGCAGGATCGCCCCGACGCTCACGGACTCCGTGACGTCGGCCAGCGCGTTTACCCCCAGCGCCACCGGCAGCTGCTTCCACACGATGGTGAGACCGATCGCCGCGAGCATTCCCTTGATGACCGCCGAAGGCACGAGCGCGGCGAGTCGCCCGCCGCGCAGCAGGCCCAATCCCGCCTGCAGGATGCCCGCGAGCACCGTCGCGGTGAGGAACAGGTCGAAGGAACCGAGCGCCTGCGTCTCGGCGAGCACGATGGCCGTGAGTCCGGCGGCCGGTCCCGTGACCGAGAGCGGCGAGCGGCTGAGCCACGGGACGATGAGGCCGCCGACGGCACCGGCGATGAGTCCCGAGACGGGCGGCGCGCCCGATGCGAGTGCGATGCCCAGGCACAGCGGCAACGCGACGAGGAAAACCACGAACCCGGCGACGACGTCCTGCCGGGGATAGGCGAACATATTGGCGCGAGGCATCCCGCAAGCTACGCGAGCTGCCCCCAGAACGCTGTCAGCGAGATTCCTTCGGCGCCGAAAGGGCCGCTTGCTCCTGCACCGTACGGTTCGCCATCAGCTGCGTGACGAAGCGCTGGCCCTCCCCGATGCGCTCGACTTCCAGCGCCGTGGTATCGATGGCCTTCTCGATCGAATCGAGGCGGCGGTCCAGTTCGGGCGTCATCGAAAGCGTCACCGACGACTTCTTCCACAGGCGGCGCGCCCAGGCGAGGACGATCGGGATCGCCAGCACGGTGAGGATGACCGTCGTGACCCCGAACACGATCTCGAACCGATCGCTGCTGACTTCCTGCGGGGAGCGCGTCGTGGCGCCGGGGAGCGCGGCGGCCTGCGACTCGCGGGTCTGGGCCTGCGACAGTTGGTTCTGCAGGTCAATCACGCGGGCGTCGAGCGCCTTGAGCCGCTCCTCCAACCCCACCTTGTCCACGCCGGCCACCTCCGGGCGGCGGAGTTGCTGGGCAACCTGATCCCGCTCGGCCTCGGTGTTGGCCAACTGCTCGCGCACGATCCGGCGGTGTCGCTGGGCAGCGTCATACATTTCGCGGGCCGTGTAGGGACCGCCGACCACCTGCTCGAGCTGGGGGGCTCCGGTCTGGGTACCCGTCTGCGCGGGCGGAGTCGCGGGGGTGTTTTGCATAGATCTCACACGGGGCGAAGGACTCGTGGGCAGGCTGCCCCGACCCTACGGCAGCACCCCCCCAAAGGATTCCGGGGCGGCGCGACGGCAACTGCTAACCTACGGAGAGATACCGCCGTTCGATGGCCACGGCGTCCGCCTGAC
>CAZYQM010000161.1:0-1014 GCA_964649965.1 uncultured Gemmatimonas sp.
TCGTCGAGCTGTGCGGACTCGAGGTCGCGCCGCACGCCGCGGGTCGGGTCGAAGAGCCGCTGCCGCACCGTGATGTACGCGTCGTACTGCTGGTAGGGCACCATCGGCGTGCCACCGATGCTCGGGACGTCGGAGACGTACTGGCCCGCGGCGAACGCCGTCGCCGCGGGCAGCAGTTCGCGGTCCACCGTGCGTGTGCGCAGCGCGGATTGGCGGGCGAGCAGCGGTAGCTGCCCGGCGCGACGGTCGCTGCGTTCGAGTCCGCGGAGCAGTCCGGCGAGGTCGAGCGACGCCTGCGATTGTGCGCCGAGCGGCAGGCTCAGGCCGATCAGCAGCGCGAGTGCGCGCCCGGCGGCACGGATGATGTGGAGAGATGAGGTCCTCGGCATCAGGGACGCACCGCGTTGAGGAGGAAGCGAGGGAGCTCGTCGCGCCGCTCGTCGAGGAAGCGGTCGAACGCCTCGTCGTCCATTGCGTGGACGACGCCGAGGATCGAGCGCGCGACGAAGGGGAAGGCGAGCAGGGAGATGGTGTTGATGATCAGATGCTCGGCGCGGATGGGGCGCATCTCGCCCGCCGCGACCCGCGCGTCGATCATCGCCTGCACCGAGCGGAGCAGTCGTGGCGACTTGTCGTGCGGATCCACGCCGGTGACCGACTGGACGATCGCGAGGACGCGTTCGGGATTGTGGTGCGCCTCGGCGGCCATATAGGCCGGGAGGAAGGGCGTCTTGCGGACGGTGTCGATGTAGGTGCGCACGAAGGTGCGGAGCAGCTCTTCGAGCGTGCCGACCTTTGTGATGACGCCCGGGAGCGCGGCGAGCAGCGTGGTCGCCGCATCGCGGAAGACGCGGTCGGCCAGCGCCTGCTTGGACCGGAAGTAGTAGTGCAGCAGCGCTTGGTTGACGCCGGCCTCGCGGGCGATGTCCTGCATCCGTGCGCCGGCCGTGCCGGCGCGCGTGAACACCGCACGCGCGGCCTCGAGGATGCGCGTTTCGGTGTCGCCGGTGCCGG
>CAZYQM010000161.1:1024-5333 GCA_964649965.1 uncultured Gemmatimonas sp.
GCGGCGGCTGCGGGCCGACGCGGGCTCCGCCTGGAGGCAGTCTTCTTCTTGGTCATTGGGTTTAACTATCTAGTTAAAACTTAGTTTGCGCAAGCCCCCCGCCTCGGACCTGCGCCTCCAGCGTTCCTCCGGTAAGTTCTTCGGGTACGAAGTCCAGACTCCCCCTTCTATTGAATGCGACTTATGCGACTGCTCCGTCCGCTCGTTGCGATTGCCGCCCTGGCCGCGCCGGCGCTGCTCTCCGCGCAGCAGCACACGATGCACCATCCGGTGCAGCTCACCGCTGAGGACTACCAGCGCGCCGAGCGCTGGCTGGGCCAGAACGTGATGCCGCTGGTGAGCGGTGCGGCGAACGGCTTCACGTGGTTGCCGGACGGACGCTTCTGGTATCGCGTCCAGACGCCGGGCGGTGCCGAGCTTCGGATCGTCGATCCCGCGCGCAACCAGAGCCGCACCTGCGTGCAGGGGCAGGATCCCTGCCAGGCGACGCCGCCCGCCCGGCCCGCGCACGCCGCGCCGCCGCGCTCGAGCGTGAGCCCCGACGGCAGCAAGGCGGTGTTCATCCGCAACTACAACCTGTGGATGAAGGACCTCACGACCGGCGCCGAGTCGCAGCTCACCAGCGACGGCATCGAGGACTTCGGCTACGCGACGAACAACGCGGGCTGGGTGCACTCGGACAATCCGGTCGTCTCGTGGAGCCCGGACTCCAAGCGCATCGCCACGTTCCAGCACGACGGCCGCGGCGTCTCGATGATGTACCTCACCACGACCAACGTCGGCGCGCCGAGCCTGCAGGCCTGGCGCTATCCGCTGCCGGGTGATTCGGTGATCTTCCGCATCCATCGCGTGGTGATCACGCTCGATGGCGGCAACGGTCGCCCGACCGTCACGCGCCTGCAGATGCCCGCCGACCAGCATCGCTCCCGCGTGTCCGACCACATCGCCTGCGGCGGCGAGCTCTGCGACCTCGAGTGGTATCCCGACGGCTCACAGCTGGCCTTCGTGTCGAACTCGCGC
This sequence comes from uncultured Gemmatimonas sp., assembly GCA_964649965.1. GTDB lineage: Bacteria > Gemmatimonadota > Gemmatimonadetes > Gemmatimonadales > Gemmatimonadaceae > Pseudogemmatithrix. The sequence continues at coordinate 2,045 of CAZYQM010000161.1, forward strand.
GACCACAAGCAGATCTGGATGCGCGTCGCGAACGCGACGACGGGCGAGGTGCGCACGCTCTACGAGGAGACGAGCCCGACACAGATCGGCGACGCCTCCCTCGACGACGAGATGTGGCGCGTGCTGCCGGCGAGCAACGAGCTCATCCAGTGGTCGGTGCGCGACGGCTGGGTGCACCTGTACCTGTTCGATCTCCGCACGGGCCAGCTCAAGAACCGCATCACCACCGGCGACGGCAACGTCACGGGCATCCTGCGCGTGGATGAGCGCGCGCGGCGCATCTACTTCACGGCGCAGGGCCGCGAGGCGGGGCGCGATCCGTACTTCCACTCGCTGTACCGCGTGAACTTCGACGGCCGCCAGCTGGTGCACCTCACGCCGGAGGTGGGCAACCACTCCGTCCAGCTCTCGCCCGACGGGCGCTGGATCATCGACACCTACTCGCAGCCCAACGTGCCGCCGGTGACGGTGCTGCGCGACGGCAACACGGGCCGCGTCGTGCGCGAGCTCGCCCGCGTGGACATCTCGCGCCTCATCGCCGCCGGTTGGAAGGCGCCGCAGCCGTTCACGGTGAAGGCCCGCGACGGCCAGACGGACCTCTACGGCCTGATGTTCACGCCGACCAATATCGACAGCACCAAGAAGTACCCGATCATCAACTACATCTATCCGGGCCCGCAGGGCGGATCCGTCGGTTCGCGCTCGTTCTCGCCGGCCCGCGGTGACCACCAAGCCCTCGCCGACCTCGGCTTCGTCGTCGTGCTGATCGACGGGATGGGCTCCTCGCCGCAGCGCTCCAAGGCCTTCCACGACGCCTATTACGGCCGGATGAACGACAACACCATCCCCGATCAGGTGACGGGGATGCAGCAGTTGGCCCAGCGGCATCGCTTCATCGACATCGAGAAGGTCGGCATCTGGGGCCACTCGGGCGGCGGCTTCGCCACCGCGACGGCGATGTTCCGGGCGCCGGAGTTCTTCGACGTCGGCATCGCCGAGTCGGGCAACCACGACAACCGCAACTACGAAGACGACTGGGGCGAGCGCTACCAGGGGATGCTCGTGCGCCAGGGCAACAGCGACAACTACGCCGCCGAGGCCAACCAGACGCACGCGGCAAACCTCCGTGGGAAGCTCTTCCTCATCCACGGGATGATGGACGACAACGTGCCGCCGTCGAACACGCTGCTCGTCGCCGACGCCCTGATGAAGGCCAACAAGGACTTCGATATGATTATGCTGCCGAACGCCCGCCACGGCTTCGGCGCCGACGGGCTGTACATTATGCGCCGGCGCTGGGACTACTTCGTGACGCACCTGCAGGGGAATGTGCCGCCGAAGGAGTACCGCATCGGGCAGCGGCGTTGATGGGCGATACGCATCGCTCGGCACTGGGCCGTCGGGCACGACAGGCGCTGTCGCTCACCTTCGCCGTCGCAGGCGTCGCCTGCGGTGGCGACGGCGGCACGCGCAGTGTCTCCGACGCTGCGGGAGTCGTGATCGATCCGACGCCGTACCTCGTGATTGGCGTCGAAGAGGGAGACGACGCGTATCAGTTCGAGCGAATCGTCGACGCACTCGTCAGTGCTGACGGCCGCATCCTCGTGGCCGATGGCGACGCCCACCAGCTGCGCGTGTTCGATTCCACCGGGAAACACGTTTCGACGCTCGGTCGGGTCGGCGCAGGCCCGATGGAGTTCAACCAGGGCTCGTCCGGATTCCTGTTCACGAACGGCCGGGCGATCTATTCGCGCGACGAGGGGGCGATGCGTGTCCACGTCCTCGCGCCCGACTTTACCTTCCGTGAGACGCGGCGGTTCACGTTGTATCCGGACACACCGCGCCCCTATTTGCAGGGTGTCGCGGCCAACGGCGAGCGGATCGTCCAGGCCTTCGCAAACGGCGGTGCCATTCGTGGCGCGCCCGGACAGGTGTTCAACACCAACTACCAGCTGCTGCGCTATGACTCCGCCGGCGCGATGCTTGACACGATCATCCAGCTGCCGATGCGTCCGCGCTTGTTCCACGAGTACGAGGGTCGCGTAGGCGCCCTCTCCATCCCGCTGACGGCGGAGCCACTGTTCGCCGTGGATGGCGACCGCCTCATCATCGTCGGCGGCAGCGCCCCCGCGATGCAGATCTACTCGCTCGACGGCACCGTGATCGCCGAGGAAGCGTGGAACCGTCCTCGCGTGCGCAGCGCCGAAGTCTGGGACGAGTACCGGCGGCAGTCGGCCGCGGCGATGTCCGGTCAGTCCGACAGCGCACGCTACGCCGACTTCCACGCGCAGCCGCTGCCGCTCGGCGAGTTTGCGCCCTTGTATGTCGGCGTGAAGCTCGACCCCAGTGGACGCATCTGGCTCGAGCGCTTCCGGATGCCGCTCGACTCCAGCCGCCAGTGGGATGTCCTTGACCGCGACGGCAAGCTCCTCGGCGCCGCCGAGACGCCCAAGGGCGTCACCGTGCTCCGCTTCGAGAAGGACGTGATGATCGGTCGCAGCCGTGACTCGCTCGGCGTGCAGCGGGTACAGCTGTATCGGGTGCGCACGGACGAACGTTGACCGGGACGCCCCGCCAGTCGTCTGGAATCCGTAGGCTCGACTCCACCACTCGCCGAGAGGCCCCGATGCTCCGCCGTCTGCTCGCAGTCTCCGCCTTCCTCGCCCTCGCCGCCGCGCCGGCGCAGGCCCAGATCCCGCTGCTCGACCTTCGCGTCGGCGCGCACGCCGCCCTGCCGCAGGGCGACTTCGCCGACACGCACGATGCCGGCATCGGCGCCTACTTCCGTGCCGGCGTGCCGTTGCTCGTCGTGAAGATGATGGGCTCCGTCACGTACACGCAGTTCAAGTCTGCGAACCCGCTCATCGATGACGTCAGCGAGCTGATGCTGCAGGTCGGCCCGCACTTCTCGCCGATCCCGCTGCTCGACCTCGGCGCCGAGTTCGGCTATATGACCGATGCGCAGGAATGGGCGTTCGCGCCGAACGTATCCGTCGGCTTCCTGATGCTCGAGGCCACGGCCTCGTACAACAAGCCGTTCGAGAAGGGGGCGTCGAGCTGGGTGACGTTGGGCGTCGGACTGCGCTTCTAGGCGGGACGCGCCGCGGTACGACGCAACACCAGCGCCACGCAGTTCAACGATCAGCGACGCGGCGCCGCGGGCTCAGTCCCGCGGCGCCGCGTATCGCATCCGGTCGAGGATGATCGCCGCGCGGCGCGAGGCCACGTCGCCCTGCGGAGACCAGCGCCGCGGGCTCGGCAGGATCGCGGCGAGCCGCGCCGACTGCTC
>CAZYQM010000162.1:0-4281 GCA_964649965.1 uncultured Gemmatimonas sp.
GTGGACGTTGTCGGCCTGTCCATCCTCTCCGGCGCGCATATGACGCTGTTCCCGCGCGTGCTGCAGCTGCTGCGCGAGCAGGGCCGCGACGACGTGCTCATCACGGGCGGCGGCATCATCCCGAAGGAGGATATGGCCGCCCTCGAGGCGCAGGGGATCGGCAAGCTCTTCGGCCCCGGCACGTCCACCTCGGAACTGGTGGACTACATCAAGGACTGGTTCGCCGCGCGGCAGTCGCAGGACGCGTGAGCCCCGACCGTCCGGCCGCCCGCGGCGCGGCCTCGCCCTCGAGCCGCCTGCGTGAGCTGGCGGATGCCTGCCGCAGCCTCGAGGCCACGCTGCGACTGGGTGGCGGCGCGGAGCGGATCGCGAAGCAACACGCGCAGGGCAAGCTCACGGCACGTGAACGCGTCGCCGCGCTGAAGGACCCGGACAGCGCCTTCCTCGAGTTCGGACTGCTCGTCGCCCACGACCGCTACGAAGGCGAGGCGCCGGGCGCCGGCGTGATCACCGGCATCGTGCAGGTGCACGGCCGCGAGTGCGTGGTCGTCGCCAACGACGCGACGGTGAAGGCCGGATCCTGGTGGCCGGAGACGATCCCGAAGATCCTGCGCGCGCAGGAATGCGCGATGCGCTGTCGCATCCCGATCATCTACTTCGTGGACTCGGCGGGCGTGAACCTGCCGTACCAAGGCGGTGTGTTCCCCGGGCAGTACGGGGCCGCGCGCGTCTTCTATTACAACTCGCTGATGCGGCGCTACCTGCGCATCCCGCAGATCGCCGCGGTGATGGGGCAGTGCGTGGCCGGCGGCGCGTACCTGCCGGCGCTCAGCGACGTCATCCTGATGGTGAAGGGCAGCTCGTTTATGGGGCTCGGCGGCCCGAACCTCGTGAAGGGCGCCACCGGCCAGAGCGTGGATGGCGAGACGCTCGGCGGCGCCTCGATGCACACGACGGTCAGCGGCGTCGCGCACTATGCGGCCGAGGACGATGCGCAGTGCCTCGCGATGGTCCGCGAGCAGGTCGCGCGCCTCGCGCCGCCGCCGCGCGTGGCGCCGCACGATCCCTCCACGAGCCCCGCCCGCGAGCCCTCCGCGCTCTACGACATCCTCCCGAGCGACCACCGGATGTCCTACGACGTACACGAGATGCTGCAGGCGCTGCTCGACGACGGCAAACTCGACGAGTTCCAGCCCGATCTTGCCAAGGAGATGCTCTGCGGCGACGCGCGCATCGAGGGCATTCCCGTCGGCGTGATCGCCAATGCGCGCGGCCTCATCAAGGGGCGCGAGGGCGAGAAGCCTCGCTTCGGCGGCATCATCTACGCCGAGAGCGCGGAGAAGGTCGCGTTCTTCATCGACCGCTGCGATCGCCAGGGCATCCCGCTGCTGTTCATCCAGGACGTCTCCGGCTTTATGGTCGGCAAGGAGGCGGAGCACGAGGGCATCATCCGCGCCGGCGCACGCTGGGTGGAGGCGATGGCCACGGCGACGGTGCCGAAGATCGTGCTCACCGTGAATCACGCGAGCGGTGCAGGCTACTACGCGATGGCCGGCCAGGGCTTCGATCCCGACTTCATCTTCAGTTGGCCGACCGGCCGGATGGCCGTGATGGAAGGCGAGTCAGCCATCGCGGCGGTGCACGGGCCCGCACTCGAGGCCGCGAAGAAGTCCGGCAAGGATCCGTCGCCGGCAGTGCAGGCGGCCATCGCCGAGATGCGCGAGGATTACGAGCATCAGCTCGATGCGCGCTACGCCGGGGCGCGCGGGTACATCGACGCGATCGTTTATCCCGAGGAGACGCGCGCGACGCTTGCGCTGGCGTTGCGTGCGGCCTGGCAGAACCCCGGCCCGCACCTCGGCCCCTTCGTCATTCCGCCCTTCGTGGGCGCAGGTCGGTGACGGCGGTCCTCATCTACGGCGCCACCGGCTACACCGGGCGGTTGATCGTGGAGGAAGCCGTGCGCGCCGGCGCTCGCCCGGTCCTCTCCGGGCGCAATGCCGAGACGCTCCAGGCGCTGGCTGCGGAATTTGGGCTCGAGGCGCGCCCTGCGGCGTTGGACGATCCCGCCGCGCTCGACGCGGCGATGCGCGGGATGCGTGTCGTGCTCCACTGCGCGGGACCCTTTCATCGCACGGCCGAGCCGATGCTCGAGGCCTGCATCCGCAACCGCGTGCACTACCTCGACATCACCGGCGAGATCGCGGTGTTCGAGCGGATGGCGGCCAGCAACGTCGCGGCGCGGGCGGCGGGAATCACGCTGCTGCCCGGCGTCGGATTCGACGTCGTACCCAGTGATTGCCTGGCGGCGCACCTGCACGCACGGATGCCCGATGCCGTGGCGCTCGAGCTCGCCTTCACGGGAGGCAGCGGTCTCTCGCGCGGCACGGCGACGACGATGGTCGAAGGCATCGCGCAGGGTGGCGCCGTCCGGCGCGACTGCCACATCGAGCGAGTGCCGAGCGCCTTTGCGACGCGCGACATCGACTTTGGCGATCGCGTCCGCCATTGCGTCACGATTCCTTGGGGTGACGTGTCCACGGCGTTCCATTCGACGCAGATTCCGGACATCCGCGTGTACACGGCGGTGCCTCCGAAGACCGTGCGGATGATGCTCCTCACGCGGCCGATCCTTCCGCTGCTCGGCACCGCGCCGATCCAACGCCTGCTGAAGGCGCGCATCCAGCGACGTACGCCGGGCCCGAGCGCCGAACGCCGCGCCGGGGCGCGCAGCCGCCTGTGGGGCGAGGTGCGCGATGCCGCCGGAAACGTGATGCAGTCCCGGCTCGTCGCGCCGGACGGCTATTCGCTGACGGCGATGACGGCGGTCGCGGCAGCGACGCGCGTCGCCGCGGGCGGTGTGGCGACGGGATTCCAGACGCCGTCGCGGGCCTTCGGCAAGGACTTCATCCTCGCGTTTCCGAACACGAGCCGCGAGGACGTCCGCTGATGCCGATCCACCGGGCCAAGATCGTCCTCGCGCTCGCGGGACTGATCGTGTTCTTCGTCGGCGCGAAGGTCGGATTCACCTGGCTGCGCTGGTCGGGCATCGCGCTCGTCGCGATTGCCTGGATGCTGCGCTTCTACCGGCCGTCCGACAAGCGGTAGCCGTGCTTGACGTCGGACGCACCCGCCCGGGTGCCCAGTCCGACCGCGATGCCGAACGCCACCGCCGTACCGCCGCTGATCAGCGGCACGAGCCAGGCGACGGGCCAGGCGATGATGGCGGCGCCGAGGCCGGCGACGATCGCCGCACCACCGGTGAGCGCGCCGTCCACGTAGCGGAGGCGCTCGCGTACGAAGCGGCGCGCGGCCCCATAGCCGAACCAGACCGCACCGAGTGAGATGGCCAACGAAAGTAGTCCGAGCATTGTCGCCTCCTTGTCCCAATCTACGCGCGGCGGGAGCGAAGGGTTTCGCCTCGCTTGTCCCCCGGCGGCCACTCGCCGAGATTGCAGGTATGCTTCCGACTGATCGGCGGGTCCAGGCGCTCGAGCGTGAACTGATGCGGGTGCGGCGTGCCTTCGAGGCGGCGCTCGACGCCACGCCCGCGCCGCTGCGTGGCCAGGCGCCGCCGGGCCGCTGGTCGGCCTCGCAGATCGTCTGGCACGTGGCGAAGGTCGAGCGCTCGGTCGCACGGCTGATCGAGCGCAAGACGGCGGAGATCGGTCCGATGGCGACCGTCCCGCCCGGCCCGTCGCCGGAGGCGGTGCTCGGCGTCCTCGACCACATCCCGTTCCTCGACCGGTCCCGTCGGCTCGAAGCCCCCGAGGGCATCCGGCCGCCCGAGACGATCGATCTCGTGGCAGCGCGCGGGCGCCTCGCGGACGGACGCGTGCAACTGCTCGCGGCTGCCTACGACTGCGGCCCGCGACTCTCGTTGGTGCGGCACGAGCACCTGTACTTCGGTGACTTCGACGGATGGCAGTGGCTGCTGATGGTCGCTCGGCACGAGGAGCGCCATCTGCTCCAGCTGCAGGAGACGGTCGCCGCCCTCGGCTGAGCGCGGGTGGGAGCGGTTAGATTGCCCCCGTGGCCAAGAATCCCGTCCCCGAACTGCTGGCGCCCGCCGGCTCGCTCGACGCCGTCCGCGCCGCCGTCGCCAACGGCGCCAACGCGGTGTACTGCGGCGCGTCCAAGTTCAACGCGCGCGACGACGGGGCGCAGCTCTCGCTGGACGAACTGGAGCAGGCCTGCCTGATCGCCCACGAGCGCGGGGCGCGCATCTACCTCACGCTCAACATCCTCATCAAGCCACACGAGATGGCCGAGGCGCTCGAA
>CAZYQM010000162.1:4291-5301 GCA_964649965.1 uncultured Gemmatimonas sp.
ACGCCGCCATCGTGCAGGACATCGGCCTGATCCGGATGATCCAGGCGGTGTACCCCGGCTTCGAGATCCACGGGAGCACGCAGCTCACCGTGCACGACGCCTCCGGCGCGAAGGTGATGCAGGGCCTCGGCATCGAGCGCATCGTCCTCGCGCGCGAGAACACGATCGAGGACATCCGCGAGATCCGCGCCACCGTGCCGGGCCTCGGGCTCGAGACCTTCGTGCACGGCGCGCTGTGCATCAGCTACAGCGGCCAGTGCTATATGTCGGGGATGATCTCCGAGCGCAGCGCCAACCGCGGCTCCTGCGCGCAGAGCTGCCGCAAGGACTACGTCCTGCGCGACGCGGCGAGCGGCGAGGAGCTCGATCGCGGCTACCTCATCTCCGCCAAGGACCTCGGCGCCTGGGAACACCTGCCGGAGATCGCCGCGGCCGGCGTCGGTTGCCTCAAGATCGAAGGACGCAAGAAGAAGCCCGAGTTCGTCGCGACCGTGACCAAGGGCTACCGCGAATTCCTCCAGCGCGTGGAACGCGGCACCTTCGCCGAGCCGACCTTCGAGGAAGTCCAGCCGCTCGTACAGATCTTCTCGCGCGGCTTCACCGGCGGGATGTACGGCGGCCGTGACGGACGCGACTACATCACGCGCACGCAGCCCGACAACCGCGGGCTCGAGCTGGGGAGCGTCGTCGCGATGGAAGGCGACGAGGTGATCGTGGACGTGCGCGCACCGATCGCCGAGCGCGACGGGCTGGGATTCGAGCCGCCGGCCGGCGGCCACCTCGAGAGCGTGGGCTTCTCGGCAGGTCCGGTGCGGACCCTCTGGCAGCGCGACGGCACCTGGCGGCAGGCGATCAAGGCGCGCCGCAGCGTGCCGGTGGGGTGGACGGTCGTGCGCAATGCGCAGGTGGCGCTGCTCGAGTCCGCGCGTGCCACGTTCGCCGGCGTGGGGCAGGGCAAGCGCCGTCGCATCGGGCTCGATGTGCGCTGCTTCGGTTCGGCCGGCGGGCCG
>CAZYQM010000163.1:0-5281 GCA_964649965.1 uncultured Gemmatimonas sp.
GCCGGGCACGGCGTGTTGCAGCGCACCGCGACGGTCGTGACGCGCGGCGAGAAGCCACCCGCACCACTGTTGGTGGTGAGGTCGACGGTGACCTGCGTCGATCCGGCCGCCACGGAGCCCGCATCGAAGTCGTTGACCGTGGTGCTGGCAACGGTGAGCGGATGTCCGGTGATGGTCATGCGCGTGCGGCGGTTGCCCTGTGCCGACGCGTCGCTCGCGAGGAGCGCGACGACCAAGGGCAGGATCCGCACCGCGCGTGAGGACGCGAGGCGCGCCGACATCACGGGATCTCGAACTCGACCTGGGCGGCCGAGATCTCGTCAGCGCCGTAGTCGAGCAAGATGATTGCGGCGTAGCGACCGCGGCGCAACTGCGGCAGGCGGATCAGGATGTCGCGGAAAGCGTCCGGCGTGAGGTACGCATCGTCGCCCTTCAGCCGCTCGACGATCGCGCTCGATTCGTCGCGGATCTCGACCTGCGACTTGACGATCAGGTGCGCCGTGCCGGTGTTCGCGAGACGGACGGCCACCTGCCGGGCGATGGTCGAGTCACGGGACGGCGGGTCCAACGGCAGCCAGAAGGCCTCCACGCCCGCCGAGATGACCTCGGCGTTCTGGGTGGCATTCGCCGCGTGCACGTAGACCTTGACGCCCACGATGGTGTTGATGGTGATGCTGGCGCTGCGCTCGGCGTCGATCTGCGCGGGGGGGCGCACCGTCTCCGAAAGCACGATGGCCCAGCAGCCTTCGTCGGGATTGGCCGGCGGATCGTAGGTCACGCGCACGTACTCCGTCGCGCGGGGCCCAAGCTGCAGGTTCGACGGAAAGACCGTCACGCGCCCACCGCAGCTGTTCGGCGTGGTGTTGTGTTCGAGGATCTGGTTCCCGCCCAACGAGTCACGGGTCCAGTCGCCCATCCAGATGCGGACCTGCTGCACCTCATCGACCTCGCTGCGAAGCGGGATCAGCTGCGTCACCGACGTGCGGGTACCGGCCGGGATGTGCAACTCGAGGTTCTCGATCGTGAACTGCGCTGGGAGCGACGCTGCCCCGACCGCGCCGAACGCGAGCACGGCCAGGGCGCGGAGCGCGAGGCGATGCAGGAGGCGGGCGGCGGGTCGGGGCATGGTCATCGCTCAGAGGTATCGGCTGAAATCGGCCGGGCCTTACGGCGCCGACAGGGTCAGCGTGATCGGGAGGCTGTACGAGCCCGGGGCGAGGTCACCACCGTCGAGCGCGCCACCCCAGGACAGGGCGAAGCAAAGGTTGCGGCTCGTGCTGGCCGTCGCCGAGGCGCCGTTGAACAGCGCAGCCGGGGACGCCGTGATCGCCGTCGTGATCGTGTTCACCGCCGGGCAGGCACCCGCCACCGACGTGTAGGTCAGGGTCGACAGGGCACGCGAGCCGCCCACCGGCACCGTCCAGGCCGCCGCCGAGTTGATCTGCACCGCATACGACGTGTTCGCACGGACCTGCAGCGCCACCTGGCTCAGCGTCTGCGTGGCCGTCGGGTTCGAAAGGTACGTGGTCCAGTCGGGCGAGGTCAGCGTCAGCGCGCCGCCGGTGAGCGAGTCGCCGGTGACGTTGAGGCGGGCCAGCGTCGGCACGCTCACCGAACCGGTGAAGTTACAGGTCTGCGGCGAGGCCGAGCCGGGCTGAATCGTGCAGCTGACCTGCGCCTCGGCGACAGCCGCCGTCGCGGCGACGAGCGCCACAGCAGCCAGGGTGCGAAGGATAGAACGGGACATCTGGGACTCCTCTGATGGATGGATGGTGGTGACTACTGCAAGAATGCTACACTGCCCAACTTTGGTACGCTAACTCCGCTGTCACAATGTGTATCGGACGAAACGCTCCAGCGGATGACGCGCGCTCCATAATAGTTGTAACGACTGCGAATCCGAGCCAGAACGATCGCGGTTGCACGCGCGGCCCGACCTTCAGTGCCTTCACTTCGCAACGCGCGTGCCAGACCAATCACTTTTGCCACAACAACTTAGCCGCTGCGACCGGCAAAGTTCTTAACAGCCGTAGCAAATATTTGCACTGCATACACTTAGCACATCACGACCGAATTATCGCTCATAAAACATTGATTTTCAATGCGTTAGCCGGCGTCACAGCGTGACGAATCCGCCGCCCGCTGTCTTGGTCCTCCGCCATCTCACGGCCCCACGAAGTGTCGCAAGGCGACCTAGGTCGCGCATTCTGCACCGAGTCCGAATGTCGGAACGACGCGGGAACGGGTTCTCCCTACCTGCATTCGTCCGTTTTCCCCCTTACGCCTCGCGGCATTTCCGTTTGATTTGTCGCGACCCACCAACCAGGACGAGATCGGTGATCGTAGGCATTCCCAGAGAGCGGGCCCTCGGCGAGCGCCGGGTGGCCCTCATTCCCGAGTCTGTCGGCCGCCTGATCAGGGCGGGCCTCGAGGTCCGCGTCGAGCGCGACGCCGGACACGCTGCCGGCTTCCCTGACGCCGCCTACGCCGCCGCCGGTGCCGCCGTGACGGACGCGGCCGCGGTCTGGTCCGCGGACCTCGTCTGCAAGGTCCAGAAGCCGACTGCGGCCGAGGTCGGTCGGATGGCAAAGGGCGCGCACCTCATCTCTCTCCTCGCACCCTCGACGAGCGCCGAAGCCATCGCGGCCCTCGACGCCCACGGGGTGAACGCCTTCGCCCTCGAGCTGGTGCCGCGCATCACGCGCGCCCAGTCAATGGACGTGCTCTCCTCGCAGGCGACGGTCGCCGGCTACAAGGCAGTCCTCATCGGCGCCTCGGCCTCACCGAAGTTCCTGCCGATGCTCACCACGGCGGCCGGCACCATCGCGCCGTCGAAGGTCTGCGTGCTCGGCGCCGGCGTCGCGGGCCTGCAGGCGATCGCCACCGCGCGTCGCCTCGGCGCCGTCGTCAGCGGCTTCGACATCCGTGCCGCGGCCGCCGAGCAGATCCGCTCGCTGGGCGCGACGGTCGTCGCGCAGGACCTGATCGCCGCCGACAGTGAGACCGCCGGCGGCTACGCGAAGGAACAGACGGCCGAACAGCAAGAAGCCATCCAGCAGGCGCTGCGCGATCACCTGAAGGGGATGGACCTCGTGATCACGACGGCGCAGATCCCCGGCCGCGCGGCACCGCGCCTCATCTCCACCGACACGGTGAAGACGATGGCACCCGGCGCGGTGATCGTGGACCTCGCCGCCGAGAGCGGCGGCAACTGCGAGGCCACACGGGCCGGCGAGACGGTGGACGTCAACGGCGTGCAGGTGATCGGCCCGGTGAACCTGCCGGCCTCGATGCCCTTCCACGCCTCGCAGATGCTCTCGCGCAACATCCTGACCTTCGTGCAGCACCTGCTGCAGAAGGACGGCACGCTCAAGGTGGACCGCGCCGACGAAATCACCGGCGCGATGCTCGTCACGGGGAGGACGGCATAATGGATCTCATCGGCTTCATCGTCGTCTTCATCCTGGCGACCTACCTCGGCGCGTCGCTGATCGGCCGCGTGCCGCCGACGCTGCACACGCCGCTGATGAGCGGCGCCAACGCCGTCTCCGGTATCACCGTCGTCGGCGCGATGGCCATCGCCGGCCACTCGGACTACGGAATGCTCGGCAAGGTGCTGGGCTTCCTCGCCATCGTTTTCGCGATGATGAACGTGGTCGGCGGCTATGCGGTCACCGACCGGATGCTCGAGATGTTCAAGAAGTCCCCGACGGAGGGCGGCAAGTGATCTCCCTCTCCCTCGAACGCCTGCTGTATCTCCTCGGGGCGGTGCTTTTCGTAACCGGCCTCAAGCGACTCGGCAGTCCGGAAACGGCCCGCAAGGGCAACCAGCTCTCGTCGGTGGGTATGCCCGTGGCGATCGTCGTCACGCTGCTCTCGACGAAGACGATCGAGTACGGCACGATCGTCGCGGGCCTGCTCGTCGGCGGCGCGGTGGGCCTCTGGATGGCCCGCACGGTGGCGATGACCTCGATGCCGCAGATGGTCGCGCTCCTCAACGGCGTCGGCGGCGGCGCCTCGCTGCTGGTGGCGACGGCCGAGTACCTGCACGGCGTGGAGGTCGGTGCGACGAAGACCTTCGACGTGGCGATCTCGACCCAGCTCGGCGTGCTGATCGGCGCGGTCACGCTCACTGGGTCGGCGATCGCCTGGGCCAAGCTGCAGGAAGTGATGACCGGCAAGCCGATCGTCTTCGGCGGGCAGAAGGTGGTGAATGGCCTGCTTTTCGCGGTGATCGTCGGCATCATCGCCTGGCTCATCGCGAGCCCGACGGTCCCGATCTGGGCCTTCTATGCGCTCATCGGCATCGCCCTGCTGCTCGGGGCGCTGCTCGTGATCCCGATCGGCGGCGCGGATATGCCGGTGGTAATCTCGCTGCTCAACTCGTACTCGGGCATCGCCGCGGCGATGACGGGCTTCGTGATCAAGAGCGAGGTGCTGGTCATCTCGGGCGCGCTGGTGGGCAGCTCGGGCATCATCCTCTCGCAGATTATGTGCAAGGCGATGAACCGCTCGCTGACGAACGTGCTCTTCGGCGCCTTCGGCGCGACGTCGGCCGCCAGCGGCAAGAGCGCGGCCGGCCTCACGGTGAAGGAGACGAACATCGAGGAAGCGGCGCTGCAGCTGGCCTACGCGCAGAGCGTGATCGTGGTGCCGGGCTACGGCCTCGCCGTCGCGCAGGCGCAGCACCAGGTGCGCGAGCTGATGGAGCTCATCGAGAAGCGCGGCGGCACGGTGAAGTTCGCCATTCATCCCGTGGCAGGCAGAATGCCTGGGCATATGAATGTGCTGCTCGCCGAGGCAAACATCCCCTACGACAAGCTCGTGGATATGGACGAGATCAACGGCGAGTTCGAGCGCACGGACGTCTGCCTGGTGATCGGCGCGAACGACGTCGTGAACCCGGCGGCGCGCACGGATGCCTCGTCGCCGATCTTCGGAATGCCCATCCTCAACGCCGACTACGCGCGGCGCTGCATCGTGATGAAGCGCGGGATGAGCGCGGGCTTCGCGGGCATCGAGAACGAGCTGTTCTATGCGGACAAGACGCAGATGCTGTTCGGCAATGCCAAGGACACGCTGGTCAAGCTGGTTGCCGAGGTGAAGCAGGTGTAGCTGCTTTCACCACGAAGGCACGAAGACACGACGGCCGATCGTTCGGCGACGTGATGCTGTCTTCTTGGAGGGGCTCGCACCGAGATGTCGGCGCGAGCCCCTCAAAGAATTCGCCCTGGGATCCGGACCCTTTCCTTCGTGCCTTCGTGCCTTGTATGTCTCACAC
>CAZYQM010000164.1:0-5269 GCA_964649965.1 uncultured Gemmatimonas sp.
GCGCGGCGCGAGTCGCGCCAGTACCGCATCGGCGTCGGCGCGCGTCGTCGTCACGAGCCGGAACTCCCCCGTCGAGAGATCCGCCGCGGCGATGCCCACCTGCACGGCATCCCCGCGCGCGCCCGGCGCCGCGGCAGCGGCGGCGGCGTTCGGTCCCGCGATGCGCAGCGTCACCGCGCAGAGGAAGTTGTTGCGCGCCCCGTCGAGCAGGTCGTCGCTGAACGCCGCACCCGGCGTGATCGTCTCGATCACCTCGCGCTTCACGATGCCCTTCGCGAGCTTCGGGTCCTCCACCTGCTCGCAGATCGCCACGCGGAAGCCCTGCGCGACGAAGCGCCGCAGGTATTCGTTGGCCGCCTTCACGGGAATGCCCGCCAACGGCACTTCCGCCGCGCCGCCGTTGTTGCGCGACGTGAGCGTGAGGCCGAGCACGCGCGCCGCGACCTCGGCGTCGTCGAAAAACATCTCGTAGAAGTCGCCCATCCGGAAAAACAGGATCGCGTCCGGATGCCGCGCCTTGATCTCCCGGTACTGCGCCATCAACGGCGTCTCGCCGCTCCCCTTCACGGCCGTCGCACCTGCGCGAGGAACGCGTCGCCGCGTTCGTTGAGCTTGTAGGCTTCCATCGCCGCCGCCGCGGCTCCGCGCGTCGCGTAGTAGCCGAAGCGCACGCGGAACGGCGCCTCCGTCCCGTCCACGCGCGTTTCGTAGCCGCGCGTGCGGATCTCCGCGGCGAAGGTCGCCGCCTCCTCCGCCGTGTCGAACGCCGCGATCTGCACCGACCACGCCATCGCCCCCGACGGCACGCCGCCCGCCGGCGCGGACGACGCGGACGCAGGCGCAGACGTCGACGTCGGAACTGTCGGTGCAGCGGCCACGCTGCGCGCCGCCAACAGGCGGTCGCGCAGTGCCTTGCCGTCCGCGAACTCGGGCCACTCGCGCAGGCTGCGCTCCAGGTAGCGAAGCGCAGCCGCGGTATCGGCGCGCATCAACTCGCCCTGCGCGAGCCGCAGCATCGCCGGCGCGGCGAACGGCGAGCGTTCGTGCTCCAGCATCACACGCATATAGTCGCGCTGCGCCTGATCCCAATTCTCGGCGAGCGTCGCGCGCCACCACAGCACTTCCGCTTCCGCCGCCGAACGTGGTTCGGTGGCGTTGAGCAGCGAGTCCACGAGGGCGCGCCCCTCGGCGCCGTTGCCGTCGTTCACGAGACGCTGCGCCCGCTGGAAGATCGCCGCGCGCGGCGGCGGTTCGGCCGGTGCCGGCGTGATCACGACCTGCGCGCCAAGCGCGGCGCCCGTCGTCACGAGCAACACCGCCGCGCCGAGCAGCGCGGACCGCAACGGCGAGCGCATCACGCCGCGCGCCGTGCGCCCGTCGGCGGCGTGATGGCCAGCAGCAACGACGTCACCACCTGCTCCTCGCTGGAGATGCGCGTGTCCTTCAGCGCCGCGTCTGCGGCGTGCAGGTGCGGCAGCGCGCGCGCCACGTCGGCCACGCTCCACTTCGGCACGGCGCGCGCCCAGCACTTCACCGCCTCGCCCCAAGGCCGACCGGTGTACACGCTGCCGCCTTCCTTCAGCAGGCCGAAGAACTCGCTCTCGAGTCGGCTCGCCGACAATCCACGCGCACGCGCCGCGCAGCCCCAGCCGATCGCCAAGACCTGCGCCGTGATCGCGAGGACGGTCGTCACGCCCGACTGCTTCGGTTGCGCCAGCACATCGCGTACGATCGCGATCGCTCCGGTCGTGTCGCGCTGCGCCACGCGATCGAGCAAGTCGGCCAGCGTCACGCCCGGCCGCACGCCGGTCATCGCTTCCACGGCCGCGGCGTCGATCGGCGCGCCGTTCACGTAAGCCGCGAGCTTGCGCAGTTCGCCGGCCAGCATCGGCAGGTCGCTGCCGGCGTACTGCGCCAGACGGTCCGCCGCATCATCCGTGATGGTCGCGTCGCAACGCTCGCGCGCTTCCTTCACGATCCATTTCCTGAGGTCGTCGCCCTCGAGCTCCTTGAACTCGAGCACCGTGCCGGCCTTGGCCAGCCACGGATCCAGCTTCGTCGCCGTGCTCGGCACGACCAGCAACAACACCGTCTCGGCCGCGGGCTTGGCGAGATACTTCTCGAGCCGCTCGCGCTGGGCTTTCTTCATCGCGCCCGGATCGCGCAGGATCACCAGGCGCCGCGCGGCCAGCATCGGCAGGGCCTCCAGCGCCGCCGAGAGCGCGCTCACCTCGACCTCGGCGCCGCGCAGCACGTCGCAGTTGAAGTCCCGCGTGCTGTCGTCCAGCGCGTGCGCCGTCACCTGGCGCACCCACTCGTCCTTCAGGTGGTCATCCGCACCGTGGAAGACGTACACCGGGTCGAAGCCCCCGGTCTCGAGGGCCGTCCTGAGCGACTTGAAGCTGGCGGCGGCCATAGGCGGGCAATATAGCGGACTCCGCGGGGGCCTCGTGCTGCAGGCGCGCTCGCAGCGTCGCGGTGAAGTCGCGCGAGACTTTCAGCGCGGGCGCGTTGCGCGCCTGCAGGAGCCCCAGCCGCAACAGGGCGTCGTAGCGGCGACAGCGGCCGCAGGCCTCGGTGTGGGCCCGCATCGCCATCGCCTCGCTCCCGGGGAGTTCCCCGTTGAGCCAAGCCAGGTGCTGCGGACGGAAACGGGAGCAACGCATTGGTCGGGGCGGGGGCGGGGGAAGCACCGGGAGAAGGGCCGGCAGAAATGACGAGACGCCCTCCGATACCCTGGAGGGCGCCCCGCGTTCCGGACACTCGTGGCCTTCGGAGGTCCCACCCCCCTTCCGTGCCTACTGCAGTGCCGGCCCGATGATCTCGGCGAAGCTCGCCCGCGCCCGGTTCAGGCGCGACTTCACGGTGCCGAGGTTGCAGTGCGTGATCTCTGCGATCTCCTCGTAGGAACGCCCCTCCAGTTCACGGAGCACGAACACCTCCCGGTGATGCTCCGGCAGCTTGGCGACGGCGTCCTCGACCAGCTCGCGCACGTGGCGCTTCTTGTAGAGCTCGTCCGGCGCCATCGAGGTGTCCTCGAACTCCAGCGGGCGCTCCTCGTCCTCCCAGCCCTGCGCCATCGTCTGGAAGAGCACCAGCGGATTCCGCGACCGGTTGCGAAGCTCGTTCTTGGCCAGGTTCGACGCGATCGTGTAGATCCAGGTCGAGAACTTCTTGGCCCCGTCGAAGCGCGCGATATGGCGGTGCACGCGGATGAAGGCCTCCTGCACCAGGTCCTCCGAGCGCTCGCGATCACCCACCGTGCGGTAGATGAAGTTCAGCAGCCGGTTCTGGTAGCGATCCACGAGCACATCAAACGCTCGGCTCTGACCGCGCAAGTAGGCAGACACCAACCCGCCATCATCAAGCTTCTTGAGCTCTACCAGCGTGGTGTAGCCAGTGCCGACGTTCTCGAGCTTCAGCGCGACGCTTCCCATACGCTCCTCGTGGTGGAGACTTCGGTGGGTGCTTCCCCGCCGATAGGAAACGCAGGAGCCGTGCCAGACCGCAAACGCGCGCTAAGTCGTTATTTCACAACACTTAATGCCGCCGTAATGTCTCAATACGTCCTCATACTCACACAACCGGCGTCACCATTGTAGGACACTATCGAAGCCCGCTACATCTACATATAGAAGGGCGGCGATTGTCTTCGCGTCACTGATCTCGCCGTCGCGAATCATCGTGAGGACCTTGGTCAGCGGGAGCGCGTGCACTTCCATAAACTCGTCCGACTCCCGGGCGTGCGCGCCCTGCGTCAGGTCGAACGCCGCAAAGAGATGGATCTTCTCGTTCGTGAAGCCCGGCGCCGTCCAGATGCTCGTCAACGGCACGAGCCGTTCGCAGCGGCAGCCGGTCTCCTCGAGCAACTCGCGACGCGCGCAGTCGGCCGGATCCTCATTGGGCTCTAGGCGGCCGGCGGGAATCTCCCACAGGAAGCCATCGGTCGCGTAGCGGTACTGCTTGATCAACAGCACCTGGGGATCGGGACCGTCCAGCGCACTGAGTACCGGCACCACGGCTGCGGCGCCCGGGTGATGGATCAGCACCTGCTCGCCTTCGCTGCCGTCCGGATACCGCACGCGGTCCACGTGGGCATCCAAGAATCGATACTCCCACTGCCGCTCGCCGCCGAGTCGGCCCGGGCCGTCGGTCATTCGTCCTCCGAAGGATTGGCGTTCGCCGCCAACGTCGTGAGATCGCCGTGTCCGAGCGCCGCCAGCGACGACGCAATCGTCGCGGGGTCGCCGACCGCCAGCACGAGCAGCCGCTGCGGATCCAGGTGCGCGCGGGCCACGCGATGCACGTCCGCCGCCGTCACCGCCTGCACGCGATCGCGATACGTGCGGAACCACTCGGCGTCCAGCCCGTGTACCGTCACGCCGGCCAGTGCACCGGCCACCGCGGCGGTCGTCTCGAACCGGATCGGGAAGACGCCCGCCAGGTACTCCGTCGCCAGCGATAGCTCCGCCGCACTCGGCGGTGCCGCACGCATCGCGTCAATCTCGCGCAGGATCTCCTGCACCGCGCGATCCGTGACTTCGCTCTTCACCGCCGAGCTCACGAGGAACGGTCCCGCCGCACGGCGCGCGTCGAATCCGGAACTCGCGCCGTACGTGAACGCATTGCGCTCACGCAGGTTCAGGTTGATACGCGATGAGAACAACCCGCCGAGGATCGCGTTCATCACCACGACCGCGACGTAGTCGGGATGGCTGCGCGCGATGCCGACGTGACCCACGCGCAGTTCCGACTGCGGGGCATCGGCCTTCGCGATGACGCAGGTGCGCTGCGCCTCGGTGACGGTCACCGTCGGCGTGCTCGCTGCGCGCGCCGTCGCCTGCCAGTCGCCGAAGCGACGTTCCGCCAGCGCCGCCGCGGCCTTCACCGTGATGTCTCCGACGAAGAACAGCGTCGTCGTCGCGGGTCCGTAGTGCGTCGCGTGGAACGCGCGCAGGGCGGCGGCATCCAGCGCGGCGACGCTGCCGGCATTGCCCCCGAGCGGACGGCCGAAGCGCGTGCCGGCGTACACGAGGCCCGTGAAGCGAAGGTCGGCGAGTCCGCGCGGTTCGGCCAGCACCTGCGCGAGATCGTCCAGGCGCTCTTCGCGCTTGCGCTGCACCTCCGCCTCGGGAAACGCCGGTCCGCGCAGCACCTCGGCGAACAGCGCGAACGCCGCATCAAGCCGCGCCGGCGTGACCGTGATGCGCGCGACGCTCGCGTCCCAATCCGCGGAAGCGTCGAAGCTCGTGCCCCAGCCCTCGAAGCG
>CAZYQM010000165.1:0-5208 GCA_964649965.1 uncultured Gemmatimonas sp.
CTACAATGAGCTCCATTCCTGTCGTCGCCCTCGTCGGTCGTCCCAACGTGGGCAAGTCCGCGCTGTTCAACCGCCTGATCGGTGACGATACGGCCATCGTGAGCGAGGAGGCGGGCACGACGCGTGACCGGCACTTTGCGCGCTGCGAATGGCAGGGGCGCAGCTTCTGGCTGGTGGACACGGGTGGCTTGGTCGAGGACTCGGACCTGCCGATGGACGTGGCGATCAAGCGCCAGGTGCGGCAAGCGATCGAGGAAGCCGACCTGATGCTGCTGACGGTCGACGCCAAGGCCGGCCTGCACCCGAGCGATGCGCGCATCGTGGACTTGCTGCGCAACTCTCGGAAGCCCTGGCTGCTCGTCGCCAACAAGGTGGACGACCCGAAGTCCACGGACTTCTTCGAGTTCTACAACCTTGGTGCCGGCGATCCGGTGCCGGTGTCGGCGGCGAACGGCAAGAACTCCGGTGACCTGCTGGACGTCATCGTCGAGAAGCTGCCGGAGCACGAGGCCGAGCCGGGCCCCGAGGTGCTGCGCGTCGCCGTGATCGGCCGCCCGAACGTCGGCAAGAGCTCGTTCATCAACCGCCTGCTCGGCGAGGACCGCCTCGTCGTCAGCGACGTGGCGGGGACGACGCGCGACTCGATCGACACGCCATTCACCTACCACCAGCGCCCGTTCATCTTCGTTGACACGGCCGGCCTGCGCCGCCAGAGCCGCATTGACGACGGCGTGGAGTTCTACTCGTCGCTGCGCACGCGCCGCGCCATCGAGCGCTCGGACATCTGCATCCTGATGATCGACGCGGTCGAGGGCCTGCACAACCAGGACCTCAAGATCGCCACGATGGCCTGGGAGTCCGGCCGCGGGATGATCATCGTCGTCAACAAGTGGGACCTCAAGGAAAAGGACGACAAGACGGCGGCGAAGTTCGAGAAGGAGTGCGTGGAGAAGGCCCCGTACCTCAAGTGGGTGCCGTTCCTCTTCACCAGCGCGGTCACCGGCCAGCGCGTGACGAAGGTGCTCGACCTGCTGCTCGAGGTCGAGGCCGAGCGCGGCAAGCGCATCAGCACCAGCGAGGTGAACGACGCGCTGCAGGAACTGCTGGCGCGCCGCCAGCCGCCGCAGGCGGCGGGCAACGAAGTGAAGCTCAACTTCGCCACGCAGGTCGAGACGTCGCCGCCGGCCATCGTCGTGATGGGCAATCACCCGGAACTCGTGCAGGAGCATTACATCCGCTACCTGCACAATGGCTTCCGCGCGAAGTGGGGTTTCACCGGCAACCCGCTGCGGGTGCTGATGCGGCAGAAGGGCGGCCGCAATGAGTGAGTTCCTGCCGGACGGGATGCCGGGCTGGGTCGCGCTGCTGCTGGCGTACCTGAGCGGCTCGATCCCCACGGCCTACCTCGCGGGGCGCCTGCTCAAGGGCGTGGACCTGCGCACGGTGGGCTCCGGCAACCTCGGCGCGACCAACGTCTATCGCAACCTCGGCGCCGCGCCGGCGGTGATCGTGCTGCTGCTCGACGCCGCGAAGGGCTACCTGCCGGTGCTGCTGCTGCCGTCGCGCATCGCCGGCGTGTGGGGCTTCGAGGCGCGCGAGCTCACGCTGTGGGCCATCGGCTGCGGCGTCGCGGCGATCCTCGGTCACCTGAAGCCGATCTTCCTGCTGTGGAAGGGCGGCGGCAAGGGCGTGGCGACCGCCGCGGGCGTGTTCGGGGCCTTGGCGCCGGCCGCGCTCGGTATCGCGCTCATCGCGTTCATCGCCGTTGCCGCCGGCAGTGGCTACGTCTCGCTGGCGAGCATCGTGGCCGCCGTGGCGCTGGCCATCGCCGTCCCGATCTTCGCGTCCGGCAACACGCCGTTGCTGGTGATGGGCCTGGCTGTCGCCCTGGCGGTCATCGCGCTGCACGCGAAGAACATCCAACGGCTCCGTGCGGGCACGGAGCCCAAGACCTTCGGCAAGAAGAAGGAGGTCCAGTGAAAATCGCCGTGATCGGAGCCGGTGCCTGGGGCACCGCGCTCGCCAACCTGCTCAGCGAGAACGACCACGAGGTGATGCTCTGGGCTTATGAGCCCGACGTCGTGGAGTCCGTGAACACGGCCGCCGAGAACCGACGCTTCCTCGCGGGCGTGCCGCTGCATCCCGACCTGCGGGCGACGGGGCGCGAGGAACAGGCCCTCGCGGGCGCCGAGATGGCCGTGTTCGTCGCGCCATCGCACGTGCTGCGGCAGGTGGCCTCCAGCTGCGCGAAGCACGTGCCGCCGGGCATCCCGCTCGTCGTCGCGACCAAGGGCATCGACCGCGACAAGCTCGCCCTGATGACGGACGTCGTGGCCGAGGAGATCCCCGAGCACCCGATCGTCGCGCTGAGCGGCCCCAGCTTCGCGATGGAAGTGGCCAACCACCTACCGACGGCGATCGTCGCGGCGTCGGCGGACGCTGACGCCGGGTTGCTCACGCAGCAGGCCCTCAGCACCTCGGCGTTCCGGGTGTACACGCAGTCGGACGTGATCGGCGTCGAGCTGGGCGGTGCGCTCAAGAACGTGATGGCCGTCGCGACGGGCATCGCCGACGGGCTGCAGCTGGGCTTCAACGCCCGCGCCGCGCTGATCACGCGCGGGCTGGCCGAGATGACGCGCCTGGGCGTGAAGCTCGGCGCCGATCCGCAGACCTTCGCCGGCCTCGCCGGGATGGGCGATCTCGTGCTCACCTGCACGGGCTCGCTGTCGCGCAATCGCAGCGTGGGGCTCGAGATCGGCCGCGGCGCGACGCTGAATGAGGTGCTGCAGGGTCGCGAGACCGTCGCCGAGGGTGTGACGACCACCGAGACGGCCAAGCGCCTCGCGGAGAAGCACGGCGTCGAGATGCCGATCGTCAACGCCGTGCACAAGGTGCTCTTCGAGCGCCAGCCGGCGCGCTGGGCCCTGGTCGAGCTGATGACGCGCGACCTGAAGGCGGAGAACGACTGATGGCGTCGGGGGCCGAACCGGTCCGCGAGTTCTTCTCGATCGGCGACGTCTGCGAGCTGACGGAGCTCAAGCCGCACGTGCTGCGGTACTGGGAGAGCCAGTTCAAGTTCCTGTCGCCGGCCAAGAACCGCTCGGGCAACCGCGTGTACACGCGGCGCGAGGTGGAGCTGGTGATGCTCGTGAAGCACCTGCTCTACACCGAGAAGTACACGATCGAAGGCGCCAAGCAGAAGGTGGACGAGCAGCGCAAGGGCGGGGGACTCAAGCCCGCCGCACGGCAGGGCCTCGACGCCGAGACGACGGTGCTGCTCGAGAAGGACCTGCGCGAGATCCTCGACATCCTGGAGCGAAAGGACTGATGCGGCTGCTGTTGAGCAATGACGATGGGATCCTGGCGCGTGGCCTGGAGACGCTGGAGAAGGCCGCGCGTCCGTTGGGCGACGTGTGGGTCGTGGCGCCGGACCGCGAGCAGAGCGCGACCAGCCACTCGCTGACGCTGCATCATCCGCTGCGGCCGGTGCAGCTCGGCCCCCAGCGCTGGCAGGTGGACGGTACGCCGACCGACTGCGTGATGCTGGCCATCGAGGCGTTGCTGCCGGCGCGGCCGGACTTCGTGTTCAGCGGCATCAACCACGGCCCGAATATGGGCGAGGACGTGCTCTACTCCGGCACCGTCGCCGCGGCGATGGAAGGCCTCGCGCTGGGCGTGCCCTCCGTCGCCGTGTCCTTCGCCGGCCGCGTGCTGCGTTCCGACGACTCGCTGCTCGATGACCACGTGGAGGCGCTGTCGCGCCTGCTCAAGCACCTCACGGCGCTGCCGCAGTTCCCGGCCGACACGCTGCTCAACGTCAACATCCCGGCGATTCCCGCCAAGGAGCTCAAGGGCGTGCGCCTCACGCGCCTCGGGCGCCGCGTGTTCAGCGATTCGCTGACGCCGATGAAGGATCCCTGGGGGCGCGACATCTTCTGGATCGGGGGCGGCTCCGTGGCCTGGAGCGGCAGCGAGGACTCCGACTTCCGCGCCGTGAAGGACGGCTTCATCTCCGTCACGCCGCTGCACCTCGACCTCACCGCGAAGGACCGCCTCGACGATGCGGAGCGCTGGTGGCTGCCCCTCTGACACCGCAGTTCGGCGGCGCGCGCCGTCGGCTGATCGAGGAGCTGCAACGGAAGGGCATCCGCAGCCTCACCGTCCTGAAGGCCTTCGACGACATCCCGCGGCACGAGTTCGTCCCCAGCGGGTTGCGGCACCGCGCCTACGAGGATGCACCGCTGCCCATCGGGCACGGGCAGACCATCTCGCAGCCTTGGGTGCACGCCAAGTATCTCGAGCTGCTCGAGCTCAAGGGCACGGAACGGGTGCTGGAGATCGGCACGGGCTCGGGCTTCCAGACGGCGTTGCTGACGAAGCTCGCGCGGCACGTGTTCAGCATCGAGCGTCTGGCTCCGCTGGCCGAGCAGGCGCGGGAGTCGCTACGGCGCTGCGGCATTGACCACGTGATCCAGAAGGTCGGCGACGGCACGATGGGCTGGCCGGAGTACGGGCCGTACGACGCCATCCTCGTCGGGGCCGCGTCGCCCGACGTGCCGCAGCCGTTGCTCGACCAACTCGCCGAGGGCGGACAGTTGCTCATCCCCGTCGGTGACCGCGAGACCCAGCAGTTGCTGCGCATCCGGCGTCGCGGCGCGGAGTTCGAGCGTACGCCGCTGGACGCGATGCGATTCGTCCCATTGATCGGCCAGCACGGCTTCGCCGGCTGAGCGCCGGGCTTCCGTCAACCGCCTTCCGTCCCTGCAATGCCCACACTGTCCGACAGACTGAAATCCACGATCCGCGACGTGCCCGATTTCCCGAAGCCGGGCGTCGTGTTCAAGGACATCACGCCGGTGCTGCACGATCCCGCGCTGTTCGCCGACGTGACGGCGGCGCTGGCCGCGCCGTGGAAGGGCAAGGGCATCACGCACGTGCTGGCGATCGAGAGCCGTGGCTTCCTGTTCGGCGCACCGGTGGCGCAGCATCTCGGCGCCGCCCTCGTCCCGGTGCGGAAGCCGGGCAAGCTGCCGAGCGCGCATCTCACGGAGCACTACGCGCTCGAGTACGGCGAGGACGCGGTCGAGGTCCACACCGACGCTATTGACAGCCATTCGCTGGTCCTTATCGTGGACGATGTGCTGGCCACCGGCGGGACGGCGGCCGCGACGCGACGCCTCGCGCATCGCCTCGGGGCGGGCGTCGCCG
>CAZYQM010000166.1:0-5199 GCA_964649965.1 uncultured Gemmatimonas sp.
TGAAAAATAGCGAGGTTACGTGTGCCGGGCGACGTGCCGGACCCGCTGAATCACGGTCCAGCTGGCGGAGACGGCCATCAGGATCACCACACCGCGCAGCACCCAGCCGTCCCAGAGCAGCCCGAAGAACGCCTGCGGCGCCGCGAGCAGCGTGATGCGCTCCGGCCGCTCCAGCGCGCCCACGCCCTTCAGGTCCACCCCCAGCGCGTCGGCCTTGGCCCGCGTGTAGCTCGTGACCTGCACCGCGCTGAGCGCGAGCAAGGCCACGGCCACCATCGGCATCGAACGCTGCGGCCCTTCGGCGGCGAAGAACCACGCGAGCCCCCCGAACAGCAGCGCGTCGGCCACGCGGTCCAGCGTCGAATCAAAGAACGCGCCGAACACGCTGGCCTTGCCGCTGGCCCGCGCGACGGCGCCGTCAATCACGTCGAAGAACGCCGTCAGCCCCAGCGTCCAGCCGGCAGCGTGGATCCAGCCCGCCGCGAACATCGCGCCGGCGATGCCGCAGCACATCGTCCCGAGCACCGTCAGCAGGTTGGGCGAGATGCCCGTCCGCACGCACCACGCGACCAAGGGCCGCGTGCCGCGCAGGTAGCCGTCGCGGATCCAGTGCCAAACGGACAGCGGAAACGCAGCCATCAGCGGTAGATTAGGTACTGCCGCGTCGCCTGCTGCCAGGCGACGACGCTCGGCAGCTGGTCATCGATGAGCTCATCCGGATCGTCACCGCTGAGCACGCCCTCGCGCACCGCCGGCATTCCGAAGCGCTCGTCCCAGCCGCGGGCGTTCACCTCCAGCGAGTCGGGATGCACGCGGGCGACGGCCCAGAGCAGCGCCGCGCCGATCCGCGCCATCTGTGCGCGATCGCGGTCCACAAGCACGATGCGCACGCCCGGGATGCTGCGGTTGCCGTACTTGGCGTCCGTCGGATTGCGCGGCGTGAAGCGCTCGGCCTCGAAGCGCACGCCGACGATGCCGCGGGCGTTCAGCGAGTCCGCCACGCGCGCGGCATCGAGCCACGGCGCCCCGATGCGCTGGAACGGCAACTCCGTACCGCGCCCCACCGAGAGATTCGAGCGCTCGAAGGCGACCAGCGCCGGATACAGCGTGGCGCTGGTCAGCGTGACCATCGCCGGCGACGGCACGATCCACGGCAGCTTGGTCTCGTCCCAGTACATCGCCCGGCGCCAGCCGCGCAGCGGCACGACCTGCAGCGTGACCGGAATCGCCAGCTCCGCGGCGAACCAGCGCCCCAACTCGCCCATCGTCATACCGTGACGCAGGGGCGCCGGGTATAATGCGTAGGCACGGCCGCGACGCTCCGGCGTCGGGTCCTCGGGGTTGGCCAGCGCTCGGTCGAGCAGCGGACCCTCCACGCGGCCCGAGATCGGATTGGGCCGGTCGAGCAGCACGAACGGAATGCCCGCGCGCGCCGCGGCGCGCATCGCATAGACCATCACGCCGACATACGTCCACGTGCGTGTCCCGATGTCCTGCAGGTCAAAGACCAACGCGTCGAGGTCGCGCAGCAGCGAGTCCGGCGGCGGGATCGTCTCGCGCGTGTATAGCGAATGCACCGTGAGGCCCGAGGCGCGGTCCACCTCATCCGGCAGGTCGGGCCGGTCGGCCACGCCGCGGATCCCGTGCTCCGGCGAGAACAGCCGCACGACGGTGATGTTCGCGGCCCGCGCCCGCGAATCGCGCTGCAGCAGGTCCACCACGCTGCGCCCCTCGGCGTCCACGCCGGTCTGGTTCGTGAGGATGGCGATGCGCTTGCCGGCGAGCAGTTGCAGCGAGTCTTCCATCAGCACGGTGAGGCCCGGCGCCACCGCCACGTCCGCTCGCGACGGCCGCGACTCCTGCGCACCGGGTCGCGGCGCACAGGCCATCACACCGATCGCGAGCAGCACCCCCCTCCCCCACACGCGCTTCCATTCCTGATGCGTCACCCGCGCCTCCGTGCGGCCCTGCTGGGCCTCGCCCTTGTCTCGTGCCAGCCGGCGCTCCCCCCCCTGCCGGCCCCGGTCGTCGTCGATCGCGTCACGCTTCCCGACGTCGAGCCCGTCGAGATCCCGTGGTCCGTCCATACCCTGCACCCCTCGCTGCACGAACCCCTGAGCGCCGAGGCGCGCCGCTGGATTGACACCACGCTCGCCGGACTCAGCCTGCGCGAACGCGTCGGCCAGATGGTGATGATCTGGGTGCTCGGGGATTATACAAGCTCCACCGACACCTCGTTCATCCTCGCCGTCGAGCGCATCCGGCGCGACAAGGTCGGCGGCGTGGTGATGTCGCTGGGCTCGCCGATCGAAGTCGCCGCCAAGGTGAACGCGCTGCAGCGCCACGCGGAGCTGCCGCTGCTCGTCTCTTCGGACGTCGAACCGGGACTCGGCCGCCTCGAGGGCGGCGTCTTCGCGCCGGGCACGCTGGCCGCCGGCTCGGCGACGGTGCTGCCCAGCAATATGGCCATCGGCGCCACGCGGCGGATCGAGCACGCCCGCGAGGCCGGCCGCATCACCGGCGAGGAATCGCGTGCCATCGGCATCCACCTCGCCTTCGCGCCGACGGTGGACGTCAACAACAACCCGGCCAACCCCGTCATCAACGTGCGCTCGTTCGGCGAGGACCCTCTCCTCGTCTCGGCGATGGGCACGGCCTTCGTCGAAGGGATGCAGGAAGCCGGCGTCGCCGCCACCATCAAGCACTTCCCCGGTCAAGGGGACACCGACACCGACTCGCACAACGCGCTGCCCGTCGTGCCGGCGTCGCCCGAACGCCTCTACGCGCTGGAACTCGTGCCCTTCCGCGCCGCCATTGACGCCGGCGTCGCCGCCGTGATGAGCGCGCACATCGCGCTGCCCGCCGTGACCAACGACCGCACGCCCGCCACGCTGGCGCCGGAGATTATGACCGGCCTGCTGCGCGACTCGCTCGGCTTCCGCGGACTCGTCGTCACCGACGCGATGGATATGCGCGGCGTCGGCCAGGGCTATGACAACGCGACCAGCGCCGTGCTCGCCATCCAGGCCGGCGCGGACATCCTGCTGATGCCGCCCGACGTGCCGGGCGCCATCGACGCGATCGTCGCCGCCGTCGAGGCCGGGCGCCTCGACGCCGCGCGCATCGACGCCAGCGTCCGCCGCATCCTCGAGCTCAAGCTGCGCACGGGCGCGATCCAGCGTCCCATCGTGCCGCTCGACTCGTTGCGCGACGTCGTCGGCCAGCGCGCCCATCGCGAGAAGGCGCTGGAGATCGCCGGCGACGCCATTACGCTGCTGCGCGACGACCGCGGCGAACTGCCGCTGGCCACCGCCAAGCCGACGCTCGTCATCACCTATGCCAGCGAGACCGACGTGCTGGCCGGCCGCCCCTTCACCTCGGAGATGCGCGCGGCGTTGCTCGCGATGCGCAGCGCCCGCATCGGGCCGTCCACGCCAACGGCGCGCCTCGACTCGCTGTTGCTGGGCAACGGCGTGGATCAGATCGTCGTCGCGACCTTCGTGCGCACCATCGAAGGCGAAGGCCGCTTCGCCATCGCCGAACCGGTGGCGAAGTGGATCGACAGCCTCGCCGCGCAGCGCCCCGTGCACGTCGTCGCCTTCTCGAGCCCCTACGTGCTGCGCGAGATCCCCCGCGTGAGCGGCTTCGTCGCGGCCTATGGCCGCGGCGAGGCGATGGAGCGCGCCGCCGCGCGCGCGATCACCGGCCGCGGCCCGCTGCGCGGCGTCGCCCCGACCACGCTGCCCGGGTACTTCACCGCCGGCGTGCCCTACGAGCCCCCCCTGCCGACTTGGGTCCCGACCCTCACCGACTCCGTGCGGCAGGTGCTCGAGACCTCGTTCCGCGATTCCGTCTTCCCCGGCGCCATCGCCGTCATCGGCAACCGCACGCGCATCCTGAGCGAGGTCGCCGTCGGCCGCCTCGACTGGGCCGACACCGCCGCCGCGCCCGATGCGCACACCATCTGGGACATCGCCTCGCTCACCAAGGTCATCGGGATGACCACCGCGATGATGCAGCAGGTGGAACGCGGCGCGATAAACCTCGACGCACCCGTGCAGCAGTACCTGCCGGAGTTCGCCGGCCCCGGCAAGGAAGCCGTGACGGTCCGCCACCTGCTCACGCACACCAGCGGGCTCCCCGCGCACCGCACGCTGTGGCTGGAGAGCGAGACCGCCGACGAAGCCCGCCGCATCGTGCTCGCGACGCCGCTCGATACGGTCCCCGGCGTGCGCTACGTGTACTCCGACCTCGGCGCGATGCTCGCCGGCTGGATCATCGAGCGCGTCACCGGGCAGGCACTGGACGAATACCTGCGCGACAACGTGTTCGCCCCGCTCAAGATGGCCGACACGCGCTATCACCCGGATCCCGAGGCGATGGGGCGCATCGCGCCCACCGAGGTGGACCCCTGGCGCGGCCGGCACCTGCGCGGCGAGGTACACGACGAGAACGCCTTCCGCCTCGGCGGCGTCTCCGCGCACGCGGGCCTGTTCAGCAGCGCACACGACCTCGCGCGCTTCGCCCAGATGATGCTCAACGGCGGCGAACTCGGCGGGGCGCGCATCGTCCGCCCGCAGACCATCGCGGATTTCACGCGGCGCCAGGATCCGGCCATCTCGCATCGCGCCCTCGGCTGGGAGACGCCCAATGGCACCAACTCCGCCGGCCGCGTGATGAAGTGCCCCGCGTTCGGCCACACGGGCTTCACCGGCACGTCCATCTGGATCGATCCGGCCAACGACCTGTTCGTCGTCATCCTCACGAACCGGGTGAACCCGACGCGCGCGAATTCGCGCATCGGCCCCGTCCGGACGACCATCGCCGACGCCGCCAGCCGGCTGTCAGGGATGAACGGACGGGCCGCTCCGGCCTGTCCCTGACTTGTCAGCGGAACCCCGAACCCTATATTCAGGATTAGTCCGTCGCTGCGGCGAGTGCCGCGAGACAATGGAACCCCAGGAGGGATCCCTATGAGCACGATGAATGCCCCGGAAGTACTGGTCACGATCACCCCGGCCGCTGGCGCGGAGGTGCAGAAGTTTATGCAGGCCGAGAACGTCGCCCCGGAAGTCGGTGGCCTGCGCGTGGCCGTGCAGCCGGGCGGGTGCTCGGGCTTCAAGTACAGCCTGCTGATCGAAGACAAGCCGGCCGACGACGACACGGTGCTGGCGCAGAGCGGCTTCAACCTCTTTGTGG
>CAZYQM010000167.1:0-5162 GCA_964649965.1 uncultured Gemmatimonas sp.
ATCAGGCGGGCGCTGCTCGTGGCGATGCCGCTGCTCGCGATGGGTGCGGCGGCGATGGCGGTCTACAAGCCGACGTGAGCGGGCGCTAGCTCAGGCCAGCGATGCGGCCACGCTCGTCCATCGGCAGGACGCGCGGCGGCGCCCAGCGGTCGAGCACCACCATATGGTTCGCCGGCACGGCTTGCCAGCGCGCATCGGAGGTGAGCCGTTCGGAGGAGATGACGGTGGGTTCGCCCTCGTCGCTGGGACGTCGCTGCGGAAACGCGCGCCCCACCGGCGGGTACAGCTCGCCGTGCAGCATATACAGCGTCTCCGGCGTCGCCCCTTGGCCGGAAGCGAATCGGCACACGGCCACGTGGTCGCCATCGGTGACGGCCACGTTCAGGAAGCTCGGTTCGCCGCTGCCGTGCCGCGCCGCCACCGCCAGCACGCGGGCGATCGCCGCGGAGAGGCGCTCCGCCAGCGCGAGCGATGCCCCTCCGCCGCGACCATCCGGGCCGTCCGAATCAACCGGGCACCCGTTGCGTACGATCTCGTCCACGAACAGCGCGAACAGGTGCTCCGTGTCGGTGCTGCCGCGCACGATGCCGAACGCCTCGTCCGTGACGTCTTCGAGGAGCGCACGGCGCAATCGCCGGAAACCGCCGATCAACCCGTTGTGCATCAGCAGGTAGTTGTCGTAGGCGAACGGGTGGCAGTTCGCGAGGTCGACGCTGCTGCCGGGCGTGGCCGCTCGCACGTGGGCCATCACGCAGGCGCTGGCGACGACCTTGGAGATGCTGCGCAGGTTGCGGTCGCTCCACGCCGGCGTGATCTGGTGGAACGTGGCGGGTTCGCTATGCAGCCGCGGCGAGTACCAGCCGATGCCGAAGCCGTCGCCGTTGAGCGGCTCGGCGCGCTCGGCCGCGTGCGTGCTTTGATGGATCAGCGAGTGTTCGGGTTCGGTGATCAGCGTGGCGAGCCTGACCGGCGGACCGAGATACAGGGTGAAGCGGCACATAGCGTAAGTATGCAGCGCTGCAGGGCCGGACGGCGAGCACCGCTACCTTCGGCATCCCCATCCTCGCGTTGCCTGCGATTGCGCTACCGACCGCGCCGGCGCGGCTTGCGGTGGATCCGCTGCGATGGCAGTGTATGACTCAGGATGATCTCCGCCGACACCCGACGCTACAACGCGGCCCTGCCCGCCGCCGAGCGCGCGATTGCGAAGCTGCTTGCGACGACCATCGCGGCCCAGCTCCCCGACGCCGAGAACAAGGTCTGGCACCGCCACCCGGTGTGGTTTCTCGACGGCAATCCCATCGTCGGCTACAGCAAGCTCAAGGATTGCCTGCGGCTGATGTTCTGGAGCGGCCAATCGTTCAAGACGAAAGGTCTCGCGGACGGAGGCAGCTTCAAGGCCGCGGAAGCGCGCTACACGAGCGTAGGGGATGTCGATGTGAAGCTGCTCACGCGCTGGCTCGAGGAGTCGCGCGTCGTCCAGTGGGACTACAAGAACATCGTGAAGCGCCGCGGCAAGCTGATCCGCATCCGATAGCGCGCGCGCAGTTACGCTCAGGCGTTCCCGCTCGCACGTCGCGGATTTCCTGCCGAATGTCGCGCGAAGGGTGTCGCTAACCCCTTCGCGCGATTATCTTTAGGTGTTGGTCGCGCAACGCGCGGCCCCCGTGCTGGAGTCCCAGCCTGCGCCCATCGCGGCGCCCCTGCTCCGCCTGTCTCCTCGGAGAGCGAATGCCCCTGCGCAATCAGGTGCAGTTGATCACGTATCCCCATCGCCTCGGCGGCAATCTCGCGGCCTTGGGCGACATCCTCGATGCCCACCTCGAGAAGGCCGTCGGCGGCGTGCACATCCTGCCACTGTATCCGTCGAACGCAGATGGCGGCTTCTCGCCGCTCACGCACAAGGAAGTGGATCCGGCCTTCGGCACCTGGACGGACGTCGAGCGCATCTCGGGCAAGTACGACCTCTGCCTCGACCTGACGATCAACCACATCTCCGACGAATCGACGGAATTCCAGGACTTTCTCGCGAAGGGATTCAAGTCGGAGTACGCCGATCTCTTCGTGCACGTGGACCAGCTCGGCGAGATCACGCCGGACGACCTCGCGAAGATCCACATCCGCAAGGAGAAGGAACCCTTCCGCGAAGTGCGCCTGCCCGACGGCAGCACGGACCGCGTGTGGACGACGTTCACCGAGAAGCAGATTGACCTGAACTACAACTCGCCGCGCACCTACGCCCTGATGGAGGAGTACGTGAAGTTCCTCACGGCGCGCGGCGTGAAGCTGTTCCGGCTCGACGCCTTCGGCTACACGACGAAGCGGCTGGGCACGAGCTGCTTTCTCGTCGAGCCGGACGTGTACGAGATTTGCCACTGGGTGCAGAAGCTGGCGGTGGAGCACGGCGCCGAGACGCTGCCGGAGGTGCACGACCATCCGAGCTTCCAGTACGCGATCGAGCTGCACGGGATGCGGCCCTACGGCTTCGCGCTGCCGCCGCTCGTGCTCCACGCGCTGCTCGACGCCGATGCGCGTTACCTGAAGCGCTACCTGCGGATGTGCCCGCGCACGCAGGTCACGGTGCTCGACACGCACGACGGCATCTGCATCCCGGACGTCGAGGGCTTCCTGCCGCAGCAGCAGATCCAGGACCTCATTGACAACGTGTCGGCGCGTTCCGCCGATCCGATCCTCCGCCGCTCGGCGGCGAACGTGCACAGCGTGGGGGCGATCTACCAGCTCACCTGCACGTTCTTCGATGCCTTGAAGCAGAACGAGGATGCGAACGTCGCCGCGCGGGCGATCCAGTTCTTCGCGCCCGGCATCCCGCAGATCTACTACGTCGGCTGGCTGGGCGGCACCAACGAAGTGGAGCGCGCCGAGGAGACCGGCGACCCGCGCGAGATCAACCGACACCACTACACGCGTGAGGACGTGGACAAGGCCGTGAAGGAGCCGATGGTGCGGCGCTTGACGCGGCTGATGGAGTTCCGTTCCACGTATCCGGCGTTCCAGGGGACCTTCCACCTGCAGTACAGCAACGACAAGTCGCTGTCGCTGGCCTGGCGCAAGGACGAATACCGCTGCGAGCTCTTCGTGGACCTGATCTTCAAGAAGGCCACGATCACGTACAACGACCCGCGCTCCGGCCGGGCCCTGACCATCAAGTGCTGATGCGCGTACTCGCCACTGACCTCGACGGCACCTTCCTCGGCGGATCGCCCGAGTCGCGCACGCGGCTCACGCGCTTCTTCCGCGACCATCCGGAGCGCACGCTCCTGTACGTCACCGGCCGCTCGGCGCGCAGCGTCACGCAACTCGTGGAGGAGGGCGTGCTGCCCCGCCCCGACGCGATGATCTGCGACGTCGGCTCGTTCGTGGCCTACGCGGATGGCTCGCCCTTCGAGGGTCCGCTGCTCGCCGACATCCGCAACCGCTGGGGCGAGCGCAGCGAGGCCGTGAAGGCCGCCTTCGCCACCGTGGACGGCCTACGCCTGCAGGGCGCCTTCGGGCCCTACCGGGTGTCGTACTACTTCGATGCGCCGGAGATGCTGCCGCTGGCGCTCGAGATTGCCGAGGCGCTGGGCTGTGATGGCCTCGTGAGCGACAACAAGTACTTCGACGTGCTGCCCAAGGGCGTCAACAAGGGCTCGACGCTGACACGGCTGCTGCAGGAGTGGGGCGTGCCCCGCGACGACGTCCTCGTCGCCGGCGACACGCTGAACGACCTCGCGATGCTCGCGTCGGGCCTGCCCGCAGTGGTGGTCGGCAACGCCGAGCCGGCGCTGCTCGACCAATTGCCGCCGAGCGACCGCATCGTCCGCGCCTCGCAGCACGGCACGGACGGCATCGTCGAAGCCCTGCACTTCCATAAGGTGGATCTCAATGTCTGAACTCGTCGTCGTCTATCATCGCCAGCCGTTCGAGCGCGCCATCGTGGATGGCAAGGAAGTCCTGCGCTCGCATCGCAGCCCCAACGGCATCGTGCCGACGCTGCGCGGCTTCTTCAAGTACTTCGACGCGGGCACCTGGGTCGCGTGGACGGAGGTCGAGGAGGCGCGGGCCGGCGACGTCATCGCCAACGACCCCGTGGAGTTCGCCGGCGAACGCTACAACGTCGCGCAGCTCGGGCTCACCAAGGAGCAGGTCACGTCCTTCTACAAGGTGACGTCGAAGGCCGCGCTGTGGCCGATCCTGCACAGCTTCGTGGACAAGTTCGACTACGACGCCGCTGACTGGGCCACCTTCCGCGAGGTGAACCAGCTCTTCGCCGACGCCACCTGCAAGGTGGCCAGCGAGGGCGCGGTGGTCTGGGTGCACGACTACAACCTCTGGCTGGTGCCGAAGCTCATCCGCGAGCAGCGGCCGGACCTGACGATCGCCTTCTTCCACCACACGCCCTTCCCCAGCTCGGACGTGTTCGGCGTGCTGCCCTGGCGCACGGAGATCACGGAGAGCCTGCTCTGCTGCGACCGCGTGGGCTTCCACATCCCGCGCTACGCGGAGAACTTCGCGGCGGTGGCCCGTGCCTTCGGTGGCGCGCAGACGGCGGGCCGCCAGCCGGTGCACGAGCGCCTGCGCCCCGAGGGCTGGGCGCTGCAGGAGAGCACCGTCGTCGGCGAACTGCTCTGGAACGACCGCCGCATCAAGGTGGACGTCGTGCCGTTGGGCGTGGACGTCCCGAAGATCGTCGAGACGGTGCAGTCGCCGGAGGCGCAGGCGCGCGCGGCGGAGATCCGGGCCTCGGCGGGGGCCGAGACGATCCTCTTCGCGGTGAGCCGCGTGGACTACACCAAGGGCACGGTGGAGTTGATTGACGCCTATGGCCGCCTGCTCGAGCGGCGGCCGGAGCTCATCGGCAAGGTCAAGCTCTTCGTCGTCTGCGTGCCGCCGGCGCCGGGAATGAAGGTGTACGACGACATCCAGGCGAACATCGAACAGCGCGTCGGCGCGCTCAACGGCAAGTTCTCGACGCTCGACTACGTGCCGCTGCTGCTCTTCGCGCAGCCGCTGGGCTTCGATGAACTGATGGCCTGGTACCGCGCCGCCGACGTCTGCTGGATCACGCCGCTGCGTGACGGGCTCAACCTCGTGGCCAAGGAGTTCATCGCCGCCAAGGAGGGCAACGACGGCAAGCTGGTGCTCTCCGAGTTCACCGGTGC
>CAZYQM010000168.1:0-1449 GCA_964649965.1 uncultured Gemmatimonas sp.
TGACCCGTCCGCCGACCACAGGGGCAGCCCGCGCGCGTCCGCCTGTACCACGCCCGTCGTCCCCGCCGAGCCATCCACGTCCAGCCGCCAGAGGACGACCTGAAGGTTGCGGTTCGGCGGGACATAGCCCGGCGCGTTCCAGCGCGGAATCGCCGTCCGCAAGACCTGGCTGTCCGCCTGCCAGCTTACCGGGGGATAGAACGGGCTGCTTTCGCCCGGCGGCTGGAAGCGCAGGA
Organism: uncultured Gemmatimonas sp.; assembly: GCA_964649965.1. Lineage (GTDB taxonomy): Bacteria > Gemmatimonadota > Gemmatimonadetes > Gemmatimonadales > Gemmatimonadaceae > Pseudogemmatithrix. The sequence continues at coordinate 237 of CAZYQM010000168.1, forward strand.
GTTCCGCCGTCGCCAGCGTGTCGAGTCGCGGGTACGTGGAGTCCACGGGATACGTCACCGCCGGTACGCCAGAGATCGTGTCGCTGCCGTAGGTCGCCGTGCCGGCGAAGCCGTCCACGGCGGTGACGGAATCGAGATACACCCCCGCCGTCGCCGCCGAGCCGCCCGAGCGCCAGGTCTCGTTCGTATGCACCCGCCCCGCCACGGTCCCGGGCCCGAACGTCAGCGAGCTCCCGAACTCGTCGGCAAAGAGCTGGTAGCGCGAAAAACTCTCGCGCCGCAGGTCCATCCGCCGCACGTGGCGCGTGCCGTAGCTGTCGTACGCCACCGCCACCAACGTCACCGTCGGCAGGAACTGGCCCGTCGTGTCGCCGGTCGCCGCCGCATACACGTTCACCGAGATGGTCGGGTGCGGCACGCCACTGGCATCCGCGATCTTGAAGCCCGCCGCCAGCTGGATGACACCCGTATCCGGAACCGCGATGGTCTGCCGCGTGAGCCGCGTACGCTGGATCTCCAGTGCCGACTCCGCCGCGAACCGGTAATCGCGCTCACGGTCATAGAACCGCGAGAGCAGCCCCGCGCTCGACGACATAAAGATCGCCGCCAGCGCCAGCGCGGCGACGGCCAGCGTCATCAGGAGCACAAGGATGAGCGCGGAGCCGCGACGCGCCCGGAGGCCGCGTGCACGCCCGATCGCCCCGCGACGGATCGCGCCACGCGCGCGCCGACCGCTCATCCCGGCTGCAGGTTGAGGTTCGAGTTGTGCGACGCCTTCGACGACTCCGACCCGCCGCAATCCACGGCGCTCACGCCATAGCGTACCTGCCCCGCGAAGGTCGGCAGGTAGTGGTCGTAGCGGTACGTCGCGGCATCGCGCGCCGGCACCGACGCCACGCGCGTCCAAGTCACGGGATTCACGTTGTAGCGGATCCACACGATGTAGTGCGTGACGTCGTCGTCCCCCGTCCCGTCATCGCCGGACCGGTTCCAGGTCACGCGCACGTGGTACGAGGACGAGCCCGTCGAGGTCTGCTTGGAGTGGCCGACCCCGGACGGCGCGCCGGGCGCCACCCCGCAGTCGGCGACGTTCGGCGTCGTGTTCGTGAACAGCGTGCGCCAGCGCACCGTGCGGATGACGTCCTCGGCGTCCGTCGCGTTGCGGAAGAACCCCGCGGAGCGGATGCCCACGGCCCGCCGCGTCGGCGTGGCC
>CAZYQM010000168.1:1459-5154 GCA_964649965.1 uncultured Gemmatimonas sp.
CCCAGAACAGGGGCAACGCGCTCGCCGCGATCTGCACGAGCGTATCCGCGTCCGCACGGTAATAGCTGAAGAAGGCCGAGTCGTCCGGGACGTGGATGCCGCGGACGACCAGCGTCGAATCCCGCGCGTTCACGCGCCGGTAGAGCACGTAGATGTCACTGCGCCCCGAGACCGTGTCGGGATGCAGGAAGTAGGAGATGGTCTCGACGTGACTGGGCACGCCATCGGTGCCGACGTAGTTCTCCGTCGGATAGCTGCGCGCCGTCAGTGGGATGTCGGCCGCGGCACTGACGCGCCACGCCTCGGTCAGGCTGCTGTCCGCCCCGACCTGCACCTCGAAGGCATTGGGATCGGTGGTGTCCGCCGCGAGGAGATTGGCGTTGAACGCGATGCCCATCGGGCCCGCATACACGATCGTGGGCTGCCCGGCATCCCCCGCGGCGAGCCGCAGATCGCGGTCTACCCGGCGCTGCGCGTACCGCGCGATCTGGTCCGCGTCCAACCGCCCGGCGTTCGAGCCTAACGCCCGCGTCTGCGCCCGCACGAACGGCAACGTGATCGCGAAGACGGCAAGAGTCAGCGTCATCGCGACCAGGATCTCGACCAGCGTGAGGCCGCGCCGCGCGCTCACGGGGCCCCGATCACGAGGGTCTTGCGCAGCGCCGCATCGAGCACGCCGGGTGGCGCGGTCACGCTCACCGTGACCGTCACGAAATCCGTCGTGTCCGTCTGGGTGCGGACGGCCTGCGTGGTGCGGGTGTAGCCGTCGTACCCCTCCATCGATGGATTCGCACCCGCCACGGCGCTCGATTCCGTCGTGCCGTTGAACGTGCTGACCAGCGTCGCGTAGTCGCCGTGGCCGTTGATCACCTCCAGCCGCGCGGCGGCGAGGTCGCTCGCCACCGTCAGATGCGCCGCGCGACGCGACGCCCGCGCGAACCCCTGGCCGAACCGCGACAGCGACAGCATCACGCCCGAGAGGATCACGATGGCGAACAGCACCTCGATGATCGTCATTCCGCGGCGACTGGCCAATCGGGGATTCGGCATCGGACGTAAACTATAAAGTCGCGAGCGGCAGCGGCGGCGGGGCAATCATCAGACAGGACTATCGGAATGGACCGCCGTCACAATATGATATGAGGAGCCACCCGCCAACCCCGCGCCACCGACTGCTATGGCCACGCTCGCCGCGATGATCACCGACGCCCAGGCGCTGCAACGCCTGACCGCCGCCGTGCACGGCGAGCATCACATCATCCACTGCGGCTCGTGGGACGCCCTCGAGCAAGCATGCCAGGACGAGAGCGTGTCGCTCGCCATCCTCGACCTCTTCGCCGAGGGCAAGGCGCACTTCGACGTCATCCGCCGGCTCAAACTGCGCGCCGAGCGTATCTCGCTCGTCGCCTACGTCACGGTGGTGCCCGAGAGGGCCCGCGACCTCTTCGACGCCGGTCGCGCCGGCCTCGACGGCCTGCTCATCGCCGGCCAGGACGACACCCCTGCCGCGTTCCGCGCCGTACTCGAGCGCGCCGAGGCCCGTGGCGTCGCCCAGCTGCTGCGTCCGCACCTCACCGGCGCCAACAACCTCGTGCGCGATGCGGTGATGGTCGCCGTCACGCGCGCGCACCTGCGCCTCACCGGCCAGCGCCTCGCCGAGATCTGCGGCAGCAACAAGCGCGCGTTGCTCAGCGCCCTCGCCGACGCCAAGTGCCCGCCACCGCAGAAGCTCATCACCTGGGGACGGCTCATCGTCGCCGCGCAGATGCTCGAGGACGGGCAACGCACCGCCGACGGCGTCGCACGCCTACTCGACTTCCCCTCCGGCTCCGCGTTCCGGAACACCTGCCAGCGCTACCTCGGCGCGACCCCGCAGGAGATCCGCAGCAAGGGCGGCGCCGCGTGGGTCGTCAGTCGCTTCAGCCTCGAGCTCGGCACCACCGTGGGCTAGGACTCAGTACGGCCGCTGCACCCACGCGCCGTTCGCATAGCTCCAGTGCGCGGTCCGCGCCGTCGCCCCGGTGACCGCCAAGGCACGCGCGTCCTGCGGACGGTTCGGCGCCGTTCCGATGTAGATCACCACGTCGCCACCCAAGCTCCCGTTGGGCGCGATCCGCAGCGCCTGCATCAACGCCGGGCGCCCGCCGACGAGCCCCGGGCCCGTCGCATACGCCGGCGTGGCGGCGTCGATCGTCGTCGACGGTGCCAAGAACCGCGCACCGTCGAGCGGCTTGTAGCTCACGAGCTCGTTCTGCGAGACTTGCCCATCGTCATCGGCATCGAGCAACACCCGCACGCGCTGCGTGCTGTCGCTCGACGCGTCGAACATCACCTGCACCGGCACGTTTCGCGTGATGGCCGTCTGCTGCGCCCCGAGCAGGATGTTCTGCAACAGGCGGACGTTGGCGTCCATCCGATACGTCGTCGAGGTGACGCGCGTGATGGCCCAGCCGGCGAAGATGCCGATGAGGGCCATCACCGTCAGGATCTCGATGAGCGTGAAGCCGCGCCGTCCAGGGGTCACGATGCACAATCTACGCCGCCGCGCTACGATTCTGCGATGCTGATCGTCGGTCTCACCGGCAACATCGCCGCGGGGAAATCCGCGGTCGCCGCCCGGCTCGCCAGCCTCGGCGCGCCGATCGTCGACGCCGACGTCCTCGCCCGCGAGGCCGTCGCGCCGGGCAGTGCGGCCCTCGCGGCCATCGCCGCGCGCTTCGGCCAGCAGATGCTCGCCTCCGACGGCACGCTCGACCGCGCCGCCTTGCGGCAGCTCGTCTTCCGTGACGACGCGGCCCGCGAGGCGCTGAATGCCATCGTGCATCCGGAGGTCGCGCGGCTCCGTGACGAGGCAATCGCGCGCCTGCGCGCCGCCGGCGCAGCAATCGTCATTTGCGACATCCCCCTGCTCTTCGAGACCGGCCTCGACGCCCAGATGGACCGCATCGTACTCGTGGACTCCTCCACCGAGATCCGTCGCGAACGCCTGATGCGCGACCGCGGCCTCTCGGCGGCCGAGGCCGACGCGATGATCGCCGCGCAGATGCCCGTCGAGCGTAAGCGGCCGCTGGCGCACTACGTCATCGAGAACGACGGCACGCGCGACGAGCTCGACGCGCAGGTGGACGCCCTCTGGGCGGCCCTCCGCGCGGCCGCCACTGCTTGATTCTCACTCCCGTCGGGCGTAGGCTTCGCCGTCGGCAGTATTCATCCCGTTACCCCCCTCCGGAGCCACGCGTGTCGTCGATCCCCGCGGATCTTCTCTATACCAAGGACCACGAGTACGTGAAGAAGACGGGCGACGCCGCCGTCGTCATCGTGGGCATCACCGACTATGCCCAGGGCGAGCTCGGTGACATCGTCTTCCTCGACCTCCCCAAGGCCGGCCGCAAGGTCGCCGCGCACGAGGTCTTCGGCACCATCGAGGCCGTGAAGGCCGTGAGCGAGCTCTACTCGCCGCTCGCCGGCGAGATCGTCGAGGTCAACGCCAAGCTCGACGGCGAGCCCGCGCTCGTGAACACCGATCCCTACGGCGACGGCTGGATGATCAAGCTCAAGGTCAACGCCGCCGACCTCGCCGGCCTGATGGACGCGGCCGCGTACGGGAAGCTGCTCGGGCAGTAACTCCGGAACTGCCTTGACCACGGAGCAACCGTGTCTCGAAGGTGAGGAGTTACGCCGTGGCGGGCCGTGGG
>CAZYQM010000169.1:0-2569 GCA_964649965.1 uncultured Gemmatimonas sp.
GTCCTCACCCACGCGGGCGCTGAGGGCCTGCGCCGTCTGGATGATGACGTTGGGCCCGATGCGCCCCGCCGGCGGGGCGGTCGCGCCAGGCGCGGTCACAGCGTGCGGCTGTACACCCGGTCGGACGTGCGGGCCGGCAGGTAGGCGTCGAACGGCAGGCATAGGTTACGCAGGAAGTAGCGGCCGAGCTCGGTGACGGTGATGCGATCCGGATGCACGACGACGAGGCCGTCGTTGGCGGTGGCGGCGACGGCGTTGAGCGCCGGAGTCAGCTCCTGGGGCACGGCGTCCAGCGGCAGCTCGAGGTTGCAGAGGAGCTGCTTGATGAGCGCGCCGCGGAGCCGATCGTCGTCGGTCAGCACGTGGCCGCGGACCAACGGCAGCTTGCCGCCCTTCACGCGCTCGCGCCAATCTCCGAGCGTGGCGGCGTTCTGCGCGAACACGCCGTTGACCTCGGAGATGGAACTCATCCCAACGCCGAGCAGGTGCGGGCCGGTCTCGGTGGTGTAGCCCATAAAGTTCCGGTGCAGCCGGCCTTCGCGCTGGGCGACGGCGAGCGGATCGTCCTGCCGCGCGAAGTGGTCGAAGCCGATCCACACGTAGCCCGCGGCGGTGAGGCGCTCGACGATGTGGCGGAACAGCGACACGCGATCGACGGTCCCGGGCAACGCGGCGACGGGAATCGCCCGCTGATGCGCGCGCTGCGCGGGCAGGTGCGCGTAGCCGAACGACGCGATGCGGTCGGGGTCGAGCGCCAGCACTTCGTCAATCGTCGCGTCCACGCTGTCTCGCGTCTGGTGCGGCAGCCCGTAGATGAGGTCGAGGTTGATGCGATCGAAGCCGGCGGCGCGCGCCTGGTCCACGACGCCGCGGACCATCGTCACGGGCTGGATGCGGCCGATAGCGCGCTGCACGTGGTCGTCGAGGTCCTGCACGCCGAAACTGACGCGCGAGAAGCCGAGGCTGCGCAGGTGCTGCAACTGACCGTCCGTCACGACGCGCGGATCGCATTCGATGGACAGCTCGGCGTCCGCGTCGAACGCGAAGGCATCCGTGAGCAGGCGCAGGGCGCGCTCGGTCTGCACCGGCGTCAGCAGGTTCGGCGTGCCGCCGCCCCAATGCATCTGGTGCACCGGCCGTCCCCAGCCGAGGGCGTCGGTGAGCAGGGCCAGTTCGTGCGCGAAGTCGTCGAGGTAGTCGTCCACCTTGTCCTGCCGCTGCGTGGGAATCGCGTTGCAGCCGCAATACAGGCAGCGGATCGCGCAGAACGGAAAGTGCGCGTACAGGGCGAAGGGATCGCCGGCGGGGACGTTGCGCAGGGTCTCGACCCAGCGTTCCGTCGGAAAGCCTGAGGTCCACGACGGCACCGGGGGGTAGCTGGTGTAGCGTGGACCTGGAACGTCGTACTGATGGATGAGCGGTTCGGCGATCGTAACCATTGGGTCGGCTGAGGTTCGACCGAAGTTCGCCGGAGGCCTCAGGGCCAACAATGCGGAGAACCCCTCAAATCCCGTAGGGGAATCGCCCGAATGCTTCACGGGTCAACGGATGTCACACTCTCATACGAGTGCACCGGCTGCCCCAGGCTGGTGTAAAATTTCTTGATATGCCACTGGCCCCAGCCCGCGTCATCAACGATCCGGCGCGCGTCGCCGCCGTCGAGGCCACCGGACTGCTGGATTCACCGGCGAGTCCCGCCCTCGATCGCCTCACGCGCCTGACCGCCGAGCTCCTCGGCGTGCCGTCCGCTGTGGTGACCCTCGTGGACCGCAACCGGCAGGTCTTCGCGGGCGCGAGCGGTCTCGGGGAGCGCTGGGCACCGGCACGCGAGACGCCGCTGGATTACTCGTTCTGCCAGCACGTGGTCGCGCAGGCGTCGCCGTTGGTGATCACCGACGCGGTGCAGCATCCGCTGGTGCACGACAACCTCGCCGTCGCCGAGGACGGCGTGATGGCGTATGCCGGGATGCCGCTGATCACGTCCGAAGGGCAGACGCTCGGGTCCTTCTGCGCGTTCGACACCAAGCCGCGCGAGTGGACGGCGCGCGAGCTGCAGATTCTCGAGGACCTCGCGCAGGCGGCGATGACGGAGATCGAACTGCGCTTTGCCGGTCGCCTGCTGCAGGAACAGCGCGAACAGCTGTCGGCGCTGCTCGACAACACCGATGAGATTGTCGCGCGCTTCGGGCTGGACGGCGCACTGACTTATGCGAACGCGGCGTGGCGGCGGTTGCTGGGCGATCCGCCGGACGCGCCGGAGCCGGGTTACCTGCACACCCGCGTCGTCGGTGCCGGGCGTGAGCTGCTCGCGACGGCGTGGCGTGATGCGCAGGCGGGCGAGCCCAGCGACGACCTCGAACTGGCCTTCGACGCGTCCGGCGACCGCCCGGCCCTGGTCCTGCTGCGCCTCGTGCCGGTGATTGCGCACGGCACCGTGCGCGGCGTGCGCGCCTACGGGCACGACGTCACCGAGCTCCGCAAGGCGGAGCAGGCCAAGGACCAGGTGATCAGCCTCGTCAGCCACGAGCTCCGCACGCCGATCGGTGCCGTGCAGGGCGCGATGCAACTG
>CAZYQM010000169.1:2579-5138 GCA_964649965.1 uncultured Gemmatimonas sp.
CTGGTCGACAAGCTGCTCCCCGAATCGGTACCGCCCAAGGTCCGTGAACTTGTGGCGCTGGCCAAGCGCAACGCCGATCGCCTGCTCTCGCTGGTCAACGACCTGCTGGACCTCGATCGCCTCGAAGCGGGTTCGGCGCAGTTCGAACCCGCTTCGCTGGCGATGGCCGACGTGTTCCAGGTGGTGAAGGACGCGACGACGCCGCTGGCCGAGCGCAATGGCGTGCGCCTCGAGTTCGGTCCGGGCACGTTGCGCGCCTACGCGGATGCGAAGTGGCTCGCGCACGTCGTCATCAACCTGGTGGGCAACGCCATCAAGTTCACGCCGGAAGGCGGTCACGTGGACGTGCGCTGCATTTCCGAGGGGGCGATGGTGCAGGTGCGCATCGCGGACACCGGCCGCGGCATTCCCGCCGACCAGGTGGAGCGCATCTTCGAGCGTTTCGCGCAGGTGTCGCGCGCCGACGCGACGGAAAAGGGCGGCAGCGGCCTCGGGCTCGCGATCGCGAAGGCGATCGTGGAGCAGCACGGTGGCCGGATCTGGGTGGAGAGCGAGGTCGGGAAGGGCACGACCTTCGCGTTCACGCTGCCGGCTGCGGCGCCGGCAGCGTGAACCCCGCGGTCACTCGAACGTGATCTGCACGCCCGTCGTGAAGATGCGGTCGGTCTTCTGGAATCCGGGCTCGGGCAGGTGGTCGAAGCGCACCACATACGAGACCTTCACGCCGATGCGCGCGGAGATCGGCGCGACGACGGACGACTCGGTGTTCACGCGGAAGTCGTCGGTGTCCTTGAAGTTCGGGATGGCCTCGACGGTCTGCAGGAAGTACGAGGCCTGCGAGAACAGATGCCGGTATGCGAAGGCGGCGCGGGCGGCGGGGAAGTCCGTCATCGACCCGTCGGTGGACGTCTGCTGCGTGGCGCTGGCACCGAGCTCCATCCGCAACGTGTCCATCGGCTGCGTGATGGCGCGCAGCGACAGGCCGAGGTTCTCTTCGAAGCGCCGCTCGATGCCGGCGAACGAGTTGCGGTCGTAGGCCACGGACACGAACGCGCTGAACTTGCCCGCGAGCTTGTAGTCGCCGCGGAGGCCGGCCTTCAGGAAATTCGTGTTGACCGTCCCCTGCTGTTCGCCGTACACGAAGTTGAACGTCTGCTCGAGGCCGAGGCGGCCGCGCGTCTGCGACAGCTTCTGGCCGACACTCGTGGTCGTGACCTGGGAATTGCCAGCGGCTTGGACATACCCGAAGTCCGCGGTGAGCTTCGTGACGACGGGTGTGGCCTCCTGCGCCGTGACGGCGGAGGCCGCGAGCAGAAGCGCCAAGGGCGCGAGCAGGTGCGGTCTGGACATCAATCGATGGGAGAAGGTGAACTCCCAATGTAACCTCGCCGTCGCTGGCGGCCCACCGTCCGGGCCGCTACACTCCGGCGCAATGGCGACGACGATCTACGACGATGCGGCCCGTGCCGCCCTGCTGCGCCGCCTCGAGGCGCTGCGCCCCGACCACGCCGCGCGCTGGGGGCGGATGACGGCGCCGCGGATGGTCACGCATCTGCTCGAGGCGTATCGGATGCCCTCGGCGGAGCTGCGGATCAAGCGCGTGGCGATGCCGTTGCGGCCGCTGGTCCGCTGGCTGATGCTCTACGTCCTGCCGTTTCCCAAGGGGGCGCCGACGGCGCGTGAGTTGCTCGCGCGCGTGCCGGAGTCCTGGGAGTCGGACGTGGCCGCGCTGCGTGCCGCCATCGCCGCCGCGGTTCATCCGCCGGCCGGGGCGCCGGTGGGCGATCATCCGCTCTTCGGGGCGATGAGCGTCCGCGATTGGGGCGTGCTGCTCCACAAGCACACGGATCACCATTTTCGGCAGTTCGGCATCTGAGGCGCCCGCGCGGGCCTCGCGATTACCAGCGCCAGTCCTTGTAGAGATCGAGACCGAGCTGGTAGATCTGCGCGAAGCTGCCGATGCGGTTGCAGGGTGCGGAGCCCGGCGTGAGCGAGAGTTCGGCGCTGAGCCGTTCGCGCGGGCGGTACTCCGCCGCGATGCCGAACCAGGCCGGCAGCGACTGTGCCGCGCGGTTCTCGCCGCGACAGACGCCGCCGGAGAGCCGCAGGTACGAATCCGTGCCGACCTGCGTGCCGGCCGTGAGCGCGAACGAGTTGAGCAGGCCTTCGAAGGAGTTCAGCGTGAAGTCGCGCGGCGAATCGCCGGCGACGGTCACGACCTGCAGTTCGCTGAGGAAGGGCAGGCGCGCGCCCAAGGCCCGCTCGGCGGCGCCGCCGAGCGAGGGCACGAGCGCGGCCGTCGCCAGTCGCACCGCCGAGGCGCTCTGGCCGTCGAGCACGAAGCTCGGCGCACCGAACAGCAGGTAGGAGATGATCTCCGTCTCGCTCGCCGTGGTCCCGAGGTCGCCAGACGACAGGATGAGCCGCGGTGACTCCACGCTGCCGCTGAGCCGCGCGCCGATCTTCACGTCCTCGCGCGCAGCCTGGCGCACGGTGTACGACGTGTGGATGTCCAGCGTCGGCGGGATGCTCAGCGGGCCGTTGAGGCGCACGAGCCCG
>CAZYQM010000170.1:0-5120 GCA_964649965.1 uncultured Gemmatimonas sp.
TGCGACGGACCTGGAGTCCGGCGTGGAATCCGAGGGTGCAGGGCTGTCCGCGACGCGCGTGTTGGGTTACACTAGCGTCGTGCCTGCCAGACAGACTGCGCCCGTGCCATCGGACGAAACGCTCGACGCCGACCAGGCGGTCATTGACCGCGTGCTCGCCGGGGACCGTAATGCCTTCGGCATCCTGATCGAGCGCTACAGCGATCCGCTGTATCGCCACGCCTACGGGATGACGGGCAGTGCGGACGTCGCGGAAGACATCCTGCAAGTGTCGTTCATCAAGGCGTTTCACCATCTCGCCGAAGTGCGCGGCCGGTTCGACGCGTGGGTGTTCCGGATCGTGGCCAATGGCTGCAAGGATTGGCTGAAGAACATCCGGCGCACGCACCTCAGCTACGAGGAAGACGACCAGCCGTCGGGCTTCGAGACGCCGGAGGAGGAGCTGGATCGAGGGGAGTTGCGGCGCGATCTCGATGGTGCGCTGGCGGCCCTGCCGGACTCGTTGCGGGAAGCGTTCGTGATGAAGCACGTCGAGGGCCGCTCGTACGAGGAGATGGCGGTGTTGCTCGACGCGACGGTCGGAGCCCTGAAGATGCGAGTCCATCGCGCCCGTGAGGCGCTGCAGAAACTGCTGGAGGAGCGATACGCGTGATGCACGATCCCCTTGATCCCCGCAACGAGACGGCGGCGCCGTCCGCCGAGCCGCGCGCGTCCGCGCAGGCCGAGCCGACGACCACCGACCGCGAGGTGCCGTTGGCGTCTCGCGAGCTGCCGAGCGCGGTGCACGCCTGGCTGGACGGCGAGGCGCCGGTCGAGTCGTTGTCTGGTGCGGAGCGCGAAGTGGCGCTGTGGACGCGGATCAACGCCGAGGCGGGGCGTCGTCGCCGGATGGTGACGCCGGCGCACGTGCCGGTGCAGATCCTGGCCAAGCTCGCGGACGACTGAGTCTCCGCTGGCTCTCGCGTGCTGTCGACCGGCCTCCGATTCGGGGGCCGGTTTTCTTTTCACCACGGAGACACGGAGGCACGGAGACTGCTAGAGGCGGAGCCTCGTGATTCCGTCTTTGAGGGTCGGGCAATTGAAGTTGAGGAGAAGCCCCGTTCGGATGCCGGTCAGCCTGAGATAGGTGAGCAGCTGGGCCTTGTGAATAGGTTCGATCTTGCTGACGGATTTCACTTCGACGATCACCTCGCGTTCGATCACGAAGTCCGCCCGATAAGCCGGCTCGATCCTCTCCCCTCGGTAGATGATCGGGACTACAACCTCGGCCTGGTGTAAGACCCCGAGTTGTGACAGTTCGATCGAAAGGCATCGCTGGTACGCACCCTCCAGGAGCCCAGGTCCCAGGGCACGATGCACCTCGATTGCAGCGCCGATGATCACCTCGCAGAGATCCCTCGCCACTGCAGTCTCCGTGCCTCCGTGTCTCCGTGGTGAACGCCGTTCAGCCTACACACACGCGACTCCACCGGCGCACCGAAAGCCCGCACGCGTGATAGATTTGGCATTCACCACAGGAGCCAGCCTATGAGCGCCCACCGGCGGATCAGACCCGCGGCCGACGAGTTCGCGCCGTTCTATGCCAACTACGTCGCCCAGGTGCCGGACGGCGACGTCGTCGAGGCGCTGATCGGCGGCGCCGAGATCGCCTCGGCCCTGCTCGGCGACCTCGACGATGAGGTGGCCTCGCGCGCGTATGCACCGGGCAAGTGGACGTTGAAGGAAGTCTTGCTGCACTGCACGGACGCCGAGCGCATCTTCTCGTACCGGGCGCTGCGCATCGCGCGCGGCGACACGACGCCGCTGCCCGGCTTCGACGAGAACGCCTACGCGCCGATGAGCGGCGCGAACCTGCGCACGATGGACAGCATCCTCGACGAGTTCGAGTCGGTGCGCGATTCGACGGTGACGCTGTACCAAGGCCTGCCGTCGGAGGCGTGGACGCGGCGCGGCGAGGCGTCGGGCAAGGTCGTATCCGTGCGGGGGATCGCGTGGATCACGGCGGGGCACCTGCTGCATCACCTTTCGGTGATACAGGATCGGTATCTCTAACTGCAGATGTAAGATGTGAGATATGAGATGTAAGAGGGGGCTTCGCCCAAGCGGTGGCGAAGCCCCCTTACTTACACCTTACATCTTGCATCTCACATCTGCAGTTCAGAAGTGTATTGCGCGCCCGAGCGCCGCCAGCGCCGCTTCCTTCACCACCTCGCTCAGCGTCGGATGCGAGTGCACGGTCTCGCCCACGTCGTCGGCGGTGCCGCGGTACTCCATCGCCAGGACGATCTCACTGAGCAGGTCGCTGACGTTCGGGCCGATCATATGGCAGCCGAGGATCTCGTCGGTGGCGGCGTCGGTGACGAACTTCACGAAGCCTTCCGTGCTCGCCATCGAGCGGGCACGGCCGTTGGCGCTGAACGGGAACTTGCCCACCTTGATCTGCTTGCCCGTGGCGCGGGCTTCCGCCTCCGTGAGGCCGGCGGTGGCGATCTCGGGGCAGGTGTACACCACGCCCGGCATGTTGTGGTAGTGCATCTTCGCGTGGTGGCCGGCGATGACTTCCGCGGCGATGACGCCCTCCTCCTCGGCCTTGTGGGCGAGCAGCTTGCCGCCGACGGCGTCGCCGATGGCGAAGACGTTCGCGAGGTTGGTGCGCATCTGCGCGTCGACCACGATCTCGCCGCGCTTGCCGAGCGTGAGGCCGAGCGCCGCGGCATCGACGCCGGTGAGCGAGGGCTTGCGACCGATGGACACGAGCACGTAGTCGGCCTCGAAGCGCATCGCCTGGCCGTCCTTCTCGGCCTCGATCGTCACCGTGCCGCCCTTGCGCTCGCCACCGGTGACCTTGGTCGCGGTGTGGATCTCGAGGCCCTGCTTGGTGAAGATCTTGTGCGCTTCCTTCGTGATGTCGTCGTCGTTGCCGGGCAGGATGGTCGGCGCGTACTCGATCACCGTGACCTTGGCGCCGAGGCGCCGCCAGACGGAGCCGAGCTCGAGGCCGATCACGCCGCCACCGATGACGATGAGGTGCTTGGGCACCTCGGGGATGCGCAGCGCGCCGACGTTGCTCAGCACGCGCTCCTCGTCGAAGGGCAGGAAGGGCAGCTGCATCGGCACCGAGCCTGTCGCGAGGATCACGTGCTTGGGGCGGTAGGTCGTGAGCGTGCCGTCGAGCGCCTTCACCTCGACAACGTTGCCGGCCTTCAGCGTGCCGACGCCCTTGGCCCAGGTGACCTTGTTCTTCTTGAAGAGGAACTCGACGCCCTTGGTGTTCTGCGCGACGACGTCGTCCTTGCGCTTGAGCATCTGCTGCAGGTTGAGCTGCACGCCGGCCAGCTCGATGCCGTGGTCCTTGGCGTGCTTGAGCGCGAACTCGAAGTGCTCGCTGCTCGACAGCAGGGCCTTGGACGGGATGCAGCCGACGTTGACGCAGGTGCCGCCGAGCGTCTTGTCGAACTCGACGCAGACGACGGAGAGGCCGAGCTGTGCGGCGCGGATCGAGGCGACGTAGCCACCGGGGCCGCCGCCGATGACGACGAGGTCCGGGGAGAGGTTCTGGTCTGCCACTGGGGGGTGTCTCGTGTTGAAGTCTTGCTTGGAAATCTAAGCGCCCGGGACAGGAACTTCATTCACCACGGAGGCACGGAGACACAGAGACTACGGGAGAATGCGCTTAGGGGTCCGAGCCGATGTTTCGGCTCGGACCCCCAGAAAGGCGGTTCCTGCTGTTGCAGTCTCCGTGCCTCTGTGTCTCCGTGGTGAACTGCCGTTCAGTCGTCGATGAGCATCGACGCCGGATCTTCCATCAGCTCTTTCACGCGCACGAGGAAGAGCACGGCCTGCTGCCCGTCGATGATGCGGTGGTCGTAGGTGAGCGCGACGTACATCATCGGCCGGATCTCGACCTTGCCGTCGATCGCGACCGGGCGCTCCTGGATCTTGTGGAGCCCGAGGATGGCGACCTGCGGATAGTTGATGATCGGCGTCGACACCAGCGAGCCGAACACGCCGCCGTTGGTGATCGTGAACGTGCCGCCCGTGAGGTCGTCCATCGTCAGCTTGCCGTCGCGGGCGCGCTTGGCGACGGCGTTCATCGCGCGCGAGAAGCCGACCATCCCCATCCGGTCGGCGTCCTTCACGTTCGGGACGACGAGGCCCTGCTCGCTGGCCACGGCGATGCCGAGGTTCACGTAGTGCTTGTAGATGATGGAGTCGCCGTCGATCTGCGCATTCACCACCGGATAGGCCTTGAGGGCCAGCGCCGCGGCCTTCGCGAAGAAGGGCATGAAGCTGAGCTTGACGCCGTGCTCCTTCTCGACGCGCTCCTTCATCCGCTCGCGCACCGCGGAGACCGCGGTCATGTCGATCTCATTGAACGTCGTGAGATGCGCGGTGGCGTGCTGGGCCTGCAGGAGGTTCTCGGCGATGCGCTTGCGGCGCGTCGTCATCTTCTCGCGCGTCTCGCGGGTGCCTTCGGCACGCGGCGTCGGGGCGGGCGGGGCCTTCACCGGGGCCGTCGTCGGTGCGGGCGCGGGGACGTTCGACTTCGCCGGTGCAGGTGCGGCGCTGGCGGCGACGACGTCAGGCTTGGAGACCACACCGCCGCGTCCGGTGCCTTGCACCGACGCGAGGTCGACGCCCGTGGCGGCAGCCAGCTTCTGCGCGGAGGGCGCGGCGCGCACATCGCTCGGCGCGGACGTCGGCGCGCTTGCCGCCGGAGCGGCGGGCGTGGGCGCTGCGCTCGGAGCGGGAGCGGAAGCAGCCGGAGCGGACGGCGCCGCCGCGGCTGGCGCCGCGCTGGCCGTGGCGCCTTCTTCCAAGTGCCCGAGCGTCTCGGCCAACTGCACCACGTCGCCTCCGTTCTTCAGGCGCTTGCGCAGCACGCCGGCATTGAGGGCGGGCACTTCGACGGTGATCTTATCCGTCTCAAGTTCGACGAGCGTATCGCCGACCGCGATGGCGTCGCCTTCCTGCTTGAGCCAGCGGGAAACGGTCGCCTCGGTGATCGATTCGCCGAGGGGGGGAACCTTGATCTCGATCATCAGGGAAATATAGCAAGGGAGCTGGGGTGCGAGCACTGACCATCGACGCGCACGGTGGGACCGACCAGGTCCGTTACC
>CAZYQM010000171.1:0-5119 GCA_964649965.1 uncultured Gemmatimonas sp.
GTTCGAGGATGTCCTTGGCGATGCGCTGCTGCCCCGCCGAGTCGCGCGGGATCTCGAGCCCCTGCGCACGCGCGAGGCTGATGCGCTCCAGCACCTCGCTCCAGAGGATCGGCTTGCTGGCGACGATCGCCACCACGCGGTCCACGGGATACAGGCGCACGCCCTCCTGCAGCTGCTGCGCCGTGGCGGGCGCGGCGAGCAGCGAGGCGAGGATGGCGACGACGAGGAGTCGGAGACGCATCGGCACGACGGGTTACGGGTTCGGCGTCGGCGCCGGCATCGGCACCGCGCTCGGGGTCTCGCCCGCCGCGGCGGCGGAGTCCGCCGCCGTGCGCAGCTTGGTGGCTTCGGCCAGCGCCCGATCCAGGCCCGCCGGCACGACGCGCGCCTCGTAGCGATCGCGCAGCACCAACACCACCTGTTCCGGCACGTCCACGTACTCGACGCGGTTGCCCATCAGCGCCTCGACAAAGGCGTTCACGCGCGTACCGGCGAGCGCCTCGCGGGCCTTGCGGTCATCCGTCGTGTCGGCGAGTTGCGTCGGCGACACGCCCAGCGCGCCCATCGAACCCGTCACGGCCTGCCAGAACGCGGCGCGCGCCTCGCTCACGCGCCCCGTGTCCGCCGTCACGCCGAGCGAATCGGCGCGCTTCAGCAGCAGCTCGTTCCGCATAATGTTCATCACGAAGTCCGGGATCAGCGAATCCGGCGCCTCGACGATCTGCGGACGGATCTGCGACTGCGGCGGGAAGGCCGCGACCCACAGCGCCATCCGGCCGGCCGTGAGGTCCACCTTGCGGGACGTCGCGATGACCGTGCGGTCGCCGCGGTAGGCGTCCACGTCCTCGGCGATCGCCTTGACGATGCGCGCCGCGCTGCCCTTCACCTGGATGTTCGCACCCTCTTCCGCCGAGGCGAAGAAGGTGCTCTCGGCCTGCTGCTGCACCATCTGGCCATACTGCTCGGCGAACTGGTCCTTGATCTCGTCCCAGGTCGAGCGGCGGATGATGTGGTAGCCGTACTGCGTCTCGACGACGCCGGTGATGCCGCCCGGCGGCACGCTGCGGATGCCGGCCTCGAACTCCGGCACCATCGTGCCCGGCGGGAACACGCCGTAGTCACCGCCGCGGTCCTTGGAGCCCGGGTCCTGCGAGCGCGCGCGCGCCACGCGGGCGAAGCTCGCCGAGGTCACCGTCTGCGCGATGCGCTCGGCCTCGCGCTTGATCGAGTCGTTGACGGCGGTGCCCAAACCCTCGGCCTGCTTGGTGAGCAGGATGTGCGCGGCACCGAGCAGCTCGCCGGCTTCGTAGGCGGCGCGGAACGTTGAGCTGTCCGGATGCGCGGCGGCGGCCGTGTGCTGCTCGAACATCGCCGAGAGGCGCATCTGCTCGATGGCCGACCACATCCCCTGGTCCGCGAGCTCGACGCTGCCGAGGGTGTCGTTCGCCGCGGCCGCCTGGCCGAGCAGCTGGTAGTTCACCCAGAGCTGGGCGACGCTGCGCGCGACGTCGGGGCGCAGCGGCACCTGCGAGTTCGCCAGCATCGTGCCGAGCTGGGAGACCGTGAGCTCCTGGTTGCCGGCGCGGGCGACGACATCGACGTGAGCGGTCATCGCGTCCTTCAGGGCGCCACACGCCGTCGCGGCGGTGAGGATGACGGCAATCAGAGCGAGACGAAGACGGGACATTGGACCGAAGAGGGGGATTGGATAAGGATGTACTACCGTGGATCGGGCTCGATGGTCCGCAACGCCCGGACGATGCCGTCCAGCAAGGCGGACCCGCCGAGTCGCTTGAGGGCAAGCGACAGCGGTTGGACCCGGCGCACGTCCACTTGGAATTGCACGTCCCGGAAAGCGGCCGCGAGCGGCTTCAGACGCGGGACGGCGTCGGCTCGGAAGTTAATGCGGGCCTCGTCCCCACGCACCAGCATCGCCTCGACGCCCAGGGGGGCGCCGACGAGGCGGAGCTTGGCCACCATCAGGTAGGCCTCGGCTTCGGGAGGCAGCTTGCCGAAGCGATCGCGGATCTCGGCGCGCAGGGCGTCCACGTCTTCGGCGCCCTTGGCGGCGCCGATGCGGCGGTAGAGGTCCAGCTTCACCGCCGCCGACTCGATGTAGTCATCGGGCAGGAAGTGCGGCTGGTCGAGGGTGACGTCGGCCGGCGGCGGCGGCGGGGCGGAATCGCCGCGCTTCATCCGCTCCACGGTCTCGTCGAGCATCCGCAGGTAGAGGTCGAAGCCCACGGCCTGCACGAAACCCGACTGCTCCGGGCCGAGGAGATTCCCCGCCCCGCGCAGCTCCATATCCTTGAGGGCCACGCGATAGCCGGCGCCGAGTTCCGTGTGGTGCTCGAGCACGCGCAGGCGACGCTCCGCGTCCTCGTCGATGCGGTCCGGCACCATCAGGTAGCAGTAGGCGCGGCGGTGCGAGCGCCCGACGCGGCCGCGCAGCTGGTAGAGCTGGGCGAGGCCGAGGCGGTCGGCGCGGTCCACGAACATCGTGTTCGCGTTCGGCACGTCGATGCCGCTCTCCACGATGAGGGTGGAAACGAGGACGTCGATCTCGCCGGCGACGAAGCGCCGCATCACCTCCTCGAGCTCGCGCTCCTTCATCTGCCCGTGGCCGACGGCCACGCGGGCCCGCGGCACGATGCGCTGCACGTGGTCGGCCACCGCGAGGATGGTCTCGATGCGGTTGTGCACGAAGAACACCTGGCCGCCGCGGTCGAGCTCGCGGTTGATGCCCTCGTCGATCAGCGCGTCGTCCCAAGGCTCGAGGAAGGTGAGCACCGGCGAACGGTCGCGCGGCGGCGTCTGCATCAGCGTGAGGTCGCGCAGGCCGGCCAGCGACTGGTGCAGCGTGCGCGGGATCGGCGTGGCGGTGAGCGTCAGCACGTCGGTCTCGAGGCGCAGCTGCTTGAGCCGCTCCTTGTGCTTCACGCCGAAGCGGTGCTCCTCGTCCACGATGATCAGCCCCAGCGACTCGAACGTGACGTCGGGGCTCAACAGGCGATGCGTGCCGATGACGACGTCCACCTTGCCCTCGGCCAGCTCCTTGAGCGCCGCGGCCTGCTGCTTGGCCGTTTGGAAGCGGCTCATCACCGCGAGGCGCACGGGGAAGTCCGCGAAGCGGTCGCCGAAGGTGCGCGCGTGCTGCTCGGCGAGCACCGTCGTCGGCACGAGCACGGCGACCTGGCGCCCGCTCTGCACCGCCTTGAAGGCGGCGCGCACGGCGATCTCCGTCTTGCCGTAGCCCACGTCGCCGACGAGCACGCGGTCCATCGGGCGCGGCGCTTCCATATCCTGCTTCACCGCCTCGGTGGCGGTGCGCTGGTCGGGCGTGTCCTCAAAGAGAAATGAGCTCTCGAGCTGCTTCTGCCAGGCGCCGTCGGGATGATGCGGCGGCCGCGCGGCGATGCGGCGGCGCGCGTAGAGATCGAGCAGCTCGGCCGTCATCTCGCGCAGCGCCGAGCGCGTGCGGTCGCGCTGGGCCGCCCACTTCTTGCCACCGAGCTTGTGCAGCTTGGGCGGCGGCGCGTCGTCGTCCACCTCACCGGCGGCCCGGTACTTCTCCACTTGGTCGAGCCGATACAGCGGCACGTTGAGGCGGTCGCCGCCCTCGTACTCGATCACGGCGACTTCCATCGTCGCTTCGCCGTGGAAGATCGTGTTCATCCCGCGGTAGATGCCGACGCCGTGTTCGAGGTGCACGACGAAGTCGCCCGGCTTGAGCGCGGTGACGTGTTCGAGCGCAGCCCCCGACGCGTATCGCCGCGCCCGACGGATGCGACGCTCGCGCCGGAAGATCTCGTGGTCCGTGAGGACGCGCAGGCCCTGGGGACCGCGCGGCGGCAGGATGAATCCGCCGGCGAGCACGCCGATCGCCAGCGTGAGCCGGTCGCGAGTCTCCGATCCGCCGCGCGCGCCCTCGAGCAACTCCTCCAGACGCTCGGCCTGACCGCTGTTGTCGCAGAGGATGAGCGTCGGCGTCCCGTCGCGCACCATCGCGCCGAGCTTCGCCATATCGCGCTCGACCGGCTCCGGCGCACGCAGCGGGAACACGACGGCGCGCGGATCGTCTTCGCTCGTCGCGGCGATGATCTCGAGCCGCGGAAATCCGCGCAGCAGCCCTTCCGCCACGCTCGGCGATTGGAAGAGTTCATCGCGCGGCGCCGCATCCTCACCGCGACGGCGCGCGAGCTCGAGATGGTGCTGCGCCTCGTGCCAACTGCGTTCGAACTCCTCGTGCGGCTTGGCGCCCTGCGGCAGCACGAGCAGCGTGCCCGGCGGAAAGAGATCGGGCAACGCCGCGCGCTGGTACTTCTCCTCGGCCTCGTCGCCGCGCACATCCACCGGCAGGATCACGCAGCGGTCCACCGGACCCGTCGCGCGCTGCGTGGCGATGTCGAAGCCGCGCAGTTCCTCGAGCTCGTCGCCCCAGAACTCGAGGCGTACGGGCTCGCGCATCCCGAAGCCATAGACGTCGAGGATGCCGCCGCGCACGGAGTACTGCGCGACGTCCTCGACCAGCGGCACGCGCTCGAAGCCGACGCTCTCGAGGTGGAACATCAGTTCTTCGAGCCGCCAGGTGTCACCGCGCTTGAGTTCGAGACGGGCGTCGGCGAGCGCGCGCGGCAGACGCGTGCGCTCCTGCAGGGCACGCGCCGTCGTGA
This sequence comes from uncultured Gemmatimonas sp., assembly GCA_964649965.1. GTDB lineage: Bacteria > Gemmatimonadota > Gemmatimonadetes > Gemmatimonadales > Gemmatimonadaceae > Pseudogemmatithrix. The sequence continues at coordinate 4,674 of CAZYQM010000171.1, forward strand.
GCAACACGCGGACCGCACCCTTGGCGAGGGCCTCGAGCGTCTCGACACGCTCGCCCGCGACTTCCGCGTGCGGTTCGACTTCGCCGAAGCTCTCGCGCGGCGGGTACAGCGCCACGCTCTCTGCGCCAAAGACCGATTGCAGGTCGGCGTGCCAGCGCTCGGCGTCGGGCAGTTGGTCGGCGACGACGACGAAGAGGCGGTTCGACTCGCGCTCGGCCAACGCGGCGACGAGCACGGCGTCCGCGGAGCCCGCGAGCCCGCCGACGGCCTGATGGCCGTTCTTCGCGGGAAGCGTGGAGACCAGTCGCGTGAACGCCGGAAGGGCGGCCAGGCGCTCGATGAGGATCGGGAGAGACATCAGTCAGCGGCGCGAGCGGCGCGGTTGCGGCGGGCGAGCCAGGATTCGGCGACCAACAGGCCGAGCGCCAGAAGGAGCAAGGGAGTGT
>CAZYQM010000172.1:0-5080 GCA_964649965.1 uncultured Gemmatimonas sp.
GCGCGCTCGCGTCGCTCGACCAATCGCTGCGCCGCGCGTTGGAACGCGCGGCCGGCAACATCCGTCGCGTGCACGAGGCGTTCCGCCCCGTCGCGCAAGAAGTCACGACGTCCGACGGCGCAATCATCGGCCGGCGACCCGATCCGCTGGCACGCGTGGGCGTGTACGCACCCGGCGGCCGGGCGACGTATCCGAGTTCGTTGCTGATGGGCGCCGTGCCGGCGCGCGTCGCCGGCGTGAAGGAAGTCATCGTCTGCTCGCCGCCGGACGCGAGCGGCGCGCCGAGCCCGGTATTGCTCGCCGCGGCAGCGATCGCCGGCGTGGACCGTGTGTTTGCGATCGGCGGCGCAGGCGCCGTCGCGGCGATGGCCTTCGGTACGGACAGCGTGCCGGCGGTGGATCGCATCGTCGGTCCGGGTAACGCCTATGTCGCCGAGGCCAAGCTGCAGGTCTCCGGCGTCGTGGGCATCGATTCTCCGGCGGGCCCGAGCGAGCTGCTGGTGCTGGCCGATGAATCGGCCACGCCGTCCGTCGTCGCGCGCGAGATGCTGGCCCAAGCCGAGCACGATCCGGTGGCGGCCGTGGTGCTCGTCACCGACAGCGATGCGTTGGCGACGGCCGTGGCGGCCGAGCTCGCATCGCGCGTGGACGCCGAGCCGCGCGCGGCGGTGATTCGTGCCGCCTTCGCGGCGCGCGGCGGCATCCTCACAGTGCCGTCGCTGGTGGATGCCGTCGAGTTCGCCAACGCCTGGGCGGCGGAGCATCTCTTGCTCGCGGTCGCGCCGGCCGTGGAGCGGCGCATCCTCACCGAGCTTCGCGGGGCGGGGACGATCTTCGTCGGCGAGACGGCGAGCGTCGCGTTCGGCGACTATATGAGTGGCGCGAACCACGTGTTGCCGACGGGTGGCCTCGCGCGCATCTGGTCGGGGCTCTCGACGCTCGACTTCGTACGCTGGACGACGTGGCAGCGGATCGACCGCGAGGCGGCGCGGGCGCTCGCCGACGATGTGGACGTGTTCGCGACCGCCGAAGGCCTTCCGGCGCACGCCGCTGCCGCGCGGCAATGGAGCGCTTCGTGATGCCGCTGCGTCCGGACCTTGCGGCCATCCCGCTCTACGCGCCGTCCGTCCTCGCGGACGTGACGCTGGACCTGCGCGACAACGTGAACCTCTGGGGCGCGCCGCCCGCGGCGCTCGCCGCGGTGCGCGCGTCCACGGCGGAGACGCTGCGCGACTATCCGCGCGTCAGCGCGAACGCGCTGACCGCCGCCCTAGCCGGCTCGCTCGGCATCGCGCCGGAGCAGGTGGTGGCCGGTTGCGGCAGCGATGACGTCATCGATGCCTGTATGCGCGCCGTCGCCGCACCCGGTGCAACACTCGCGCACGCGGACCCATCGTTCTCGATGGTGCCGACCTTCGCACGGCTGAGCGGCATCACGCCGATCGGCGTGCCGCTGCGCGCGGACGGCGCGATGGACGTGGACGCGCTGCTCGCGACGCAGGCGAGCCTCATCTACGTCTGTTCGCCCAACAATCCGACCGGCACGATCACGCCGCGCGCCGAGCTGCTGCGGCTGTTCGACGCGGCGCCGGGCATCGTGTTGCTCGACGAGGCCTGCGGCGAGTTCAGCGACGCGCACGACCTGCGCGCCGAGGCGGCGCGACGCGAGAACGTGCTGGTGACGCGCACGTTCTCGAAGGCCTGGGGCCTGGCCGGCTTGCGCATCGGCTACGGCATCGGGGGCGCGGCGCTCGTCGCCGCGGTGACGAAGGCGCGCGGGCCGTACAAGGTCAACGCCGCCGCCGAGCGCGCGGCGGCCGAGGCCGTCACGCAGGACTCCGACTGGATGCGCCGTGTCGCGCAGGAGACGCGGGTGCAACGCGATCGCCTCGCGGCGGCGCTGCGCGGCCGTCGCGGCGTCACCATATGGCCGTCGGAGGGCAACTTCGTGTTCGCGGCCCTCGCCGAGCCAGCGGCAGCCGTGGCCGAACGCTTCCGCGTCCGCGGCATCGGTGTGCGCGCGTTCAGCGGTCTGCGCGGCATCGGCGAGGCGCTGCGCATCGGCGCCGCGCCGGCCGCTGTGACAGACCGCGTCATCGCCGCCCTCGACGAGGTGTTCGCGTGATGCGCGTGCACGTCTTCGACTACGGCGCCGGCAACCTCCACTCGTTGGTGAAGGCGCTTGAGGGCCCCGATCGTGAGATTGCGGTCGTCACGGATCCCGTCGCCGCGCCGCGCGGCGCGGACGTACTCATCCTGCCCGGGGTCGGGGCGTTCGCGCCGGCGGCCGAGCGCCTCGCCGCGGGACGCGACGCGATGCGTGACGCGATCCTCGCGGGCCTGCCCGCGCTTGGCATCTGCCTGGGAATGCAGTTGCTCTTCGACGCCAGCGACGAGGGACCCGGCGCCGGACTCGGTGTCATCGCGGGGCGCGTCACGCGCCTCGAGGCAGATCGCTTGCCGCAGATCGGCTGGAACGCGCTCGAGGAGCGTAGCGATCCGTTGTTCGCGGCGAGCGGGCTGGATGTCGCATACTATGCCAACAGCTTTGCGTGCCGTCCGTCCGACGCGACGCTGGTGACGGCGTGGTCCACGCACGGCCGCGACCGCTTTCCGGCCGCCGTCCGGCGCGGGCGCTGCGTCGGCGTGCAGTTCCATCCCGAGAAGAGCAGCACGCCGGGCCGGCGCTTCGTCGAGGCATTCCTCGCCGAGGCTCAGGCCGTCACCCTTCCTTCGACTCTCCGCTGATGCTTGCCATTCCTGCCATCGATCTCCGTGACGGCCACTGCGTGCAGTTGGTCGGCGGCGACTACGCCAAGGAGGCGGTGCGCCTCGACGACCCCGTGCACGTCGCGCAGCGCTGGGTCGCCGCCGGCTTCACGCGGCTGCACCTCGTGGACCTCGACGCGGCGACCGGCCGCGGCGACAACCGTGAACTGCTGCGCGAGATCCTGCTGCGCAGCGGCGTGCCGGCGCAGGTCGGCGGCGGCGTGCGCGACGCCGAGGCGATTGACACCTTGCTCGAGGACGGCGCCGACCGCGTCGTCGTAGGGACGCGCGGCGTCGAGGATCCCGAGTGGTTGGCGAAGCAGGCCGGGCGCGCGCCGGGCCGCATCGTGCTCGCCGCCGACGTGAAGGAGCGCACGGTGGTCACGCGCGGATGGGCGAAGGAGACCGCGCGCGAGATCCTCGAACTGCTGCGGGAGCTCGAAGAGCTGCCGCTGGCGGGACTGCTCGTGACCGCCGTCCAGAAGGAAGGGAAGATGCAGGGCACCGACCTGGCCCTGATGGCCGATGTCGTGGAGGCCGCCCCGTGGCCGGTGATCGCGTCTGGCGGCGTGGGCTCGATGCAGGACCTGCGCAACCTCGAGGACCGCGGCGTGGCCGCCGTGGTGCTCGGGATGGCGCTGTACACCGAGACGCTCGATGCGCGCGTCGTCGCCGAGGAGTTCGCCGAATGAAGCCCGTGGTCGTGGAACGCAGCACCAAGGAAACGCAGATCCGCGTCGAGGCGCGGCTCGGGGACGGGAAGGCGACGGTGGATACGTCGATCCCTTTCCTCGACCATATGATGACGGCGCTCGCCAAGTACAGCGGCATCGATCTCACGATCCACGCGCGCGGCGACCTGCGGCACCACCTCATCGAGGACGTGGCGCTGACCGTCGGGCCGGCGATCGCGAAAGCGATGCCGGCAACCGCCGCGCGCTACGGTGACCGGACGGTGCCGATGGACGAAGCGCTGGTGCAGGCCGTGCTCGACGTCGGCGGCCGGCCGTACTACGAAGGGCCGATCCCCAGCTCGCTCTACGATCACTGGATGCGGTCGTTCTGCGACGCGGCGCGGTTCACGCTGCACCTGCGCGTGCTGCGCGGCGAGGACCGCCACCACATCGTCGAGGCGGCCTTCAAGGCGCTGGGCTTCGCGCTGCGCGACGCGGCCAGGGATTCCGGCGCCGTGTTCTCCACCAAGGGCGCGATCGCCCTGGAGGTGGAGTGATGCTCACGCGGCGCCTGATCGTGTGCCTCGACGTCGACCGCGGACGCGTGGTCAAGGGCACGCAGTTCGTCGGGCTGCGTGACGTCGGCGATCCCGTCGAACTCGCCACGCGCTACGAAGCCGAGGGAGCGGACGAGATCGTCTTCCTGGACATCACCGCGACGCACGAGGCCCGCGGCACGACGCTCGACCTGGCGCGTCGCACCGCGGAGCGGCTGTTCATCCCGCTGACGATCGGCGGCGGCATCGATTCCGTGGAGGCGATGTCGTCCGCGCTGCGCGCCGGCGCGGACAAGGTCGGTGTGAACAGCGCGGCCGTGCGGCGACCGGAGCTCATCACGGAGGGCGCGGAGCGCTTCGGGGCGCAGTGCATCGTGGCAAGCATTGATGCCAAGCGCGAAGGCGACCGTTGGCGCGTGTATGTCGCCGGCGGGCGGCGGCCGACCGAGCTCGATGCCGTGGAGTGGGCCGCCGAGTGTGCACGACGCGGCGCCGGGGAGATCTTGCTCACGAGCATTGACCGCGACGGCGCACGCGACGGCTACGACCTCGCGTTGACACGCGCCGTCGCCGACGCGGTGTCAGTCCCGGTGATTGCCTCGGGCGGCGCGGGCCAGCCGGATCACCTCCGCGATGCCATTCTCGACGGCGGTGCCGACGCCGCGCTCGTCGCCGGCATCTTGCACGACGGCACGACCACCGTGCGCGCCCTCAAGGCGGCGATGCGCGCCGCCGCGCTGCCGGTGCGGGAGGTGGCCGCGTGAGTCGCGAACTCCTGAGCGCCGCCGAGACACTCGCGCGGCACATCGGTGGCGTGGCGCTGCAGCACTACCGCTCGCTGCTCACGGTGGAGACGAAGTCCGACGGTTCCCCGGTGACGATCGCCGATCGCGAAGCCGAGACGGCCGCGCGCGAGTGGCTGGCCGCGCGCTTTCCCGACGACGGCGTCCTCGGCGAGGAGCTCGGCGAGCTGACCGGCAACTCCGGGCGCCGCTGGATCATCGATCCCATCGATGGCACCAAGAGCTTCGTGCGCGGCGTGCCGCTGTGGGGCTCGCTCGTCGCGCTGGTCGAGGGTGA
>CAZYQM010000173.1:0-4587 GCA_964649965.1 uncultured Gemmatimonas sp.
CGGCCTGCGCGGCGTCGCGCGCCGCGGCGAGTTCCGCCTGCCGCTGACGCTCGGCGTCCTCGGCGCGGGCACGGGCGGCAGCCTGCTCCTCGGCGACCTTCGCCGCCTTGGCCGCTTCCTCGGCGTCACGCGCCGCCTGCGCGGCGCGCTCGGCCTCAGCCGCAGCGGCGGCCGCATCTGCGGCGGCCTGTGCGGCGGCGGCTTCCTCTTCGGCCTTCTGCACGTCGGCCGCGCGGCGGCGACGCGTCGTCTTGACCGGTTCCTCGGCGGCGGGTTGGGGCATCGGCTCCGGCTCGGCCGCGGCCTTCTTCTTGGCCGCGGTCTTCTTCTTGGCGGCCGGCTTGGCCTCGGCGCTCGCGGCGGTCTTCTTCTTCGCCGCGGCCTTCTTCTTGGCCGGTGCCTTCTCGGCGGCGGCCGGCTCGGTGCGCGTGCGCTTGTCGCGCTCCCAGCGGACACGTGCGCGTGCGACCTGATCGTCCGTCAGGGCAGACGCAGGGTTCCGCACGGTGATGTCCATCGCGCGAAGGAGGTTCAGCGCCTCGTCGGCGCCGATCCCGAATTCTGCTGCCAGATCACTAACCCGAACCTTGGTCAAACCCGCCTCCGTTAAGCCTCACGTCCTGCGTCCGCCGGCTTGGCGATCGCCAGGAGTCCTGCCGCCAACTTGTCGTCCACCACGCCGACGATTGCCGCACTCTGCTTTCCGGCGGCGCGACCGAGTGCCTCGGCCGACTCCACCTCGAGCGTCGGGACGCGGCGTCCCGCCAGCAAGCCATCCACCTTCTGCCGCGCGTTGGCCGAGGCATCCTGCGCCACGACCGCCACGTGCACCTTTCCAGCCTTCACCGCTTCGCGGACCCGGTCAACCCCGACGACCGCGAGCCGTCCCCGCATCCCGAGGCCGAGGAGCCCGAGCACCTTGCGCTGCTGGGCGTCGTCCACGGGTTCCCTGCCTTACTCCGCCGCCGACTCGCCACCCACTTCGGTGAGCTCGTCGAGGATGGCGATGATGCGGTCGGCCTCTTCCGGCGCGATGCCGGGGAGCTTGAGGAAGTCCTCGCGCTCGAGGTCGATGATGTCGTTCAGCGTGCGGTAGCCACCCGCCTCGAGCACCGCGACGGTCGCCGTCGCGAGGCCTTCGATGTCGGAGAGCGGCACGTCAGCCACGTCCTCGTCCGGCAGCGGCGCGAAGAGCGGGATGTCGCCGCCGCGCTCCAGCCACTCGCGGCTCGAGTAAAGATCGATCTTCCAGCCCGTGAGCTCCGAGGCGAGGCGCACGTTCTGGCCGTTGCGACCGATGGCCAACGAGAGCTGGTCCTCGTCCACGACGGCCTGGATGGTCTTGGTGGTCGCGTCCGAGAACACGCGCGCGACCTTGGCCGGCGCGAGGGCGAGCTTGGCGAAGCGCTCCGGGTCGTTCGACCACGGCACGATGTCAATGCGCTCACCGCCGAGTTCCTGCACGACGGCTTGGACGCGCGCGCCCTTGAGGCCGACGCAGGCGCCCACCGGGTCGATCGCGTCGTCCTTGGAGACGACCGCGATCTTCGTGCGGCTGCCGACTTCGCGCGAGGCCGCGCGGATCTCGACGATGCCCGACTGGATCTCCGGCACCTCGAGGCGGAACAGGGCCTGCACGAACAGCGCGTCGGCGCGCGAGAGGATGAGGCGCGGGCCCTTCGGCGTCTCCTCGATGCGCTTGAGCACGGCGCGCAGCGGCTCGCCCTGCGTGTAGGTCTCGCGGTGGTTCTGCTCGCGGTACGGGATGATCGCTTCCGCCTCGCGGAACTTGTTGAGCATCACGACGATCTTGCCGCGCTCGATCTGCTGGATCTCGCCCGAGAGGAGGTCGCCGACGCGGCCCGCGAACTCGTCGCGGATCTTCGTGCGCTCGCCCTCGCGGACGCGCTGCACGATGCGCTGCTTGGCGGCCTGCACGGCGGAACGCCCGAACTCCTCGAAGGAGACGGGAATCTCCATCAAGTCACCCGGCTGGTAGTCGGGATCCTCGTAGCGCGCTTCCTCGAGGTCGATCTCGGTCACCTCGTCGGCGACCTCCTCGACGACCTTCTTGAGGATGACGATGCGGATGTCGCCCTTGGCGTCATCGATCTCCACCTCGGCCTGCACGGTCGGGCCGTGCTTCTTGGCCAAGGCGGCGAGAATGCCGTCCTTGAGCAAATCGTGCAGCTCCCCGCGCTGGATCTGCTTGCTGTCCGCCAGCTCGCGCAGCGCCATCAGGATTTCCGCTGAACCCGCCATCCCAATACTCCGTTCGAAAAAAGGATCTATGCTTTCCAGTGGAACGCGAGCCGGGCGTCGGTGACGTCGGCCAGCGCGATCACGTGCTCATTGCCCTTCGCATCGCGCAGGCGCAGCGAGACCTCGGGGGCCTCGCCTTCGACGGCGACGATCTCCACTTCCTGCCGCCCGTGCAGCTTCAGGCTGTTGACGCTCGCCCGACGCCCCACGAAGCGCCGCCACTCCCGCTCGTTGCGCAGCGGCCGTTCCATCCCCGGCGACGAGACCTCGAGCACATAGCGCGAGGTGATCAGGTCCGGCTGAGCATCCAGCCGCGCCTCGATCGCCCGCGAGGCCCGCTCGCAGTCGCCGACCTGCACCTTCTGGAGGTCCAACCGGTCCACGCGGACGTCGAGCACGGGACGGCCCTTGGAGCCTCCGACCTTGAGCTCGACGAGCTCCAGGCCCAAAGGCGCAAGTTCTTCATTGACAAGGGTTTCCAGCGCTTCCTTCACGGTCCCGACGGCCTCATAGAGAACAAAAAAAGTGCGGGGAGACCTTCCCCCACACTCCGCTGTCACATCCGGAATGTCTCCCAACCCACTGAGGATACCCGTCGGACGCTACTCCGTCAAGCCGCCGCTACTGTAGATGCAGGCCACCTGACGCCCCGCATCGCCGGCCCGGTGCGAGAAGAAATCGCCGTTGTCGCACTTGGTGCATTCGCCGCTGGCACTCCAGCGCGCGACGCCCAGCTGGCTCGCCTGCTCCGCCAGCAGCGCGCGCAGGTCCACCTGCCGCGCGCGCTTGGTCTCCCAGCCGGTGAGCTGCTCGTATACGTCCGTGCCGACCTCGTAGCAGCGCCCGCAGATGCTCGGTCCCAGGTGCACGTGGCACTCGTCCACGGGAAAGCCGAGCTGCGCGAACATCCGCAGCGCCTGCGGCAGGATGCCCCCGGCCACGCCGCGCCAGCCGGCGTGCACGATGCCCACTGTGCCGCTGGGGTGCGCGATGAACGCCGGCACGCAGTCGGCGATCGTCACGGCGGCGGCCCCCGCCCCGATGACGATATGGCCGTCCGCGCCCTCGATGCGCACCCAGCCGTCGAAGGGCTTGTCGTGCACGAGCACCTTGGTGCCGTGCACCTGCAACGCCGAGGCCAGGCGCGGCGCCCCGACGCCGACCAGCGCCTGATGCAACCCGATCCAGCGCGCCCGCGCGCCGTCGCGCAGGGCCGCATCCTCGGCGCTCAGGTTGAAGTCGCCGGCGGCCCGCGTCGTGGTGAACGCGCGCACGCCGAAGCGCTCGAACGCGGGCACCTCGAGCCGCGGCGGCAACATCAGCCGTTCGCCACGCGCTCGATGCGCGCGCCGAGCGCGTTGAGCCGCTCGTCGATGCGCTCGTAACCGCGCTCGATCTGCCCGATGTTGTTGATCACGCTCGTGCCCTTGGCGCAGAGCGCGGCGATGAGCATCGCCATCCCGGCGCGGATGTCGGGGCTCTCGACCTGCGCGCCGCGCAGCTGCGTGGGTCCGCTGACCAGGGCACGGTGCGGGTCGCAGAGCACGATGCGCGCGCCCATCCCGACGAGCTTGTCCACGAAGAACAGTCGCGACTCGAACATCTTCTCGTGGATGAGGACGATGCCTTCGCATTGCGTCGCGGTGACGATGGCGATGGACATCACGTCGGCGGGGAACGCCGGCCAAGGCTGGTCCTCGAGCTTGGGCACGGCGCCGCCGAGGTCCGACTTGATCCGCAGTTCCTGCTCCGCGGGCACCACGAGATGCGCCCCCTGCACCTCGGTGGCGACGCCGAGGCGGTCGAAGCCCATCCGGATGGACCGCATGTGCTGCACGCCGGCGTCCTCGATGACGAGGCGCGAGCGCGTCACGGCGGCGAGGCCGATGAACGAGCCGACCTCGATGTGGTCGGGCCCGATGCGGAAGCTGCCGCCGTGCAGGCGCCGCCCGCCGTGGATGGTCAGCACGTTGGAGCCGATGCCTTCGATCTGCGCGCCGAGCGCGACGAGCATCTCGCAGAGGTCCTGCACGTGCGGTTCGCAGGCGGCGTTGTGCAGGGTGGTCGTGCCCTTGGCCGCGACGGCGGCCATAATCGCGTTCTCGGTGCCGGTGACGGAGGGCTCGTCGAGAAAGATGTCCGCCCCCGTCAGAGCCTTGGCCCGGAAGACGATGCGCTCGCCGAACTCGTGCGTGGCGCCGAGGGCCTCGAGGGCCAGCACGTGCGTGTCGAGGCGGCGGCGGCCGATCACGTCGCCGCCCGGCGGGGCCAGCGTGACCTCGCCGCAGCGGGCCAGCAGTGGGCCGGCGAGCAGGATGGACGCCC
>CAZYQM010000173.1:4597-4969 GCA_964649965.1 uncultured Gemmatimonas sp.
AGGGCCGGCGGCAGCGTGTCGCCGCGGACCTGCTTGGCGTGGATGACGACCGTGTTCGGCGCGGTCCAGTCGGCGCTGGCACCGGCGGCGCGCACCAACCCCAGCAGCGACTCGATGTCGCGGATGCGCGGCACGTTCTCGAGCGTGACCGGCTCGTCCGTCAGCAGCGCGGCGCAGACGATGGGCAGCGCGGCGTTCTTGTTGCCGGTGGGCCGGATGCTGCCGGCGAGAGGGCGGCCGCCCTCGACGATGAACTGGGGCTGGGACATAGCCGCACAATATATCGTGGGAATCTCTGCTTGACGCCGTGCCGCCGTCTGGAGAGTGTTCCGTATGGTCTTCCTGCAACTCGCCGCCGCCGCGGACACCGTG
>CAZYQM010000174.1:0-4950 GCA_964649965.1 uncultured Gemmatimonas sp.
CCCGCGCCGCGCACCGCGTGCTCGAGTTCCGCCGCACCGGCCGTCGTCGCGAGACGCACACTGAACGTCTGCGGCGTCGTCGCCGCCTGCAGCGCATCGGCCGACGGCACGCAGCCCAGCACCTCGCCGAGCGCCCGCAGGCGCTGTACGGCCATAAAGGCGCGCACGCCCGGCAGCACCGCCGTCGGCTCCTGCACCACGTGCACCAAGGTGCCCTCGCCGATGAGCGGATCCAGCGCCTCGGCCGGCAGCTTCACCACGCCGCTCGCCCGCATCACGCGGAACTCCGCCGTCGAGCGTCCGCCGGCGATGTCGTGCAGCCGCTCCAGCGCCTGCTGCATCGCCGGCGACATCACGGTGCCCTCACGCGAATGCTCGATGCCGTCTTCCAGCGCGTCCGCCGCGGCGAACAGCGCGTCCATCAGGTCCGCGCTCACCGTCTGCTCGCCGTCGCGCACCTTCGCCAACAGCGACTCCAGTTCGTGCGAGAACTCGGCGATAGCCGAGTATCCCATCGTCGCGCTCATCCCCTTGATCGTGTGCACGCCGCGGAAGATCGCGGCCACCGGCTCGGCGGGGTCGTCCCCCTGCTCGATCGCCAGCAAGGCGCGGTTCAGCGCCGAGAGCTGCTCGCGGCTCTCGGTGCGGAACAACTCGGCGTAACGCGACGGATCCATCAGGCGGACCGGCGGGGCGCGGGGCGCGGCCGGGCGTTCAGCCCAGGACCCGCTGCACCGCCTCCAGGACGCGGCTCGGCTGGAAGGGCTTCACCACGAAGTCCTTCGCCCCGGCCTGGATCGCCTCCACGACGAGCGACTGCTGGCCCATCGCGCTGCACATCAGCACCTTCGCGTTCGGGTCGAACTTCGTGATCTCGCGCACCGCATCGATGCCTCCCATATCGGGCATCACGATGTCCATCGTCACGAGGTCCGGGCGCAGCGCCTTGTAGCGCTCCACCGCCTGCGTGCCCGTCTCCGCCTCGCCGACGATCTCGAAGCCCGCCTGCGTCAGGATGTCACCCACCATCGTGCGCATAAAGATCGCATCGTCGCAGATCAGCACCGTCGGAGCCACGCGTTCCCTCCCCGTTCCGCTAGAGTCGAGCCGGCCCTGCGCTCACGCGTCGGCGATTGCCGCGCGCTGCAGGGCTTCCAGGTCAAGCACCAACGCCGGCCCATCGCCGGCCGTCACGAGCCCGCGCACCGCACCACCCGCCGACCGCGCCTCATCCACCGCCTCGAGGCCCGCATCCGCGCGCAGCACGCCATCCACCCGCGCCACGCGAAGCCCGAACTTGCGCTCCGCGACTTCCACCACGACCACCGGTCCCAGACTCGCGTCCACCCCGAGACGCCGCCCGACGTCCACCACCGTCAGGACGGTCCCCCGAACGTTCACGAGCCCAGCAATGAAAGACGGCGCACCGGGCAGTCTGGTCACGGCTTTCACCGTGAGAATCTCCCGGGCCTGCAGCAGGGGCACCGCCACCCGCTGCCCGGCCACCTCCGCCACCAGGTACCGGTCCACGTCGCGGAGCGCGTCGTCGCCCTCCGCGTCGGGCCCGATCGGCGTCAGGTCACTGAGATTCACTATAGAAGCCAAAGTACTCCAGGGCGTCAGGGCGGGCAAACAGCCCCGGGTCGCCGGCGGCCCGGGCCAGCGACTTGCGCAGATCCTCCGGCAACGGGGCCCGCAGGTCCATCGCCGCCCCGGTCACCGGGTGCGTGAACACCAGCCACGCCGCGTGCAGGAAGTGCCGCTTGGGTGGCAGGTCGAGCAGCTTTCGCCCCCCGCCCCCGCCGTAGGTGTCATCCCCCGCCACGGGGTGCCCGATGCTCGAGAGATGCACGCGGATCTGGTGCGTGCGCCCCGTGTGCAGCTCGGCGCGCAGCAGGTCCACGCTGTCGAAGCGCGCCAGCCGCACGAAGTCCGTCCGCGCCGCGCGCCCGTCCGGGCGCACCGCCATCCGCGTGCGGTCGTTCGGGTCGCGCGCGAGCGGCTTGTCCACCGTGATGCGCTCGCTGTCGAGATGCCCCCAGGCCAGGCAGGCGTAGCGGCGCTTCACCGTGCGCGCGGCGATCTGTCCGGCCAGCGACTTGTGCGCGCGGTCCGTCTTGGCGACGACGAGCAGGCCGCTCGTCTCCTTGTCGAGGCGATGCACCAACCCCGCGCGCTCCGGTCCACCGCCCTCTGCCAACGCCTGTCCGCGCCCCAGCAGCGCGTTCACCAACGTGCCGCTCCAATTGCCGGGCGCTGGATGCACGACCATCCCCGCCGCCTTGTCCACCACGACGAGATCTTCGTCTTCGTACACGACGCGGATGGGAATCTGCTCCGGCGTCACGTCGCGGCCCGGCGGCACCGGAATCTCGACGACGAGCGTCTCGCCGCCTTCGACGCGGAAGCTCGCGCGCTCCGTGCGCCCGTCCACTGTCACGCGCCCCGTCGCGATGTGCGTCGCCGCCTGCGTGCGCGAGGCGCCCGTGCGCCGCGCCACGACGAGGTCCAGCCGCTCGCCGACGTCCCTTACGTCCAGCGAGAAGGTGTGCCGCCCCGGTCCCAGCGGCTCGGTCATCTCAGGACGCGCCGCGCGAATCGCCGGCCAGCGAACTGGACGACGCGCCGCCATCGGCATCCGCCCCAGCGGCGGCGGCCTTCGCCGCCCGCTCCGCCTCCACGTCCTCGCGCCAGAGGATGATCGCCAGCGCAATCGCCCCGCAGCTCACCGCGATGTCCGCGAGGTTGAACGTCGGCCAGCGCCAATCGCCCACGCCGACGTCAATGAAGTCCACGACGCCGCGCGACGAGCGCAGGCGGTCCACCAGGTTGCCGATCGCCCCGCCGGCGATCGTCGCCAACCCGATCACCTTCACCCGCGCCTCGGGCGCGCTCTGGCGGTACATCGTCCAGAGCACGCCCAGCGCGACGAACGTCAGCCCGATGAAGATCCACCGCGACCACGGCCCGAGGTGCAGCCCGAAGGCCGCACCCGGGTTGTAGACCAGCGTCCACCGCAGCACCTCGCCCAGCACGGGATGCGGCGTATGGATCGGCATCAGGCGATCCACCGCGAGCAGCTTCGTGAACGCGTCCGCGAGCACGATGCCGCCCGTGATGGACAGCACGCCGATGGGGCCGAAGCCCCCGGGCTCACTTCTTCCCATCTTCCTCACGCTGCTTGCAGTCGATGCAGTAGCGCGCGTGCGGCAGCGCGTCGAGGCGGTCGAAGCCTACTTCGCCGCCGCAGTTGTGGCACTTGCCGAACTCTTCCGGCGTGCGGTAGAGCCGGCGCAGCGCCTGGTCCACGTGCCACAGGAAGCGGCCTTCCTTCGACGCGAACAGGAACGCCTTCTCGCGCTCCATCGCGTCGGTGCCCTGGTCGGCCATATGGAACGAGTAGGCCGAGAGGTCGCCGTCGGCACCCTGCGGGGTGTTGCCGAAGGTCTCGTCGTAGTGGCCGAGTTCCTTCAGCACGCGCCGGCGCTCCTCGAGCAGCCGCTTCTCGAAGTACTGGATCTGCTTCTTCGGGAAGGGCTTGAACTTCTTTTCGCCGCCGGGGGTTGGGGTCGCCATATCAGCTGTCCTGGGTAAGGGCAATGCGTGCCACCGGGCCGTCGAGGTCCACCTCGGCGGTCGCCGGCCACGCGGGGGACGGGAGCGCGTCGGCGATGACGCACTCCCGGGCCAACGTCTCCTGCGCGATCCACGCGGCGTGCGCGCGCATCGCCTCCTGCACATCGGCATCGGCCGCGATGACCAACCGGATCCGGTCGCTCACCGCGAGCCCGCTGTCCTTCCGCAGCCGCTGCACGCGGCTGACCACCTCGCGCGCCATTCCCTCGGCGCGCAGCGCGGGCGTCACCGTCGGATCCAACGCCACCGACAGTCCCTCGCCCTGCTGCACCACCAGCGACGTCGCCGCTTTCGCGGTGATCGTCACGCGCGTGGCGTCGAGTTCGAGCGCGCCGTAGCCCGGCACCTCCACCGTCACCGTGCCGCCGCCCTCGATCGTGCGCAGTTGCGCCTGCTCCAGCCCTTCGACGATCGGCTTCGTCACCTTCATCGCCGCGCCGACGATCTTGCCGAGCACCGGGAAGTTCGCCTTGCTTTCGAGGCGCACCCAGTCTGCAGCGGAGTCGGCGAACGTCACCTGCTTCAGGTTCAGCTCCGCGGCGACCAGCGGCGCGATCATCGCGTGCCACGCGGCGGAGATGCCCGGAGTCACGCAGGTCATCGCGCCCAGCGGCTGGCGCACCTTGATGCCCGCCGTTTCGCGCGCCGCGCGACCCAGCGTCGCGAGCGTGCGCGCCGCAGCCATCGCGGCCTCGAGCGCCTCGTCGCGCGTCAGCGACGCCGCCTCGCGCGCACCGTCCCCCGTCTCGCCCGCCGCGCGCCGGAAGCTCGCCAGGTGCACCGACTGCCCCGTGAGCTCGTGATGCATCCAATCCGAGATGAACGGCGCGAACGGCGCCAGCAGGCGCGTCGTCACCACCAACACCTCCTGGAGCGTCGCGAAGGCCGCGCGGTTATCGTCGCCGTCCACGTCGTAGAACCGCGCACGCGACAGCCGCACGTACCAGTTCGCGACGTCTTCCGTGACGAAATCCATCAGCAGGCGTGCCGCCGCCGTCGCATCGAAGCGCTGCAGCGCCGCATCCACCTCGACTTCCACCGCCGCGAGCCGCGAGAGCACCCAGCGGTCGAGCACCGGACGGTCCGCCACCGCCGGATCCTGCGCCGACGGCTCCCACCCAAAGTTCGCGTACTGCGCGAAAATGCCCGAGTACACGTTGCGCAGCGTCACCAGGAAGCGCCCCGCCGTCTCGCGGATCACCGCCTCGTCGAAGCGCCGTGGCACCCAGACCTGCGAACTCGCCATCAGGAACAGCCGTACCGCGTCCGCGCCGTGCTTCTCCATCACGCCGCGCGGGTTCACCGTGTTGCCGC
>CAZYQM010000175.1:0-4943 GCA_964649965.1 uncultured Gemmatimonas sp.
CACGTCCGGGGGCTGCGCCTCGAGCAGCGAGCGGATCGAGCGCCGTTCATCGGCGCCGACGCGCAGGTCGATGTTGCGCCAATGGATCGCGGAGAGCTCGGTGCCGCTCAAGGTGCCGGGTTCGGGCAGCGTGCCGACGGTGCTCGCCGCCACGGTCCATCCGTCACGCAGCAACGCGCGGCAGAGATACTGCCCCACGAATCCGCCGGCCCCCGTGACGAGCGCGCGCATCCTCAGCCGCCGCCGCGCGCCGCGCGATGGCGCTCCAGGTCCGCGTCGACCATCATCCGCACGAGTTCGCGGAAGCGCACGGTCGGCTCCCAGCCCAGCTCGCGCTTGGCCTTGGACGGGTCGGCGACGAGCAGGTCCACCTCGGCCGGCCGGTTGAAACGCGGGTCCTGCTTCACGTAGCGCTGGTAGTCGAGGTCCTGGTAGCCGAAGGCCTCTTCGACGAGCTGCCGCACGCTCCAGGTCTCGCCCGTGCCGATCACGTAGTCCGCGGGCGCGTCGGCCTGCAGCATCCGCCACATCGCGTCCACGTAGTCACCGGCGAATCCCCAATCGCGGCGGGCGTCGAGATTGCCCATCCGCAGCTCGTCGGCCAGGCCCAGCTTGATGCGCGCGACCGCGTCCGTGACCTTGCGCGTCACGAACTCCAGGCCGCGCCGCGGCGACTCGTGATTGAAGAGGATGCCGCTCACCGCGTAGAGCCCGAACGACTCGCGGTAGTTCACCGTGATCCAGTGCCCGTACACCTTGGCCACGCCGTAGGGCGAGCGCGGGTAGAACGGCGTGCTCTCCTTCTGCGGCGTCTCGACGACCTTGCCGAACATCTCGGAGCTCGATGCCTGGTAGAAGCGCGCAGTCGGCACGGTGCGGCGCATCGCCTCGAGCAGCCGCGTCACGCCGATGGCCGTGAACTCGCCGGTGAGCACCGGCTGCGTCCACGAGGTCGCCACGAAGCTCTGCGCCGCGAGGTTGTAGATCTCGTCCGGCTTCACCTCGGCCATCGCGTCCATCAGCGAGGTCTGGTCGAGGAGGTCGGCGGAGAGCAGCTCCACGCGGTCCACGAGGTGCGCGATGCGCTCGTAGGGCGTGGTCGAGGAGCGCCGCACGATGCCGACGACGCGGTACCCCTTGGCGAGCAGGAGCTCGGCGAGGTAGGAGCCGTCTTGGCCGGTGATGCCGGTGATGAGGGCCGTCTTCATAGCGAACGGTGAACGGTGAACGGAGATCGGGGGACGCGACGGGCCACGGCGATCACCCACCGTGCCCCCGTCCCCCTTTCACCTTAGCAAAACGGGAGGAGCGCCGAAACGCTCCCCCCGCCGAAGCACTCGCAGAGCGCCCCGATTCAAACCGCCGCGACAGCCTTCCGCGGCGCCCGCTGGATCTTGCCGGCGTTCAGGCAGCGCGTGCAGACCTTGATCTTGATGGTCTTGCCGCCTTCGACGATGCGGGCGACCTGGAGGTTGGGCTTCCAGGTGCGACGCGTCTTGTTGTTCGCGTGCGAGACGTTGTTGCCGTGGGCGACGCCCTTCTCGCAGACGTAGCAGATGTTGCGCTGGATGGCCATTGGTTACTGCTCCACGAGTTCGATGCGCGCCATCTCAGCGCCGTCACCCTTGCGGAAGCCGGTCTTGAGGATGCGCGTGTAGCCACCGGCCCGCTTGGCGAACTTCGGCCCGACTTCCTGGAACAGCTTGTCGGCCGCTTCGCGCTTCTGGACGTGCTTGCCGGCGAGGCGACGTGCGTGCAGGGTGCCCGCGCGCGCCTTGGTGATCAGCTTCTCGACGAAGGGCCGGAGCTCCTTCGCCTTGGCTTCGGTGGTCTCGATCGCGCCCTGCTCGATGAGCGAGGTCGCGAGGTTGCGCAGCAGCGCCAGGCGCTGCTCAGAAGTACGGCGGAGGCTCCGCCCAGCCTTACGGTGACGCATCGTGCTTATTCCTCTTCGTCGTCGTCAGGCGCAGCAGCGGCG
Source organism: uncultured Gemmatimonas sp. (assembly GCA_964649965.1). Taxonomy (GTDB): domain Bacteria; phylum Gemmatimonadota; class Gemmatimonadetes; order Gemmatimonadales; family Gemmatimonadaceae; genus Pseudogemmatithrix. The sequence continues at coordinate 1,979 of CAZYQM010000175.1, forward strand.
GCGCGGCTCGGCGGCGTGCCCCAATCGGCCACGCGCACTCCGTCCGTCGACTCCTCAAACCGCATCCCGAAATTGAGTCCTTCCTTCTCGAGGAGGTCGGCGATCTCCTGGAGGGACTTCTTGCCGAAATTCTTGACCTGCAGGATCTGCGCTTCCGTCTGGCGCACCAGGTCACCCAGCGAACGGATGCTCGAGTTCTTGAGCGAGTTCACGGAGCGGACGGACAGCGAGAGATCGTCGATCGGCGTGCGGAGGAGCTCGGCGAGGCGCGCGGCGTCGCTCGAGCCCTCGGCGCCCGGCACGGCCACCGCGGCGGCCGTGTGGGTTCCGAAGGACGCGAAGTACTGGAAGTGCGTCTGCGCCAGCGCGGCGGCGTAGCTAATCGCCTGCTCCGGCGAAATCGTCCCGTTGGTCTCGACCGTCATCGACAGGCGGTCGTAGTCCGTACGCTGACCGACGCGCGTCTCGGCGACGGCGAAGTTCGTGCGCTTCACGGGCGAGTAGATCGAATCGATGCGGACCAAGTCGACCGGCAGCGAGCGATCCGTCGGGTGCTGCTCGGCCTCGATGTAGCCGCGGCCCTTGTTCACGTACAGTTCGATCGAGAGATCGCGATCGTCCTGCAGCGTGAGGATATGGTGCGAGCCGTCCACGACGCGCACGCCGGCGGTCAGCTCGAGCTGGCCGGCCGTCACCGCGCCGCCCTTCGTCACCTTCACGCGCAGCACGGCCTCTTCGACGTCCTCGTCCAGCGCCAGCACGAGCGTCTTGAGGTTGGCCACGATCTGATGGACGTCCTCGACGACGCCCGGGATGGTCTGGTGCTCGTGGAGCACGCCGTCGATGCGGAAGCCCCACACGGCCGCGCCGCGGAGGCTCGACAGGAGCATCCGACGCATCGCGTTGCCGAGGGTGTGGCCGAATCCGCGCTCGAGCGGCTGCAGCCGGAACTCCGCGACGTTCGGGTTGTCGTCGCGCTTCGTCATCTCGACGAGCTGCGGACGGACAAGGCCGCGGAGGTCAATCGTCTGGGACATCGTTGGGAATCCTTGGGAGAGAAATGTCACGATGGCGGAACGCGCCACCGACGCCGTACCCCGGCCCTGATCCGCGGTACGCCCGTAAGGCCATCAGGGGGCCAATCAACTGCAGCTATGAGCCGTAAGCTGTAAGCCGCAAGGAACCGCAGTCACTTCCAGCTTACAGCTTAGAGCTTACAGCTGCCGTTCTATTACTTCGAGTACAGTTCGACGACCAGCTGCTCCTGCGCCGCGACCGGGATCATCGCCCGCTGCGGACGCTCGAGCATCCGGCCCGAGAACGTGTCCTTGTCCACCGCCAGCCACGTCGGCGCCTGGCCACGGGCGGCGATCTCGAGCGCTTCCTTCACGAGCACCAGCTCGCGCGAGGCCTGGCGCATCTTGATCTCCTGGCCCGGCTGCACCGCGTACGACGGGATGTCCACCGACTTCCCGTCCACTTCGATGTGGCGGTGACGGATCAGCTGGCGCGCCGCCTTGCGGCTCGGCGCGAAGCCCATCCGGTAGACCATGTTGTCCAGGCGGCTCTCGAGGGCCGCGAGGAGGTTGTGGCCCGTCACGCCCGGGAGGGCGGACACCTTCTCGAACGTGTTGCGGAACTGACGCTCCGACACGCCGTAGATGCGCTTGATCTTCTGCTTCTCACGGAGCTGCTTCGCGTACTCGCTCACCTTGCGGCGGCGGGCCGTGTTCTGGCCGTGCTGGCCAGGGGCATACGGACGACGCTCGACCGGGCACTTCTCGGTGAAGCACTTCGTGCCCTTCAGGAACAGCTTCGTGCCTTCACGCCGGCACTGCCGGCAGCTGGGACCAGTGTAACGCATCGGTTAGACCCTCCGGCGCTTAGGCGGCCGGCAGCCGTTGTGCGGAATCGGGGTCACGTCCTTGATGGACTTGACCTGCAGGCCGGCGGCGGCAAGCGCCTGGATCGCCGACTCACGGCCCGAACCCGGGCCCTGGACCTTCACGTGCACGCGACGCACGCCGAGGGAGAGCGCCTCGCGGGCGCACTGCTCGGCAGCGACGGTCGCCGCGAACGGCGTGGACTTCTTCGAACCCTTGAACCCGGCCTTGCCGGCCGTGCCCCACGAGATCGCGTTGCCGTGGGCATCCGTGATCGTGATGAGCGTGTTGTTGAAGGTCGCGTTGACGTGCGCGACGCCTTCCGCGTCGACGACCTTCTTCGTCTTCTTTCCGACGGCCATTACTTGGTCACCTTCTTCTTGCCCGCGATCGCGCGGCGCGGCCCCTTCTTCGTGCGGGCGTTGGTGTGCGTACGCTGCCCACGGACCGGCAGGCCGCGGCGATGACGCATCCCGCGGTACGAGCCGATGTCCATAAGGCGCTTGATGTTCATCGCGATCTCGGTGCGCAGCGCACCTTCCACGCGAAGCGTCTTCTCGATCTCCTGACGGAGCTTGTTCACGTCCGCGTCATTCAGGTCGCGGATCCGCTGCTCCGGGTTCACACCCGTCGCCTCGAGGATCTTGCGCGCCGTCACGCGGCCGATGCCGTAGATGTAGGTCAGGCCGATCTCGACCTTCTTGTCGCGCGGAAGATCCACGCCGGAAATACGAGCCATTGTTATTAACCCTGACGCTGCTTGTGCTTGGGATTGCGCTTGCAGATGATGCGCGTCACACCCGCACGCTTCACCACCTTGCAATGCTCGCAGATCGGCTTGACGCTGCTACGAACCTTCACGGGAACTCCGACAGGTACGGATGAACGGAAATCGTTGCCACGCCCGAATTTCGGGCAGACCCGTAGGATAGTCGGCCAAACCCCTTGACACAAGGGGCGTGACTGACGTGTACCAAGTGGTGTTCTTCGGCCGTTTTGGCCCCGACAGGGCCTGGGGCGGCTAGCCGGCCGTCGCCGCCAACGACTCCCGCACGGCCCGTAGCACCGCCGCAGGGTCCGCC
>CAZYQM010000176.1:0-4911 GCA_964649965.1 uncultured Gemmatimonas sp.
TCGCGACGAGTTTATGGCGCGGCTGCGCAAGGAATTCGAGGCGGCGAACCACTAGCGCGAACGGAAAAGCCAGGACGTACAGGACGCGGCGGCGAGCACTCGGCTCGCCGCCGCGTCCTGCGTTTCTGGGCATCGTCATCGCCTTATGACAGAATCCCTATTGACTTAGTCGGAATTGCTTCGCTACACTTATCCCCTACAGGAATCAGTTGAGAACTATTCTCATCAATGTCGCAATACTATGACACGCTATCTGAACCGTCTGTTCGCCGCCGCCGCCGTTGCCGTCCTGTCCGCCTGCGCCACCGATGACGTGGTCGCCCCGCCTCAGCTCGAGACCGAAGGATCGCTGACTGTCGTTGCGACCAGCAGCTGGCAGTTTGTGAGCCTGGCCGACTCTTCCCAGGTCACGCCGACGCCGAGCGCGAACGCGTCCGCCAGCTGGGATATCGCGTTCTTCGGCACCAACGTCACGCTGAACGGTGGCGACGCCGGCCCGGGTGGCGTGACGGCGGCCTGCCTGTGCCAGAATGCCGAAGCGACGAACGAGCAGGTGCTCGCGATGACGGCGGAGAGCGAGTTCGCGGAGTTCGACACCGTGAGCGCGGTGCCGGCTGGACTGACGTTCACGGGCGACGCGCTCACGCCGGCGATCGTCGGCTGGTTCAGCGGCGCGGGTGCCGGTGCGACGGCCGACACGGCCAAGACCTGGCTGCTGCGCCTCAACGACTCGACGTCCTTCGCGGCGATCCGCGTGAAGGCCATTGCCGCGCCGACGGCCACGCACGCGGGTTCGGTGACGCTCGAGTATCGCCTGCAAGCGAGCGCTGACGCCGCGCTAGTCGCGCCGCAGGAGATCACGGTGGACGCCGGCGCCGCCGGTGGAACGCGCGTGGACTTCAACGCCGGCGCGACGACCACCGACGATGCGGCCTGGGACCTGCAGGTGCAGGGCTTCACCATCCGGGTGAACGGTGGCATCAGCGGCAGCGGCAAGGGCGGCGCGGCGACGACGGCGACGGCCTTTGCGGATCTCACGACCGCCGTCACGAACGCCAGCGCGTATCGCATTGACGTGTACGCCGGCGTCTTCGGCACGCAGCGCTACTACCGCTACAACATCCTCGGCGACCACCGCATCTCGCCGACCTTCGACGTGTACTTCCTCCGTCGCGGTGCCGACACGTACAAGCTGCAGGTGATCGGCTACTACAGCGAGACCGGCTCGGCGCGGCACATCACCTTCCGCTGGGCCAAGCTCGACTGATGCGCGCGCGGTGGCGGGCGGCGACGGCAATCGCCGCAGGCTGCGTGTTCGCGACGCTGGCGGTCCCTGCGCTCTCCGCGCAGGGGCCGTCGGCGCCATCGGGCCGCGTGACGTCGCGGGCTGACGGGCGTGCGATCGTGGGCGCCGAGGTGCTGCTGATCGGCGACGACACGGTACGCGTGCGCAGCGATGCGAACGGTACCTGGCGCGCGCCGCACGTTGCACGGGGCTGGAGGGCGATGCGCGTTCGTGCGATGGGATTCGTCGCGGTGGATCGCCGGGTGAACGACGCCGGCGAGCTGGACGTCGCGCTGGTGCCGGCGGCGCTCGCGCTCGACCAGATGGTCGTGAGCGCCGCACGCCGCGAGCAGAAACTCGCCGATGCCGTCGCCACGGTGGAAGTCGTGAACCGCCGGGACATCGAACGCACCGGCGCTGCGGATCTCGCGGCCGTGCTCACCGAACAGCTGGGCATCGAGCTACAGGGTGGGCATCCCGCCGGCAGCGGCGCGATGCTGCAGGGGATCGGCAGCGAGCGGGTGCTGATCTTGCTCGATGGCCAGCCGCTGGCCGGGCGACTGTCCGGCAACTTCGACCTCGCGCGCATCCCCGTCGGGATGGTCGAGCGCGTCGAGGTCGTGAAGGGCGCGCAGTCCACGCTGTACGGCAGCGAGGCGATGGGCGGCGTGATCAACATCATCACGCGGCGGCCGAGCGACGATGGACGCCGGCTCGGGGGCAGCCTCAGCGGCACGATGGGTGCGCAGGGCCGTATGGACGGTGCCGGCCGCGTGCAGCTCGCGATGGGCGACTTCGCCACCGCGTTTGACATCGCCCGTCGCTCGCAGGAGTCCGCGCCGGGCGTCGCGCAGGACGCCGGTGCACTGGCCGCGCGTCTCGACGCTGCGGCGACGCTGCGGTGGCGACCCGATAGCGCCAAACAGATGGAGTTGGCCGTGCTCGCGCTCGACGAACGCCAGCGCTGGCGCACGGGCACTTTCTACGGCATCAGCGACAACGTGCAGCTCAACGCGCGTGTCGGCGGGAGCTGGGCTCGCGGGGCACACCGCATCAGCCCAAAGCTTGCCGTCTCTGATTGGGACCACACCGCGTACACGAGCGCGTTCACCGCGCCCGTCGCCGGCGATCCCGGTGACCGCCAGCGCCAGCAGATCCTGCTCGGCGAACTGCTCTACAACGGCGCCTTCCGCCGCGGCATCGCCATCGATGCGGGCGTACAGTGGCGCACGGACGCGATCCAGACGGAGCGTGTGCCCGGTGGCCGCCGCACGCACACGTCGCTGGAGCCGTTCGCGCAGCTGGAGTTCTCACCCGTCCGCCAGCTCGCGCTGCTGCCGGGCGTCCGCGTGACGCACAGCGACGTCTGGGGCACGCACGTGACGCCGCGCGTGGCGGCGCGCGCACGGCTCGCACCGCGGCTCACGCTGCGCGCGTCCTATGGCGACGGCTTCCGCGCGCCGGACTTCAAGGAACTGTTCCTGTTCTTCCAGAACACGAATGCGGGCTACGCGGTGCGGGGCAATCCCGCCCTGCAGCCCGAGCACTCGCGGAATGCGATGCTCGGCCTCGAGTGGGCGACGGCCGGCGGCTACGTGCGCGCTCAGGTGTTCCAGAACTCCTTCACGGATTTCATCGAGACGGAAATCGTCTCCGCGCCCACCGAGGCGCCGGTGTACGAGTACAAGAACCGCGATCGCGGCTGGACGCGCGGCGTCGAGCTGGAAACCGCGGCGAACCTGGTGGCCAGCGGTCGCCTTCGCGCGGAGCTTGGCCTCTCGTTGCTCGCCACGCGCGACGAGCGCAGCGGGCTTGAGCTGCTCGGGCGTCCGGCGAGCTCGGGCCGCGCGGGCCTGCAGGCCGTGCTGCCCTTCGAACTGCGCAGCAGCATCACGCTGGTCCACACCGGCCGCACGCCGATGCAGCGCGAGGATTCCACCGGCGCCGTGAACAGCCATCGCGACGCCTTCACGCGCGTGGACCTGCGCCTCGCGCGCGCGTTGCCGCTGAGCGGCCTCGAGTTCTCGATCGGTGCCGACAACCTCTTCGACCGCCGTCCCCGCGAATGGGCCGGATTCACCGGCCGTCACGTCTATACCACCCTCACCTACACCCTTCCCGGTATCCGCTGATGTTGCGTTCGCTCTCGCTCCTCGCCGCCACCGCGCTATCCCTCTCGGCGCAGTCGCCCGCCTCGACGGGCACGATCATCATCGCCCACGGCGGTGACTCCACCTGGAACGCCGGCGTGCGTGCCATTGCCGCCGACGCGCAGACGGGCGGTCCGGTGGAAGTCAGCTTCCTGATGGGTGCAGGTGCCGCGACCGCGCGTTTTCAGGACGCCGTGGCGAAGCTCGACGCCAAGGGCGTCTCGCGCATCGTCGTCGTGCCGCTGCTCGTCTCGAGCCACAGCGGGCACTACGAGCAGATCCGATTCCTCACGGGGCAGGACGTCCAGCTCAGCGAGACGATGCATCACCACCTGCATATGGCCGGCATCACACGCGCATCGTCCCGCACGCCGATCGTGCTGGCACCGGCGCTCGACGACTCGCACGAGATGGCACGCGTGCTCGCCGATCGCGCGCTGACGCTGGTGCGCGCCCAAGGTGACGCGCCCGCGAACCGTGGCTTGACGATCGTCGGTCACGGTCCGAATTCGGCGGAAGACTACGCGCAGTGGATGGCGAACCTCCGTCCCGTCGCCGACAGCGTCCGGGCGTGGACGGGCTTCCGCGACGTGCGCCTGGAACTCGTCCGCGACGATGCGCCGGAGGCCGTGCGCGCCGAAGGCGTGCGGCGCACGCGCGAGCTGATCGAGATGCAGCAGCTGATCACCGGTCGCGAGGCGATTGTCGTGCCGGTGCTGGTGTCCAAAGGTTCGGTGAGCCGCGACAAGCTGCCGCGCGACATCGCCGGCACGCCGTCGGTGTACGTGGGTGAGCCACTGCTGCCGCACACCGCGATGGCGCGCTGGGTGGAGCGTCGCGTGCGCGAATCGGCGGTCAGTGCCGTGACGGCGCGCTAAGCGCCGAACGGGAGGGTTGAAGCGGCGGTCGGTCAGGCCGAGCGCTTCGTATAGATTGTCGAGGTGATCATCCTCGACGGCAGCGCCCTCGCCGCCCGGCGGCTTCCCGGACTCCGCGCCCGCGCGCAGGCACTCGCTGCCGCGCGCGGGCGCGAGCCGTTGCTGGGCATCCTCGGCTTCGCCGATGCCGGCGGTCGCGTGCCGCACGTCGCGCCCAAGCTGCGTGCCGCGGAATCCTGCGGCATTGCGGTGGAGCTCGCCACGCTGCCGCCAGACGTGACGCGGGACGAAGCGCTGTTCGCACTCGAAGCCTTGCGTGCGAAGCCTGGCCTTGACGGGCTGTTCGTGCAGTTTCCCTATCCGGATCCGACGTGGGCCGAGACGGTCGAAGCATTGATCCCGTCGGAGATGGATGTGGACGTGATGGCGCCGGCGGAAGTCGAGCGCTACTTCGCGGATCCGACCGTGTTGCCGCCGGTCACGGTGAGCGCCGCGCTGACGCTGATGGATGACGCAGGGCTTGAGCTCAGCGATCGTGCGGGAGTCGTGGTCGCCGAGCCGTCGCCCTTCGCCGAGATGTTCCGGCTCGCCTTCGCGC
>CAZYQM010000177.1:0-4876 GCA_964649965.1 uncultured Gemmatimonas sp.
GCTCGTCTGCGCGGCGTTCAACGCCGACTTCGACGGTGACCAGATGGCCGTGCACGTGCCGCTCTCGTACGAGGCGCAGCTGGAGGCGCGCGTGCTGATGCTGTCGAGCAACAACATCCTCAAGCCGTCGGACGGCCGTCCGGTGGCGGAGCCGTCGCAGGACATCGTGCTCGGTTGCTACTTCGCGACCAAGGCGCCGGCGGAGTTCGAGTCGCTGCAGAAGGACGCGAAGGCGGCGGCCAAGCTGCGCAGCTTCGGCTCGGCGGCCGAGGTCGAGATGGCGCTGGCCCTGCACCAGATCCACGTGCAGACGCCGGTGCGGTACCTCGGGCGTACGAACGAGGGTGGCAAGGCGTGGACGGTGACGACGGCGGGCCGCGTGCTGTTCGACGGCATCGTCCCGGCGGAGCTGCCGTTCCAGAACCGCGATATGAAGAAGAAGGCGCTCGGCGAGCTCGTGTTCGAGTCGTACCGGAAGGCGGGGCTGGCCACCACGGTGGCGTTCCTCGACCGCCTGAAGGAGTTCGGCTTCCGCAACGCGACCCGTGGTGGCGTATCGATCGCGATCGAAGACCTCGAGATCCCGGCGGAGAAGGAGACGCTGCTCGAGGAGGCCACGGCGCGCGTCAACCGCTTCCAGAAGGCCTACCAGACCGGCAACATCACGAACGGCGAGCGCTACAACAAGGTCATCGACACCTGGACGCACGCGAACAACGACATCGCCGACGCGATGGTCAAGCGTATGCGCGAGTCGCAGGGCGGCTTCAACCCGGTGTTTATGATGTTCGACTCCGGCTCGCGTGGTAGCCGCGACCAGATCCGCCAGCTGGCGGGTATGCGCGGCCTGATGGCGAAGCCGCAGAAGAAGCTCACGGGCGGCATCGGCGAGATCATCGAGAACCCGATCAAGTCGAACTTCCGTGAAGGCCTCTCGGTGCTCGAGTACTTCTCGTCCACGCACGGCGCCCGCAAGGGCCTGGCGGACACGGCGCTCAAGACGGCCGACGCCGGTTACCTGACGCGTCGTCTCTGCGACGTCGCGCAGGACGTGGTGATCACGGAAGAGGATTGCGGCACGGTGATGGGTCTCGAGATCGGCGCGCTGAAGGAAGGCGAAGACATCATCGAGCCGTTGTCGGAGCGCATTGTCGGCACGGTGGCCGCGGACGACATCGTCGATCCGCAGCTGCTGGACGAGGCGGGTCGCCCGCAGCTGCTCGTCGAGGCCGGCCAGATGATCCTCGAGGAGGCGGCGCAGGGCATCGAGGAGGCGGGCATCGAGACGGTGAAGATCCGTTCGGTGCTCACCTGCGAGGCCAAGCGCGGTCTTTGCCGGATGTGCTACGGCCGCAACCTGGCCACGATGCAGATGGTGGACCTGGGCGAGGCCGTGGGCATCATCTCGGCGCAGTCCATCGGCGAGCCGGGCACGCAGCTCACGCTGCGTACCTTCCACATCGGCGGCACGGCGGCCCGCATCGCGGAGCAGACGGCGCGCAAGTCGAAGGTGGCGGGTGTCGTCGAGTTCGGCGACCGCCTCGTGAAGGTGACGAATCCGGAAGGCCAGGAGATCGTGACCTCGTACGAGGGCGAGCTGTTCATCCGCGCGACCAAGGACAAGCACGCGCCGGTGATGGCGCGCCTGCAGGTCCCGCTGGGCGCGATCCTGACCGTCGAGGACGGCCAGGAAGTGAAGAAGGACGATCCGATCTTCACCTGGGACCCGTACACGAACCCGATCATCGCGGACGTGACCGGTACCCTGAAGTTCGTGGACCTCGTGGAGGACGAGACGATCTCCGAGGAGCTCGACGAGCTCACCGGCCTGCGTCAGACGGTCGTCATCGAAGACCGCGAGAAGAAGCTGCACCCGCACATCGAGATCTGGCAGACGAAGGGCGGCAAGGAGAAGAAGGTCCGCGACTTCGTGATCCCGGTGGGCGCGCAGCTGATCGTCGAGGACGGGGCGGAGATCGCCGCCGGCCAGACGATCGCGAAGATCAGCCGCGAGGCCTACAAGACGCGCGACATCACGGGCGGCCTGCCGCGCGTGGCGGAGCTCTTCGAGGCGCGCAAGCCGAAGGACCCGGCGACGATCAGCGAGATCGACGGTGTCGTGCGCTTCGGCGACATCAAGCGCGGCAAGCGCGAGATCTTCGTGCACCCGATCGACGGCAGCGGCTCGCTCGACGAGACGCAGCAGCCGCAGCTGTACGAAGTGGCGTCGGGCAAGCACCTGCGCGTGCACGAGGGTGACCGCGTGCGCGCCGGCGACCGCCTGAGCGAGGGTCCGGTGAACCCGCACGACATCCTGCGGATCAAGGGCCCGCGCGCCGTGCAGGAGTACCTCCTGAACGAAGTGCAGGAGGTGTACCGCCTGCAGGGCGTGAAGATCAACGACAAGCACATCGGCGTGATCGTGCGCCAGATGCTGCAGAAGGTGCGCGTCGTGGACTCGGGCGACACCGAGTTCCTCGAGGGCGAGCACGTGGACAAGGCGGCGTTCCGCGACGCCAACGACAAGGCCAAGAAGAAGAAGCAGCGCGCTGCCACCTCGGAGCCGCTCCTCCTCGGCATCACCAAGGCCTCGCTCACCACGCAGTCGTTCATCTCGGCCGCGTCCTTCCAGGAAACGACCCGCGTGCTCACCGATGCCGCGATCCGTGGCGCCAAGGACAACCTCCTCGGCCTCAAGGAGAACATCATCATCGGTCACCTCATCCCGGCCGGTACGGGTATGTACCGCTACTCGGACGTGGATATGGACATCGAACCGCCGCCGGCGCCGCCGCAGGAGTTCGGTGGCTTCGGCGCCCTGCCGGAGAGCTTCCTGGCGAACCCGGCGGAAGCGGACGCGAGCCTGCTCGCCCCGCTGCCTGACGAGGAGTAAGCGCAGGGACGGCTGACGGCAGAGGGCTGATAGAAGGGGAGGTTCCGGTGACGTTGCCGGGACCTCCCCTTCGTCGCATCTTGGCGCATCCGTCAACCGTCAACCGTCATCCGTCCCCACCGTGGCCATCTACCTCGACCCCGACCGCCCCGCGGATTCCTCCGTCTACGGCATCGTGCTGATGAATGTCGCCGTGCTGGTGGGCGCGTTCGTGAGCGGCGAGGGCCTGCTGATGCTGCTCTGGCCGTACTGGCTGCAGAGCCTCGTCATCGGCTACTACAACGTGCGCCGGATGCAGAAGCTGCAGCGCTTCTCGACCGACGGCTTCAAGATCAACGACCAGGCGGTGGACCCCACGCCGGCCACGCGACGGAAGACCTGGATCTTCTTCGCCTTCCACTACGGCTTCTTCCACTTCGTGTACTTCGTGTTCCTCGCGACCTTCGCCGTGCAGGCGGCCGCCACGGGGAGCGTGCCGGTGACGATCGAGAACACCGGCGAGACCGTGGCCTTCGAGGTGGGGCGGATGCCGGAGTGGAGCGGGTTCTGGCTGCTGGCCACGCTCGTCGGCTTCTTCGTCAGCCACGGGCAGTCGCACCGCGAGCACGTGGAGTCCGACCTGCGGCAGACGCGGAACATCGGGACGCTGATGTTCATCCCCTACCTGCGCATCATCCCGATGCACCTGACCATCATCCTGGGTGCGGTGCTGGGGAACGGCGGCGGGCTGCTGCTGTTCGGGGCGCTCAAGACCGTCGCCGACGTGGCGATGCACAAGGTCGAGCACCGGATGCTGCAGCGCGGGCGCGCGTAGCGAACGCTCCCGTCCGCCGCGCGCGTGCTCTCAGCTGTCGAGGACGCGCCGGATCTCGGTCGTGAGGTCGCGCAGGCCGTACGGCTTGCTGATGAAGTTCCACTCGCCGTCGTGGACGAAGCGCTCGGAGACGGCCTCGGCCGAGTAGCCGGAGGTGAACAGGAAGCGCAGCTCGGGCCGCCGCCGGCGCAATTCCGCGGCGAGTTCGATGCCGCCCATTCCCGGCATCACGAGGTCGGTCATCACGAGATGCAGCGGCCCTTGGTGCCGTGCGACGACGTCGAGCGCCGCGGCGCCGGACTCGGCTTCGAGCACCGAGTATCCGGCGCGCTGCAGGACGCGGCGCGCCACGATCCGGATGGACTCTTCGTCCTCGACGAGGAGAATGGTCTCCTGGCCGATGGCGGGCTGCTCCGACTTCGCGGAGGCGGTCTCGACGGTAGCGGCGGCGGTGATCGGCAGGTAGATGCGGAAGGTCGAGCCCTTGCCGAGTTCGGAGTACACGTAGACGCTACCGCCCGACTGCTTGACGATGCCGTACACGGTGGCCAGTCCCAGCCCCGTGCCGCGCCCGGTCTCCTTGGTGGTGAAGAAGGGCTCGAAGATCTTGGCCTGCGTCTCCTTGTCCATCCCGACGCCGGTGTCGGTGACCGCGAGGGTCGCGTAGCGGCCGGGCTCCATTCCCTCGCGCCGGCCGGCGTGCTCGTCGTCCACGTCGGCGACGCCCGTGCCGATCGTCAGCGTGCCGCCGCGGGGCATCGCGTCGCGGGCGTTGACGCAGAGGTTCATCAGCACCTGCTCGAGCTGGTTTGCATCGGCGACGACATTGGGGACGTCGCGGCCAAGCCGCACCTCGACGTGGATGTCCTCGCCGAGCACGCGGCTGAGGAGATTGAGGAATCCCGAGACGACGTCGTTGAGGTTGAGCGTCTCGCGCTTGAGCACTTGCTGGCGGCTGAACGCGAGCAGCTGGCGCGTGAGGGCGGCGGCGCGCTCGCCGGAGGCACGGATCTCCTGCAGGTCACTCTGCAGGGCGCTCCCCGGTGCCACCTCGCTGAGCGCCAGCTCGGCCGTGGCATTGATGACGGTGAGCAGGTTGTTGAAGTCGTGGGCGACGCCGCCGGCGAGGCGTCCGACCGATTCCATCTTCTGCGCCCGGTTGAGCATCT
>CAZYQM010000178.1:0-4845 GCA_964649965.1 uncultured Gemmatimonas sp.
TCGACGGCCCGCAAGGCTGGCGTGCCGAACGCAGCGCACTCGTGCACCAACGCCACTGCGAGCGCGAGACGCGCGCACCCGGCAAGACCGGCCCGCCCGGCATCGTGAAGCCCGCGACCTGGACGCGGATGGCCGAGTTCTCCGTCGCGCTGTTCGATGCGCTCGACGCACACGGTTGGCCGCGCGTTCACGCAGGGTGGAGCGGCGGTCGCGCCACCATCGAGAGCTTCCCCACGCAGGCCTGGCGCAGCCTCGGCCTCGCAGCGCTGCCCAGCCGCGCCAAGGCGGCGTCGCTCGAACCCTGGCGCCAGCAGCTCCTGCGGCTCGGCCTGCGCGAAGTCCCCGAAACCGTGTCGCACGACGAACTGCAGGCGATCGTCGCCGGGCTGGCCGGTGTACAACTCCTGCGCGACGGCTTCGGCGCCGTGGACGCTCGAGGTTGCGAGCCGCGGTACGAGGCCGGACATTGGCGCGAGGGCTGGATTCTCAGCCCTCGATTGTGACGCGCGGCCGCAAATGTGCAGTCTCGTGGTTTCGGTGACGTGTCCCCTCCAACCCCCTGCCCTATGCACACGTTGAGAGTACTGCCGCTGTTCGGCATCCTGGCGCTCGCGCCCGCGGTGTCGGCGCAGTCTGCGACGGGCGCGCCGCAGACCCGCGTGCCCAGTGCCGCGGACTCCGCCATCCTCCGCGCCCTCGACCTCCCCCGCGTGATGCAGCGTGCGCGCGAAGCCGGCATTCCCGACTCCTCCATCCGCGGCGTGATGGAGCGGATGCGCCAGCGCGGCGTGCCCGCCGGCGAAGCCACGGCGGCCGTTGATATGGAAGTGGAGACCGTCGAGCGTGGCGGCAACCGCGAGAACTTCGGCGCCTTCGTGCGCGCACAGGTGGAGTCCGGCCTGCGCGGGCGCGAGCTCGCTGCGGCGATCCGCGCCGAGCGTCAGCGCCGCGGGATGTCACCCGAAGGCCGCGGTGGCCGCCCCGAGACCGCCGGCCCGCCGGCTGGGCGAGGTGGCCGCCCCGAAACCGCCGGCCCGCCGGCTGGTCGTGGCGGACGTCCAGAAGGTGCCGGTGCGCGCCCCGAGGGTCGTGGCGGCAGACCCGACAGCACGGCGCGTCCCGGAGTCCGCGGTAACCGTCCCCCAGCCGGCGGCCCCGCCCGCCAGCGTCCCGACTCCGTCGATAAGGCCCCCACGCGAGGAAAGCGCCCGTGAAGCGACTCATCATCCTGAGCGCAATCGCGCTCGCTGCCTGCGGCGGCAAGGAAACCTCGGAGACCGTCGAGGTCGCCGCGGCGCCAGTCTCGCCGGACGTTTCGCTCGCGCTGACCGTGGCCGATGGCATCCAGGCCGCGCCGGCGATGTCCGATTCCATCCTTCAGGCCAACGGCCTCACCCGCGCGGGATTCGACTCGCTGCTCTATAAGATCGCGGCGGATTCCACGCTCTCCGCCCAGTACGCCGCCGGACGGCGCTGAGCGAGGCAGACACGCGGGACCGAAGGCGCGTCGGGTCATCTGACCCGGCGCGCCTTCGCGCATTGAACTCTTTTGGTCCCGCGCGTGTCTTTAGCGCCGATGACCGCATTCGATGCCACGGCCACCACGGCCCCGACGACGAAGACGGAGTCCCTGCGCGGAGCGCTGCTCGTGCTGCGCGCGCAAGCGGGTGACGAGTCCGCGTTCGCGACGCTGATGCAGCAGCACGGCGATGGCCTGCTCCGCTACCTCGGCTCGCTGGTCGGTGACGACGCCGAGGACGTGTGGCAGGAGACGTGGCTGGCCGTGTATCGCAACCTCGCGAGCCTCGCCGAGCCTGCCGTGTTCCCCGTGTGGCTGCGCCGCACCGCACGTCACCGGGCCTTCAACTGGCTCCGCCGTTTCCGACGCGAGCGCGAACTGCTCGCCGACGTCCCGCTCGAACTCGTCGGCGACGGCGCGGGCGACGACGATCGCCTGCCGCCGGCGCTCGACGGCATTGACGCATCGCGGCTCGACGCCGCGATGCGCGAGATGCCACCGCCGCAGCGCGAAGCCCTCATCCTGCGATTCCGCGACGACCTCAGTTACGCGCAGATCGCGCAGATCACCGCCGTGCCCATCGGCACCGTCCGCACCCGATTGCATCACGCCAAGAAGCGTTTGGCACAACTCCTCTCTCTCGGAGAACCACAATGATGAACACCCAAGACAGCCCGATGTCGCGTGCCTGGAGCCGCATCGAAGCCGAGCAGCGCAGTGACCGCCTGTTCCGTCGTCTCACGATCGCCGGCTGGTCGGCCACCGGCCTCGTCGTGCTCCTCCTCGTTGCGTTCGGCATCCTCCAGATCCGCACCGCGATGCAGTTCTTCGGCGGCGGCGCGGCCTCGTTCGGCGCCGCGGTCGGCGGCCTCGTGCCCGTGGTCCTCGCCGTCGGAGCGTTCTGCTCGCTTGCCGCGACGCTGGCGACCATCGGACTCTTCATCCGGATGCGTAGCGCCTCGATGCACGAGATCCAGCTGCGCCTCGCGGCGCTCGAGGACCTGCTCACGCAGCAGGGGCCCAAGGCCTGAGTGCGGGCGAGCGGAATGGTCGGGTCACCGAATCCTGACCATTCTGCTCCCTTCTCTTGCGAGGGCCTCACCAAAGCGGTTAGACTCAAATAGCAGGTGATGAGAACCATTCTCATCCATAGCCGACCCTCCGTTTTCCCGCGAAATGACCGCCTCCGCGCGTGCGCTCCCTGGTTGCAGCTGCCCCCTCCTCGACAGTGAAGCGGGGCGTCCGGCCACGGTTGTCGCCATCGCCTGCGGCGAACAGGATGCCTGCCGGCTCCGCGCGATGGGCGTGTACGAAGGCGCGACGGTCTCGGTGATCAACAAGCGGCACGTGCTCCTCGTGGACGTGCGAGGCACGCGCCTCGCCGTCGGCACCGACCTCGCGCAGGGCATCACCGTCCAGCCGCAAGATCGCGCGGCGTCCTGACGTGGCGGCGAGCGCTCCCGCGGCGCCGCGCGAGCCCACCGACACGCTGCGCGTCGCCCTCATCGGCAATCCCAACACCGGCAAGACCACGCTCTTCAACGCGCTGACGGGCCTGCGTCAGCGCGTCGGCAACTTCGCCGGCGTCACGGTCGAGCGCGTCGAAGGATCGTCGCCGCTGCCCGACGGCCGCCGCGCGACCGTCCTCGACCTGCCGGGCTCGTATTCGCTCTCGGCCGGCTCTCCCGATGAGCAGATCGCCCTCGAGGTCCTCCTCGGCCGCGACGATGCGCTGTACCGTCCGCACGTCGTCTGCGTCGTCATCGACGCCTCGCACCTCGAACGCAACCTGTATCTCGCGTCGCAGGTGATCGAGCTCGGCCTGCCCGTGGTGATCGCGCTCAACCAGTTCGACGTCGCCGAGGCGCAAGGGTTCCGCATTGACGTCCCGCAGCTGATCCACGAACTCGGCGTCCCCGTGATCCCCACCGTCGCGCACCGCGGCGAAGGCATCGAGCCGCTGCGTCGCGCGCTGGTCACCGCCGCCACGCTGCCCGCGCCGATGCGTCGCTTCGACCTGCCGGCCGACGTGGAGGGCGTGCTTGCCCCGCTGCAGGGCCTGCTCGAGCGCGGGGGCATCAACTACGCCGCCGCTGGGATGGAAGCGCTGCGCCTCCTCGGCGTGCGCCGCGACGAACCGCACCTCGTGCACGTCGAAGGCCTCACCGCACGACTCGACGCGACGCGCAAGGCCATCGCCGCAGCGGGCTACGTGCCGGAGCGGCTCGAGTCGGAACTGCGCTACACCTGGATCGGCGGCGTGCTCTCCCGCTGCGTGCAGCGCGTGCAACGCAGCGGCGACTCGCTCAGCGACCGCATTGACGCCGTGCTCCTGCACCGCGTCGCGGGGCCACTGATCTTCCTCGCGATTATGGCGCTGGTCTTCCAGTCCGTCTTCACCTGGGCCGCGCCGGTGCAGGACCTCTTCGAGGGGGCCGCCGTCGCGCTCGGTGCCTGGGTCGGCAGCTTCCTGCCAGAGGGCGACCTGCAGTCGCTCATCGTGGACGGCGTCTTCGCCGGCGTCGGCAGCGTCATCGTCTTCGTCCCGCAGATCGCCATCCTCTTCGCGTTCATCGGCCTGCTCGAGCAGACTGGCTATATGGCGCGCGCCGCCTACCTGATGGACCGCGTGATGCGCCGCGTCGGCCTGCACGGCAAGAGCTTCATCCCGATGCTCTCCGGCTACGCCTGCGCCGTGCCCGGCATTATGGCCACGCGCACCATCGACGACCCCAAGGACCGCCTCGCGACCATTATGGTCGTGCCGCTGATGTCCTGCTCGGCGCGCCTGCCGGTGTACACGCTGCTCATCGCCACCTTCGTGCCCGCCCTGCCGCTGCTGCCGGGCCTCAATCTCCAAGGCGTCACGATGCTCGTGATGTACCTGCTCGGCACCGTTGCCGCGCTGGCCATCGCCTTCCTGTTCCGTCGCACGCTGCTCAAGGGCCCCGTGCGCCCGATGCTGCTCGAACTCCCGGGCTACCGCTGGCCGTCCTTGCGTTCGCTGCTGGTGACGGTGTGGCAGCGGTGCCAAGTGTTCCTGCAGCGTGCCGGTACGGTGATCCTCGCGCTCAGCATCGTGCTCTGGGCGCTGGCCACCTATCCCAAGACGGAGGTGGACGCGACGCAGCCGGAAACCGTGCAGCAGGAGCAGCAGCTCGCGCACTCCGTGCTCGGGCGCTTCGGACACGCCGTTGAGCCCGTCGTCGCACCACTCGGCTACGATTGGAAGATCGGCGTGAGCATCGTCGCCAGCTTCGCCGCGCGCGAGGTCTTCGTGTCCACGATGGGCACCATCTACGGAGTGGGCGGCGAAGACGAGGCCG
>CAZYQM010000179.1:0-4739 GCA_964649965.1 uncultured Gemmatimonas sp.
GCTCTCCGGCGACCGCCTGATCCAGACGCGCTCCTGGTACTATATGAAGGTCTTCGCCGATCCGAAGAACGAGAACGTCGTCTGGGTGCTGAACGCGCCCGTGCTGCGTTCGATCGACGGCGGCGCGACGTTCCAGCCCGTCTCGGCGACGCACGGCGACAACCACGCGCTGTGGATCGATCCCGATGCGCCGGAGCGGATGATCAACGGCAATGACGGCGGCGCGAGCGTCACGCTGGACGGCGGCAAGAGTTGGAGCTCGCAGGACAACCAGCCGACGTCGCAGTTCTACCACGTCACCGTGGACGGCCAGTTCCCGTATCGGTTGTACTCGGGCCAGCAGGACAACTCGTCGGTGTCCATCGCCAGTCGCACGGACGGCGGCAGCATCGGCATCCGCGACTGGGAGCCGTCGGCGGGCTGCGAGAGCGCCAACATCGGCGTCGGCAAGAGCGGGCGCTACGTGTACGGCGGCTGCTATCAAGGACTGATCAACGAGCTCGATACGCAGACCGGGCTCACGCGCTCGATTATGGTGTACCCGGCGATGAACCTCACGGAGCGCACGGACTCGACGCGCTACCGCTTCAACTGGACGGCGCCGATCTTCGTCTCGCAGCACGACGAGCGCACGATCTACTACGGCGGCAACCGCCTGTTCCGCACGACGGACCGCGGCACGACCTGGGCGGAGATCTCACCGGACCTCACGAAGAACGACCGCGCGCGCCAGGGCTGGGGCGGCGGCCCGATCACCAACGAAGGCGCCGGCGGCGAGGTCTATGCGACGATCGTCGTCATCACGGAGTCGCCGCACGACCGCAACGTGGTGTACGTCGGCACGGATGACGGCCTGATCCAGCGCACCACCGACGGCGGCGCGAGCTGGACGAACATCACGCCGGCGGCGGCGGGCGACGGACTCGTGAACGAGATCGAGGTCTCGCCGCACGACGCCAACACGATCTACATCGCCTTCCGCAAGGACCGCGTCGGCGACCCGACGCCGCACATCTTCCGCAGCACCGACGCCGGCCGCAGCTGGACGCGGCTCGTGGACGGCCTGCGCGCGGGTGAACCGGTGCGCGTGGTCCGCGAGGACCCGGTGCGTCGCGGCCTGCTCTACGCGGGTACCGAGACGGGTGCCTACTTCTCGATGGACAATGGCGCGCGCTGGCAGGCGTTCACGCGCGTGCCGAAGGTGCCGGTGACGGACCTCGACGCGACCACGGGTGACCTCGTCGCCGCGACGGAAGGCCGCGGCTTCTGGATCCTCGACAACCTCGCGCCGCTGCAGCAGCACACGGTCGAGGTCGCGGCGGCCGCCGCGCACCTGTTTGCGCCGGATCCCGCGTACCTCGCGCCGGGCGGCGGTGGATTCGGCGGCGGCGCATCGGCACGTGTCGGCGCGAACCCGCCCTACGGTGCGGTGCTGGACTTCACGCTGCAGCGCGGTGACTCGACGCAGCGCGTCACGCTGGAGATCCTCGACGCGCAGGGCGCGGTCGTGCGTCGCTACGCCACGGACGCGGCGGGCCGCGCGCGTCTCACCGTGCGTAACGGCCTCAACCGCCACGCCTGGGACCTGCGCCACGAAGGCCCCACGCAGTTGGCCAACGTCGTGCTCTTCGGCGCACCGCCGGGCGGCGCAGGGCCGCGCGTGCTGCCGGGCCGCTACACCGCGCGCCTGAGCGCGGGCGAACGCACGCTCACGCAGGCCTTCGAGGTGGTGCGTGACCCGCGCCTCGCGCCGCCGGCCGACCCGCGCGCGCTCGTCGTGCGCGACTCCGTCGCCCGGACGCTCAACTCGCGCATCGGCGAGATCCACGACTACGTGCTGCGCCTGCGCGACATCCGCACGCAGACCCAGGGCATCGTGCAGCGCAGCGCCAGCCACGCCCAAGCCGACTCTGTGAAGCTGCTCGGCGGTCGCGTCACCGGTGGCACGGATCGCCTGGAGCCGAAGCTCACCACTAAGGCCGGCAACGGCCAGGACATCATCAACTACGCCAACGGCATCAACGGTCAGTTCGGCTTCCTGCTCGGCGAGGTGGAGGACCATCCGGAGCTGACGGCGTCCGCGCGGCAGCGCCTCGACGACGTCGAGGTGATGTGGCGCGCCCTGCGCGCGCAGCTCGAGCAGTTCGAGGCCAACGAGCTGGCGGCGTTCAACGCCTTCCTTAGCCGCAATGGCTTGCCGACGGTGCTGCTGCCGGCACCGAAGCAGCCGGCGCCGATTATGTAGCCCGTTCCGCTTCACGTAGCACCGAGGGGCGCACAGCTTATCCGCTATGCGCCCCTCGTTGCTGTGCTTCGCCCTGCTCTGCTCCGCCCTCGCCTGCACGCGCGAGGCGCCCCCGGACACGATCCTCCACAACGGAATGCTCTGGACGGGCGATACGCTGCGCCCAAGCGCGACGGCGATTGCGATTCGCGGCGACCGCATCGTCGCAGTCGGCAACGACGCCGAGATCCTCGCGCTGGCCGGCGAGGGCACGGAGGTCGAAGACCTGCAGGGCCGACGCGTCATTCCCGGCCTGCACGACGCCCACTGGCACTTCCGGACACGGCGCACGGCGGACCTGGTGGATGCGAAGGACGCCGCCGAGCTGGTGGAGCGACTGCGGGCATTCGCGGCGGAGATGCCAGCGGACGCGTGGATCGTCGGCCGCGGCTGGACGCCGGATATGTTCCCCCGCAACACGGCGCACCGTCGCTTCCTCGACGTGGCGTTTCCCGACCGACCGGTGCTGATCACCGATCGCGACGGCCACCAGGCGATTGCCAACGCGACGGCGCTGCGCCTTGCGGCCGTGAGCGCGGAGACGCGCGACCCCGTGGACGGCGTGATCGTGCGCGAGCCTGACGGCACGCCCACGGGATTGCTGCAGGAATCCGCGATGGGCCTCGTGCGCCGCCTGCTCCCCGCCCCGAGCGAACTCGAGGTGCGTCGCTCGCTCGATGAGCTGACCGCGCACGCCGCGTCCGTGGGACTCACGGCCGTGCAGGTGGCCAACGCAACGACGGCCACCGAGGACGCGGCGATCGCGCGGGCGATAGCGATGGACTCGCTCGGCCTGCGCTTCCGCATCGCCGTGCCGTTCACCGAGGCGGCCACCGACTCGGCGCTCGCCGCCTACGCGGCGCGTGCGCAACGCGAGACAGGCCCGTACCTGCGCTTCGGCATCGCGAAGGGGATGCTCGACGGCACCATCGACGCGCAGACCGCCGCGATGCTCGAGCCCTACACCGGAACGGACCAGCGCGGCCTGCCAATGTGGGAGCTGACTCCCCTGATCAACACGCTGGTGCGCTACGACCGCGCGGGCCTGCAGGTGGAGCTGCACGCCATCGGCGACCGCGCCATCCGGCTCGCCCTCGATGCCTTCGATTCCCTCGCGGCGCGGAACGGCCCACGAGACCGCCGCGGACGCATCGAACACCTCGAGGTGCCGCACCCGCAGGACATCCCGCGCTTCAAGCAGCTCGGCGTGATCGCCAGCACGCAGGCGATCTTCGCGATGCCGGGCCCGACGGCGGAGCAGAACTACGTGCCGCTGCTCGGCCCCGTGCGCGAGCGGCGCGCGATGCCGTTCAAATCGCTCGACGACGCGGGCGCAATCCAAGCCTTCGGCTCGGACTATCCGGTGTTCCCGATGGATCCGCTGCTCGGCATCTACATCGCGGTGACGCGGCAGATGCCGGACGGCACGCCGCGCGGCGGCTGGGTCCCCGAGCAGCGCATCAGCGTGGAGCGGGCGCTGCACTTCTACACCTGGGGCTCGGCGCACGCGGCCTACCGCGAGCACGAACTCGGCGTGCTGGCCCCGGGCTATCTCGCCGATCTCGTCGTGCTCAGCGAGGACATCCTCGTACCCGACGCCCAGGCGCTGCTCCGCACCAAGCCCGTGCTCACGATGCTCGGCGGGCGCGCAGTGTATCGCGTGCGAGAGTAAGGACGATCACCACGAAGTTGCAGCTACTGCGTCAGCCCGAGCTGATCGAGCACGAACGCATACCGGAACGCCGCCTCGCGGTATTGCTCGTAGCGCCCCGACCCGCCGCCGTGGCCGGCCTTCATCTGCATCCGCAGGAGCAGCGGCCGCGTATCGGTCTTGGTCGCGCGCAGCTTGGCCACCCATTTGGTCGGCTCCCAGTAGGCGACGCGCGGGTCGTAGAGCCCGCTGATCACGAGCATCGCCGGATAGTCCTGCGCCCGCACGTTGTCGTACGGCGAGTACTGACGGATGTAGCGGTACTCCGCCTCCACCTGCGGATTGCCCCACTGCAGCCATTCCTGCGCCGTGAGCGGGATGCTCGCGTCGAGCATCGTGTTGATCACGTCCACGAAGGGCACGTCGGCGACGATGGCGCGGAAGAGGTCCGGGCGCAGATTCGCGACGACGCCCATCAACAGGCCGCCGGCGCTGCCGCCGTGGGCCACGAGGCGATCGCTGGACGTGTATCGCTCGCGCACCAGGTGCTCGGCCACGTCGATGAAATCCGTGAACGTGTTCAGCTTGCGCTGCATCTTGCCGTCGTCGTACCAGCGGCGGCCCATCTCCTGCCCGCCACGGATGTGCGCGATGGCGTAGATCACGCCGCGGTCGATCAACGAGAAACGAGGCGAACTGAACGTCGGCTCCATCGTGTAGCCGTAGGAGCCGTAGGCGTAGAGCAGCAGCGGCCGCGAGCCGTCGCGCACGATGTCCTTGCGATAGACCATAGACACCGGCACG
>CAZYQM010000180.1:0-426 GCA_964649965.1 uncultured Gemmatimonas sp.
CTAGGGCAAGCGTTTGGCGGGGCCTCGAGGGGTACGAACTCGAGGCCCCGCCGACTATCTTTCCCAGAGTCGCCGCGAGCCGTGTGCCCTTCGCTGCACACGGCTCGTGCCGTTCCACCCTCCGAGCATCCGATGGCCGATTCCTCCATTGCCCAGTCCCTCGCGCACGATGAGCAGCGGCTCGTCGAGCTGCGGAGGTACCTTTGACCTCGATCGCAAGCGCGAGCGCCTGAACGCCCTCGAGGCGGATATGAGCGACGCGAGCTTCTGGAACGCCCAGGAGCGGGCGCGCGAGGTGGTGCAGGAGGTGAAGGTCCTCAAGAACTGGATCGAGCCCTGGGACAAGCTCCAGGCGCGCGTAGCGTCGGCCCGCGAGCTCCTCGAGTTGCTGGAGTTGGAGCCCGATGCGGCGATGGAAGCCGACAT
>CAZYQM010000180.1:436-4720 GCA_964649965.1 uncultured Gemmatimonas sp.
CATCGCGACAGAGGCGACGGCGATCCGCGAGGCGATGGACGCGCTCGAGCTGCGCACGCTGCTGCAGGGCCGGGACGACTATCGCGATGCGCAAGTGGAAATCAGCGCCGGCGCCGGTGGCACCGAGGCCCAGGACTGGGCGCAGATGCTGATGCGGATGTACACGCGCTGGGCCGAGCGGAAGGGCTTCAGCGTGGACATCATCGACCTCTCCGAGGGTGAAGAGGCGGGCATCAAGGGTGCCGTGCTCGAGATCAAGGGCGAGTATGCCTATGGCTTCCTGCGCCCGGAGAGCGGCGTGCATCGCCTGGTGCGCATCTCGCCCTTCGACTCGCAGGCGCGGCGGCACACGAGCTTCGCGTCGGTGTTCGTGTATCCGGTGGTGAACGAGGAGATCAACATCGAGATCCGCGAGGAGGACCTGCGGATCGACGTGTACCGCGCCTCGGGCGCCGGCGGCCAGCACGTGAACAAGACGAGCTCGGCGGTGCGCATCACGCACATCCCGACGGGCATCGTCGTCGCGTCGCAGTCGGAACGCTCGCAGTTCAAGAACAAGGCGACGTGTATGAAGCAGCTGAAGAACAAGCTGTATCAGCGCGAGATCGAGAAGCAGGCGGCGGTGAAGGCGGCGATGGACGCGAACAAGATGGACGTGTCGTTCGGTTCGCAGATCCGCAGCTACGTGTTCCAGCCGTACACGATGGTCAACGACCACCGGACCGAACTGAAGGTGACGGACGTACACAAGGTGATGGACGGCGCGATCGATCCGTTCATCGAGGCCTTCCTCAAGCAGGGCGCCTCGGGCGCCGCCGCGTAAGCCGACGCCCGGCGCGCGACCACCGACGACAGACGAGCGATGAGCGACGAACTCAACCACGTGATGCGCGCGCGGCGCGAGAAGCTCGAGGCCTTGGCGGCCCTGGGCGTCGCGCCCTTCGCCTACTCCTACGACCGCACGCACGGCTGCGGCGCGGCCGTGCCGCTGCTGGGCGACGCCGAGCAGGGCCCGACGGTGCGCGTGGCGGGGCGCCTCGTGGCGCTGCGCGGGCACGGGAAGACGATCTTCGCGCACGTGGCCGACGACACGGGCCGCATCCAGCTCTACTTCAAGAAGGACGTGCTGGGCGAGGCGTTCGCGTTGGTCGAGCTCTTCGACCTCGGCGACGTGGTCGGCGTGGAGGGGCACCTGTTCCGGACGCGCACGGGCGAGGTGACGGTGCACGTGACCGAGGCGACGCTGCTGGCGAAGTCGCTGCGGCCGCTGCCGTTCGGCAAGGAAGAGCAGGTGGACGGCAAGACGGTGCGCCACTCGGGCTTCGCCGACGGCGAGCAGCGCTCGCGGCAGCGCTATGCCGACCTTGCGGTGCACCCGGAGGTGCGGCGCCACTTCGCGGCGCGCTCGCGGATGACGACGGCGATCCGTCGCGCACTGGATGAGCTCAACTACCTAGAAGTCGAGACGCCGGTGCTGCAACCGCTGTACGGCGGCGCGGCGGCGCGGCCGTTCACGACGCACCACAATGCGCTGGATATGCCGCTGTACCTGCGCATCGCCGACGAGCTCTATCTCAAGCGGCTCGTGGTGGGCGGCTTCGACCGCGTGTACGAGATCGGCCACGATTTCCGCAACGAAGGCATCGACCGGACGCACAATCCGGAGTTCACGATGCTGGAGTTCTACGAGGCCTACGCGGACTACACGGTGATGATGGGCCGCGTCGAGCAGCTGCTCATCACGGCGGCCAATGCCGTGCGCGAAACGCTGGGCGATGCGCCGCGCTCTCGTCCGGACGGCGAGGCTGCGGGGCCGGTGCCGGAGTTCGTCGTGCCGTTCCCGCGCATCGAGTGGGTGCCGGCGCTGTCGAAGGCGCTGGGCGTCGCGGACGTCACGAAGATGAGCGACGCGGAACTCGCGAAGGCGGCGGAGCAGGCGGGCGTGCACGACATCCCGAAGCTCTCGCGTCCCAAGCTGATGGACGAGCTCTTCCAGCATCACGTGGAGAGCAAGATCGACACGCCGACCTTCGTGCTGGACTACCCGGTGGAACTCTCGCCGCTGGCCAAGCCGCATCGCACGAAGCCGGGCCTCACGGAGCGCTTCGAGCTGTTTGCCAAGGGCAAGGAACTGGCGAACGCGTTCTCCGAGCTCAACGACCCGCTGGACCAGCGCGCGCGCTTCGAGGCGCAGGCGCGGCTCAAGGCGGCGGGCGACGAAGAGGCGACGGGCGTGGACGAGGACTACCTGCGCGCGATGGAGTACGGGATGCCGCCGATGGGCGGCGTGGGCATCGGGCTCGACCGCCTGTTCATGTCCCTCACGGACACGCCGCACATCCGCGACGTGATCCTGTTTCCGCTGATGCGGCCCGAGTGATGGCGCGACGGCTGGAGCTGTCGATCGCCTGGCGCTACCTGCGGAGCCGCCGCGGGTCGCGCCTGCTGTCGTTCATCTCCGTCATCGCCGTCGCCGGCGTCGCGGTGGGCGTGAGCGCGCTCATCGTGATTATGGGCGTGATGAACGGCCTCCAGACGGACCTGCGCGAGAAGATCCTCGTCGGTAGCCCGGACATCCGCGTGCTCACGTATGGCGAGGCGCTGCGGATGGAGCGCTGGCAGGACGCGCAGGAGAAGGTGCGCGGCCTCGACGACGTGGTGCGTGTCGCGCCTTTCGTGATCACGCAGGGCCTGGCCACGGCGGGCAAGGGCCACATCGAAGCGGTGACGATCGGCGGGCTGGTGCCCGGCGATTCGGGCTCGGCGCAGGTGACGACGATCCGCGACCACGCGGCACCCGGGGCGTTCCTGTTCAAGACCACCGAGGGCGGGGACAACGGCATCGTGATCGGCCGCCTGCTCGCCGATCGGCTGGGGGCCTACCCGGGGATGCGCATCACCGTCGTGACGGCGGGCAGCAACGACGCGGCCAGCGCCGGCGCGGTGATCGGCGTCGGGCCGCTGGCCGGACTCTCGACCGGAATGCTGCCGCGCACGCAGCAGTTCGAGGTGACGGGCACCTTCGAGACGCTGATGTACGAGTACGACAACAACTACGCCTACGTGGCGCTGCCGTACGCGCAGCGACTGGCGGGACTCGACAGCGCGGTCACCGGCCTCGAGGTGAAGACGACGGGGCGCTGGGTCGCGCCGGAGGTGGCGGCAGCGATCGTCGAGCTGCTCGGCTGGCCGTACCGCGCCGAGGACTGGCAGCAGCAGAACAGCTCGCTGTTCCGCGCGCTGAAGCTCGAGAAGCTGGGGATGAGCGTGATCCTCGCGCTGATCATTATGGTTGCGGCGTTCAACATCGTGAGCACGCTGACGATGGTCGTGCGCGACAAGACGCGCGAGATCGGCATCCTCAAGGCGATGGGAATGCGGGCGGACGCCATCCGCCGGATCTTCCTCCTGCAGGGCGCGTTCATCGGTGCGGCGGGCACGGGGATGGGGCTCGTGCTCGGGCTCGGCACGGGCTATGCGCTGGAGCGCTGGAAGCTGATCGCGCTGGATCCGTCGGTGTATTTCATCGACCACCTGCCGGTGCGCCTGGAGCTGTTCGACGTGACGCTGATCGTGCTGCTGAGCGTGGGCGTGGCCGTGCTGGCGACGCTGCATCCGGCGGCGACGGCGGCGAAGCTCTACCCGATCGAGGCGATCCGCAGCGAATGACGATGCCCGAGGATGCGATGGCGGCGACGGCCGCGGCGCCCGTGCTGGAGGCGATCGGCGTGGTGAAGGGTTACCGCGGCGGCGACGGCTCGGCGATTCGCGTGCTCGAGGGCGTGGACCTGCAGGTCGCGCCGGGCGAGATGGTGGCGGTCGTGGGCGCCAGCGGGTCCGGGAAGAGCACGTTCCTGCACGTCCTGGGCGCGCTCGAGCGTCCCGACGCGGGCATCGTGAAGCTCGGCGGCATCCCGACGAGCGGGGCGAGCGACGAGGCCTTGGCGGAACTTCGCAATCGGCAGGTGGGATTCGTCTTCCAGTTCCACCACCTGCTCAAGGAGTTCTCGGCCTTGGAGAACGTGATGATGCCGATGCGGATCGCCGAACGCCCGGAGGCGGAGAGCCTCGAGCGCGCGCGGGCGTTGCTCGAGCGCGTGGGCCTGGGGGCGCGCCTGCACCACCGGCCGTCGGAGCTCTCGGGGGGCGAGCAGCAGCGTGCCGCCGTGGCGCGCGCGCTGGCCCTGGAGCCGCCGGTGCTGCTGGCGGACGAACCGTCGGGCAACTTGGACCACCAGAACGCGGAGCGCCTGCATGATCTGTTCGCCGAGTTGGCGGCGGACG
>CAZYQM010000181.1:0-4717 GCA_964649965.1 uncultured Gemmatimonas sp.
ATCAAAATCGTCCAGCGGGGTAGCACCCAGCCCGAACCCCGTCCACATTGCGGGGATTCCGTCGCTCGCAACCCTCCGCCTCGGCGCAGGGTCTGACTACCCGTATGAGATCGCGAATGAGGACATCCAGACTTTGGCTCGTCACGGCCCTGGTGGTGTCGGGCGCCTGTGGACGGGCCGGCCTGCTGCCCCGCACGACGCCGACGCCGATGGACGAAGGTCAACCCGCCGTCGTGGCCGACGCGGCGGTCTCCGTGCAGCCGGCGATGCCCGAGCCGTCGGTTGAGGGCGTGGGGCCCAGCGAGGACAGCGGCGTCGAGGAAGTCGAAGCGTCCGAGGCGAGCACGGTCGAAGAGGCGCCGACAGCCGCGCCGCCGGCCTGGGACATCGAGGTCGCGCCGTATGAGTCGCACGAGCGCGTCGAGTACTTCGTGGGGCGCTTCTCCGGTCCGCTCAAGGCGTCGTTTGAGCTCGCGATGGAGCGCCAGGGCCGCTACGCACCGATGATCCGCGAGCGCCTGCGAGCCGGCGGACTGCCGGAGGACCTGATCTACCTCTCGCTGATCGAGAGCTGGTACGATCCGCACGCGTATTCGATCGCCGCCGCCGTCGGGATGTGGCAGTTTATGACGGCGACCGCCAAGGGCGTCGGCCTGCGCGTGGACTGGTGGGTGGACGAGCGCCGCGATCCGGTGCGCTCCACCGAGGCGGCGGTGCGCTACCTCAACGAACTGCGCGAGACCTTCGGCTCCATCTATCTCGCGTCGGCGGCGTACAACGGCGGGCCCGGCCGCGTGCAGCGCGGCCTCACGGCGAACGCATCGAGCCTCGAAGGCGCCGCGGGCGATGACCTGTTCTTCGCGCTGCGCGACAACACGCGCGCGCTGCGTCCCGAGACCCGCGACTACGTGCCGAAGCTCATCGCCGCCGCGTTGGTGGGGAAGGATCCCGCCCGCTACGGCATCGAGGTGCGCGCGACGGAGCCGTGGTCCTTCGACTCCGTGCAGGTCGAGGCGAACGTGCCGCTGGCTGCCATCGCCGGCGTGACGGGCGTTCCCGTGGACACGCTCAAGGATTACAACCCGCATCTCCTGCGCGGGATGACGCCGCCGACCGGTGCCGCGGTGTGGGTCCGCGTGCCAACGGGCACGGCCGCCGGCTTCGACTCGGCCTTCGCCGCATTGCCCGAGGAAGAGCGCACGGCGACGACGCGCTACGTGACCCGCGAGGGCGACTTCATCACGCGCATCGCGCGGAACAACGGGCTCACGGCCAAGCAGCTCAACTGGTACAACCCGCAGGCCACGCGACTGGCGAACGGCAACCTGCATCGCGGCCAGCGCATCCTCGTGCCGCGGCGCGACGTGGTCGCGGCGGCGCGCGACGTGCCGAACCCGTCCATCGAGCGCTACGGCGCGTCGTCCACCTATGTGGTGCGCAGTGGCGACAACCTCGGCGTGATCGCGCGGCGGCACGGCACGTCGGTGGCCCAGCTCAAGCGCTGGAACCGGCTGCGCAGCGACATCATCCGTCCGGGTCAGCGGCTACGCGTGCGATAGACGACGCAAGTCGGAAGACGAAAGGAGGGACGCACCGCGGTTCGGGGCGTCCCTCCTTTGTTCTGCAGCGGGGGGCGGTGCTTGCTAGGCCCCGCGTCCGATGCGGCCGAGGTGCGTGTCGCGGAAGCCGGTGTCGAGCTTGAGGCCGTATCCGAGCGCGCGGTCGAAGCCGATGTGTGCCACCAAGATCACGGGGATCGCCAAGGGCCAACCGGCGACGAGGCAGGCGGTCGCGCAGGCTCCTGGCGCGATGTACGTGTGCATCGCGTTGTAGCAGCGGGCGCCGACACGCGCGCCGAGCAGGTAGCCGAGCATCGAGACATCGGGCACGAGGAACAGCACGGCAAACAGGCCCCACGACCAGCCCGCCTGGCGGTACGCGACAACCGCAGCGGCGAGCACGACCGCCCCTTCGAGCCGGAGCAGCGTGGCGCGTTGCGCGACGGCGGTCGCTGGCGGCGACGTCATCCCTTGCGCTTCTCCAGCAACCGGACGGCGCCGATGCGCATCCCGCTGTCCACCGCCTTGGCCATATCGTAGACGGTGAGCAGGGCCACGCTCACGGAGGTGAGCGCTTCCATCTCCACGCCCGTCGGGCCGACGGTGCGCGCGGTGGCCTCGCAGCGCACGCCGGGCAGCGATTCATCCAGCGTGAAGGTGACCTGCACATCCGTGAGCGCCAGCGGATGGCAGAGCGGGATCAGCTCGGCGGTCTTCTTGGCGGCCATCACGCCGGCGATGCGCGCAGTGCCGAGCACGTTGCCCTTGGGCAGCTGCGCGTCGCGAACCTTGGCGTAGGCCTCGGCGCTCATCACGATCTCGCCGGCGGCGCGCGCGAGGCGCGGCACGCTGGGCTTGGCGCTCACGTCCACCATCGACGCCTCACGCGCTCGTGCACGACCACGCTCAGGGCGTCGAGCACGTCGCTGAAGGCGCCGCGCGCCTTCGAGGTGCCGGACGTGAATGCCGCGCGGAAGCGCTGCTCGGCCCCGCCGTCGGCGGCGGCGAGCAGCTTGCGCGCGCGGTCCATCGCGACTTGCTGGTCGTCGCCGCCCAGCAGCTTGCCTGGCGCGCCGCCGGCCATCCGCAGCAGGTCATCCGGCAGGAGATTGGGCAGGCGCGGCGTCACGTACTCGTCGGCGAGGAAGGCGCGCATCGCGTCACTGGGCAACGGCGCGACGCGCACCTGCACCACGCGCGAGCGGATCGTCTGCAGCAGCGCGTGCGGTTCGCTCGAGGTGAGGATGATCGTCGTGTCCGCGGGCGGTTCCTCGAGCAGCTTGAGGAACATATTGGCCGCCTCGGGATTGGCCTGCTGCGGCACCATCCGCTCGGCATCGCCGACGATCAGCACCTTGCGCGCGGCCAGCGCCGGGGAGCGCGACGCGACGTGCCGCAGGTACTTGGTGTCGCCCTTGTAGATGCCGCAGGAGCCGTCGGGCCGGGCGTAGAGACCGTGCGCCTCCGCCCGTTCGGCCACGCGATTGTCCTGCAGCGGCTTGAGGTCGTCGTACTCCCAATCGGCGGAGCCGGAGACGTTCTCGTGCGGGAACACCCAGTGCAGGTCCGGGTGCTGCAACTCCATCACGTAGCGGCAGTGCTGGCAGGTGCCGCAGGGGCGATGCGGCTCCGCGCAGAGCAGGCGCTGCGCCAGCCACAGCGCGAGCCGCTGCTTGCCGACGCCGGCAGGGCCGTGCAGCAGCAGCGACGCGGGCAGTTGTCTGCGGTCCATCTGCGCGGCGAAGCGCTCGCGCAGGGGCTCGTGTCCGTAGAGCGGGAGAATCGGCACAGGCGTAAAATACTCGGGATGCAGACTCTCCGCCCCCATATTCGCGCCGGCCGTCGGGCCGGTCTCGCCACGCTCCTCGTGCTCGCCGTCGCCACGGCGGTGCTGCCCAGCGCCGCGCGCGCGCAGGCACCGCGCGCCCGGGCCCGCGACCTCGGCGTCGCGCCCGGCGTGTTTGCGCCCGGGCGTCACAACGCCATCACCGACGTCGCCGGCGTTCGGGTCGGGCAGGTCACGCTCGTCGAGGGCGACAACGTCCGCACCGGCGTGACGGCGATCTTGCCGCACGGCGGCAACCTGTATCGCGAACGCGTCCCGGCGGCGCTGCACGTGGGCAACGGCTTCGGCAAGCTGCTCGGCGTCACGCAGCTGCGCGAACTCGGCGAGCTTGAGACGCCGATCCTGCTCACCTGCACGCTCTGCGTCTGGAAGGCCGCCGACGCGATGGTCGAACAGCTGCTCGCCGCGCCGGATATGCAGCAGGTACGCTCGATCAACGCCGTCGTCGGCGAGACCAACGACGGCGGGCTCAACGACATCCGCGCGCGACCGGTCACCGCCCAGTCGGTGCGGCGTGCCCTCACTGAGGCGAGCGACGGGCCGGTGGCGGAAGGCAGCGTCGGCGCGGGCACCGGCACGATCGCCTTCGGGTGGAAGGGCGGCATCGGCACGAGCTCGCGCGTGCTACCGACGCGCTTCGGCGGCTACACCGTGGGCGTGCTCGTGCAGAGCAACTTCGGCGGCGTTCTCCAGGTGCTCGGCGCGCCGGTGGGTCGCGAGTTGGATCAGTACGCGTTCCGCGGGGCGAGCAACAGCGCGTCGGACGACGGCGACGGCTCGATAATGATCGTCGTCGCGACGGACGCCCCGCTCAGCGACCGCAACCTCGAACGGCTGGCCTCACGCGCGATGCTCGGCCTCGCGCGCACCGGCAGCTCGGCCAGCAACGGCAGCGGCGACTACGTGCTGGCATTCTCCACGGCGGCCGAGGTGCGGCGCGCCTGGGATGCCCCGCGGCTCACGACGACGGAGCTCGCCAACGAGGCGATGTCCGCGCTCTTCCAGGGTGTGGTCGAGGCGACGGAGGAGGCGATCCTCAACTCGCTGTTTATGGCGACCACGACGACCGGCAATGGCCGCACGATCGAGGCGATCCCGCTCGACCGCGTGCGCGAGGTGCTGCGGAAATACGGCATTACGCCGCGCTGAGTCGGCAGTAACGGCGTTCACCACGAAGGCACGAAGGGCTCCCTGCTGACTTTCGACCCCGCAACTCCAAGAAGCAATGCTGCTTTGGGGTCACGGGGCCGTGAAATCGTTGCGGCTCCCTTCGTGCCTTGTATGTCTCACACGAATGGTGGTAAGTCATCGG
>CAZYQM010000182.1:0-2291 GCA_964649965.1 uncultured Gemmatimonas sp.
CGAGTCCACGGCGGCAATCTGCGCGGCGAGGGCGGCACGGGCGTCGGCGTCACCCTGCCCAGCGCCGAGGACTCGCAGGCCGCGGACGCCAAGCCCGAGGGCGGCGACCGCCGCGACGAACAGCAGGGCGCGACGCTCGGAGGGGGTGGCCACGCAGGGACACTCGCGCCGGGTGGTCTACAGGGGCGCATCCGGGCATCGCGGGGGGGAGCATCTTCGTGCGGGCTAACGGCGTTCACCACAGAGGGCACAGAGGACACAGAGCACTGAAAGAACAGGGGGCCGCAGCGACGCATCGGTGCGGGCCCCCTTGTGTTGCTTCTGTAGTTCTCTGTGCCCTCTGTGGTGAACCGCGGTTCAGAGCCCGCGCAGCACCGCGACGGCGACGTCCCCGACCACCTGCAGGGTCTGCTGCGAGACCTTGTCCTCGGTGTCCTCGGGCGTGTGGTGATACGCGTAATCGAGGTCGATCACGTCAATCACCTTGAAGCCCTTCTCGATGAACGGGACGTGGTCGTCGTCGACGGGACCGTACTCGCGCGTCGGGAAGAACGCCGCGTAGCCCAGGCGCTGGGCGGTACTCCAGACGCGCTGGATGACCTCCGGCGCGGCGCGCATCGAGTGCGACTCGTAGAGGAAGCGCGCATCCGGCTTGCCGACCATATCGAACAGCACGCCGAACTCCGGCGCGAAGCCGGCCGGCAGGTTCGCGACGAAATGCCGCGCGCCGATCAGCACGTCGGTGTCGGTATCGAAGTCGCCCCAGTCCTCGCCGTCCACGAAAAGCAGGTCCACGCCGACGTCGGTCGGCTGGCGCTTGAGCGCGTCGGCGACGCCGAGGAGGATGGCGACGCCTGAGGCGCCGTCGTTGGCACCGGGCGTGGGCTGCGTGCGCCCCGCGACGTCGATGGCCTTCTCGGCGATCGGCCGCGAGTCCCAGTGGGCGAGGTAGAGCACGCGCCGCGTGGCCGCCGGGTTGAAGCGCGCGAGGATGTTCCGCATCGGCAGGCGCTTGCCGTAGGCCGTGGTGTGCGTCCACGCCTGGACGAGCACGGTGTCGGCGCGCTGCCGGAGCTCGGCAATGAGCCAATCGGCCGTCTGGCGATGGGCGTCCGTGCCCGGCACACGCGGGCCGAAGGCCATCTGGCGGCTCACGTAACCCATCGCCGCGGCACCGTCGAACTCACGGGCGGAGAGCGGCAGCGGCGCGGCCTGGGAAGTCTCCGAGGCCTCGGACCCGCCACAAGCCATCGCCACGGTCCCGGCGACGGCCATCAGGAGACGGCGAAAGGGGAGCAGAACTGGCGTCATCTGGGGTAATATACCCCTCGTGAAGATCGTCCACCGCTACGTCCTCAAGGAGCATCTCGGACCGCTGCTCTTCGCCCTCTCGGCGTTGACCTCGCTCCTGATGCTGAACTTCATCGCCAAGCGCTTTCCCGACCTCGTCGGGAAGGGCCTGCCGTGGTCGGTGATCCTCGAGTTCCTGATGCTGTCGCTGCCGTTCACGCTGGCGATGACGCTGCCGATGGCCGTGCTGGTGGCGACGCTGCACGCCTTCTCGCGCTTCGCGGCGGAGAACGAGATCACGGCATTCAAGGCCAGCGGCGTGAGTATGCAGCTGCTGGTGCGGCCGGTGATCCTCGCGGCATTCGGCCTGTCGCTGGTGATGGTCTGGTTCAACGACCAGGTGATGCCGCGGGCCAACCACCGCCTGGCGCAGCTGCAGCAGGACATCGCCCGCGTGAAGCCGACGCTCGCGCTCAACGAGCAGGTGATCAACGAGGTCGTGCGCGGCTCGCTGTATCTGCGCGCGGCGCGCATCGAATCCGGAACCAACCGGATGCGCGACGTGACGATCTACGACCTCAGCAACCCGTCCACGCGGCGCAGCATCCTCGCCGACAGCGGACAGCTGGCGTTCTCGGCGAACGGCACGGACCTCGTGCTCACGCTCTACGACGGCCAGTCGATGGAGAGCGCCTCCGAGGCGCCGCAGCGTCTGCAGCGCAGCTTCTTCGAGGAAGACCGCATCGTCGTGCGTGGCATCGCCGCGGGCCTCGACCGCGGCGGCGCCGCGGCCTCGTACCGCTCGGACCGCGAGTACAGCATCTGTGAGCTCAACGAGCGCGTGAAGGCCGCGCGGCAACCGCGAGACATCGCCTGGAAGCGCCTGCGGATCGCGCAGAACCCCGCCGATTCGCTGGCCACGCCGCCGCGCGAACGCTGGCCGCTCGCCGACTGGTACTGCGCCCTGCAGCCGGAATGGCGCGAATTCCGCCGCGTGCCGG
>CAZYQM010000182.1:2301-4700 GCA_964649965.1 uncultured Gemmatimonas sp.
GGCGCTGTTCCCGCAGTCGCGCTTGCCACGCGACAGCAGGACCCACCCTCCCGACGCGGCGCGGCGCAGTCCACGCCGCCGGACTACGACTCCGTGGTCCTCGACGGCCTGCGCTTCGAGTACACCAGCGCGCAGTCGCAGATCGACCGCTACCGCGTGGAGATCGAGAAGAAGTTCTCCATCGCCGCGGCCTGCGTGGTGTTCGTGCTGCTCGGCGCGCCCATCGCCCTGCGCTTCCCGCGCGGCGGCGTGGGCCTGACGATCGGCGTCAGCCTCGGCGTGTTCGCCGTCTATTACGTGGGCCTGCTCGCGGGCGAGGCGCTGTCCGACCGCGGCCTCGTGGACCCGGCCATCGCGATGTGGGGCGCCAACGTGCTGCTCGGCATCGTCGGCGTGTACCTCACCGCGCGGCTCGGCAGCGAGGGCAGCACGCATCGCGGAAGCGAGGCCAGCGAGTGGTGGGGCCGGAAGTTCGATGCGCTCAAGGCCAAGTTCGGCCGGGGGACCGCGTGAGGCGCCGGCACTGGCTGCGGCCGCTGGACCGCTACGTGCTCAGCGAGTTCTGGAAGGTGCTCGCCGCGACGGCACTGGGCTTCCCGATCCTGGTCATCATCATTGACCTCTCGGAGAAGCTCGACAACTACCTCGCGCGCGAGGTGAGCGCGCAGGACATCGCGCTGGCCTACGTGCTCGGCATCCCGGAGACGATGTTCTTGGTGCTGCCGGCGGCGGTGCTGTTCGCGACGGTCTTCACCGTCGGGGGCTTCACGCGTCACAGCGAGATCACGGCGGCCAAGGCCTCGGGCGTGTCGTTCCACCGCTTCATCGCGCCGATCTTCGGCGGTGCGGTGCTCGCGACCTTCGTGGGCCTGGCGCTGGCGGAGATCATCCCGCCGTTCAATGCGCGGCGGCTCGAGCTGCTGCAGGAGAAGGCGGTGCGCTCGGCCGCCCAACGCTCGAACTTCGCGTATGCGGCCGAGGAAGGGCGCGTGTACAAGATCGCCTACGCGGACGTGAACTCGAAGTCGATGCAGGGCGTGGAGGTCGAGCGCCGCGGCACCGGCCCGGAGTTCCCGACGGTGTTGATCAAGTCCGAAGCGGGCACGTACCGCAGCGGCGAGGGCTGGACGCTCACGAACGGCTACGTGCACATCCTTCCCGATTCGCTGTCGAACCTGAGCGTGCAGTTCGACTCGCTGCGCGACCGCTACTTCACCGAGCGGCCGGAGCTGCTGATGGCGAATCCCAAGGCGCCGGCAGAGATGGGATTCCGCGACCTCGGGCGTTTCATCGTCGCGATGGAGCGCTCCGGCGCCGACGTGAAGAAACTGCGCGTGGAGCGGATGCTGAAGATCGCGATCCCGGTGACCTGCGTGATCATTATGCTGATCGGCGCGCCGCTGGCGACGAGTACGCAGCGCGGCGGCACGGCCTACGGCGTGGCCATCTCGCTCGCGACGACGGTTATCTTTCTGGTGTTGTTGCAGTTGACGCAGGCCATCGGCGCCGGCGGCTTGGTGATGCCGGAGCTGGCGGCGTGGTTGCCCGGCGCGCTGTTCACGGCCGTGGGCACCTTCCTCCTGATCAAGGTCCGTACGTAGCGTGGCTGGCCGTCCCACCGAGCAATTCCCGATCGTCCAGCGCACCGGCCTGCATTTCTTCCGCGGGATGGGGCGTGGGACGACTGCGCTGTTCGGCGGCATCGGGGCGCGCACGCTGTTCCTGCGCGAGCTCTGGCGCGCACTGAAGGAAGTGCGCACCTGGTCGGGCCAGGTCTTCCACCAGATGCGGGCGATCGGCGTGGACTCGCTGCCGCTGGCGATTATGGTGGCGGCGTTCATCGGCGGCGTGATCACCATCCAGATCCGCTACCAGCTGTTTCCCGGCATCCAGCTGAGCATCGTGGGCCTGAGCTCGCGGCAGATCGTCATCCTCGAGACGGGCCCGCTGCTCACGGGCCTCGTGCTGGCGGGGCGCGTCGGCGCGAAGATGACGGCCGAGATCGCGACGATGCGCGTCACGGAGCAGATCGACGCGCTGGAGACGCTGGCCTTCGATCCGGTGGCGTACCTCGTGGTGCCGCGGCTCATCGCGGCGATCATTATGCTGCCGATCCTGACGGTCTTCGCCGACGTGTTCGGCGTCTTGAGCGGCCTGATGGCCGCCGTGACGATCACCGACGTGAAGTACGCGCAGTTTATGGAAGGCGTGCGCCTGGGCTACGATCACTTCCAGGTGGTGTACTCGTTGATCAAGGCGACGCTGTTCGGAGCGGCGATTGCCTATCTCTGCACCTTCGAGGGCTACACGACCCGCGGCGGCGCCGAGGGGGTGGGCCAGAGCACGGCGAAAGCCGTCGTTATCTCGTCCATCGCGATCCTCATCCTGGACGCCATCAC
>CAZYQM010000183.1:0-2494 GCA_964649965.1 uncultured Gemmatimonas sp.
TCGAATGCACCGCGAAGAACTGCCCCGGCTGCCGCCCGCCACCGCCGAAGCTCGTCAGCACCGTCAGCGACTTGCGGTCGAGCACGTACACGCGCTCGTTCTTGCCGTCCGCGAGATACAGATAGCGCTGGTCGACATCGCGCGAGAACGCGATGTCCCACACGGCGCCGTCGCCAAGCGTGCGCGGCGCAATGCGCACTTCATTGACGAACTCCCCGCCCTTCTGGAAGACCTGGATGCGGTTGTTCGGACGGTCGCACACGTACACCAATCCGTCGTTCGACGGTTCGGCGCAGTGCACGGGATTGCGGAACTGCTGGGCCAGCGGCGCGTCGGGATTGTAGGGCCCGAGGTTGGAATCGCTGGGCACGTTGCCGTAGGCGCCCCAGAAGCGCTTGATGGCGCCGGTGGACATATCGAGCACGGCGACGCGCTTGTGGCCGTAGCCGTCGGCGACGAAGGCCTCGTTGGCGCCTGGATCGAACGAAATCTTCGCCACGCGGCCGAACCACTCGCGGCTATTGCTGTTCACCGGACGGCCCGGCGCGCCGTGCTGCTTCACGAAGCGGCCGTCGCGGGTGAACTGCAGGATGTGTGAGTCACCCTGGCCGTTGCCGCCGATCCACACGTTGTCGCGGTGATCGATGGCGATGCCGTGATTGGAGTTGGGCCAGGTGTAGCCCTCGCCCGGGCCACCCCAGGCGCGCACGAGATTGCCCTCGGGATCGAACTCGAGCACCGGCGGCGCCGGCGCGCAGCACTCGCCGGTCGGCGGATCCTGCGCGGCGCCCACCTCGGTGCGCGCGTTGAGCGAGGCCTGGCGATGCACGATGTACACGTGGTCGCGCGAGTCCACGCCCACGCCGATCACCGAGCCGATCACCCAACCGTTGGGCAGCGGCTTGGGCCAGAAGGGATCCACCTCGAAGTGCGGCGCCTGCACCGGCTGCTGGGCCAGCGAGGCGCTGAGATGGCGTTCACCGACGGCGAGGGCGACGATCGCCAGCCCGAGGGCGACGGCGATACCGGCTTTGGATCGAGAAGTCATTCCGCGTCCCGTGGGAGGATTCGACCTGCACGCTGTGGCGACGTGCCGCAAATGCTATATCTCCCAGCGATGATGCACCAGCCACGCCCCTGCCGGCCCGCCGCCAGCCGCCGGTCGTTCCTCGCGCTCGCCCTGATGGCGCTCGCGCTGTTCGCCGCGCCGCGCGCGCTCGAGTCGCACGAGATCCCGGAGCGCGTCGCGCTGCGCGCCTGGGCGATGCCCCGCGGCGATTCGCTCGTGCTGTTCCTGCGCGTGCCCTTGGAGGCGATGCGCGACCTGGACTTTCCCGAGCGCACCGACGGCGCGCTCGACCTCGCACGGGTCCGCCCGCTGCTCGACGACGCGGCACGCACCTGGCTCGCGCCCTTCGTCATCCTGCGCGCCGACGGGGAGCCCCTCGATGCGCCGCGGGTGACCGCTGCGCGCATCTCCCTGCCCGATGACCGCGCCTTCGACGATCTGACCGCCGTCGCCGCGCACTTCGCTGCGCCGCCGCTCCCCGACTCGATCGCCATCCCCTGGCGGCAGGCACTGCTGGACGTCGCCTTGACCTTCGCGCTGCCCGATCCCGACGCGCGGCTCGCGCTCGACCTGCGCCTCGCCCGACTCGGCGTGCGCACGCACAGCGTGCTGCACATCGTCCGTCCGGACGGCGAATTGCGGATGCTCTCCTACGCCGGCGACGCGGGCAGCATCCCGCTCGCGCCACGCTGGTGGGAGAACCTGTCGCGCTTCCTGCCCGAGGGCTTCGGGCACATCCTCGGCGGCATCGACCACCTCCTGTTCGTGTTCTGCCTCGTGCTGCCGCTGCGTCGGTGGCGCCCGCTCGTGGCAATCGTCACCGCGTTCACCGTCGCGCATTCCATCACGCTCGGCGCGGCGGCGCTCGGCGTGGTCCCGACGGTACTGTGGTTCCCGCCGCTGGTGGAATCGGCAATCGCGCTGTCCGTCCTCTGGCTCACCGTGGAGAACGTGCTGCTGCCCACGGAGCGCCTCGAGCGCCGCTGGGGCACGGCCTTCGCATTCGGATTGATCCACGGCTTCGGGTTCTCCTTCGCGCTGCGCGAGCAGCTGCAGTTCGCCGGCGGCGACCTGATCGTCGCGCTGGCGGCCTTCAACATCGGCGTCGAACTCGGCCAGCTCGCGGTCGTCGCCGTGGCGCTGCTCGTGCTGACGGCACTGCGTCGCCAGCTTCCCGACGCGCGCCAGCACCTGCTCACCTGGGTCGGAAGCGCGTTCGTCGCGCACACGGCGTATCACTGGGCGGCCGCGCGCCTCGCCGATGTCTCCGCGCACGAGGTCACGCTGTCCTGGCCGACATTCGACGCGGCCCTGCTGCTCGCCATCGTGCAGACGGCACTCGTGGCCTGCATCGCCCTCGCCGCGGCGTTGGGCTTGCGGCAGCTCTATGCCCGCTTGTTGCGTTCCTGACCGATGCGTTCCCTG
>CAZYQM010000183.1:2504-4681 GCA_964649965.1 uncultured Gemmatimonas sp.
GGGGCTGCTCTCCGCCGCGCCGGCCCTCGATGACCCGACCACCGCCGACGGCGTGTACACACGCCGCCAGGCCGACGACGGCCGCGACCTCTTCGCGCTGGCCTGTCAGAGCTGCCACGCGCCTACGCAGCACGCCGGCGCGGACTTCCGCGGCAAGTGGTTCGGCCGCTCGCTCGGCGAGCTGTTCATCTACCTGCGCACCGAGATGCCCAAGACGGACCCGGGCACGATGAGCGACGAGGAGTACACGCTGCTCATCGCGTACCTGCTGCGCATCAACCGGATGCCGACCGGCGCCCGCCCCCTCGCGGCGGACAGCGTCGCGCTGCATCGTATCCGCATCGATTCGATTCCCTCAGCTCCCTCAGCCGAGAGCCCGCCGTGACGACTTCTGCGCTTCGTGTGCTTGCCGGCATCGCGTCCGTCGCCTCGCTCGCCGTCGTCCCGCTGGCCGCGCAGCACGTGCGTCCCAGCACCGCGCCCGGCGGCGTCGGTCGCGTCGCGCTCCCCGATGCCCGCGGCAACGTCGCCGGCGAGTGGCGCGTGTGGGGCGCCGACGCTTGGAGCTCGCGCTACTCTCCGCTGGAGCAGATCAACGCCGAGAACTTCAAGAATCTCGAGCAGGCCTGGGAATGGAGCGCCGCGCCGTTCGGCGCCGATGAGTACTACCGCACGACGCCGCTCTACGCGAACGGTCGGCTGTTCACCGTCGCGACGACGCGCCGCATCGCCGCCGCGATCGATCCCGAGACGGGCGAGACGCTGTGGT
Source organism: uncultured Gemmatimonas sp. (assembly GCA_964649965.1). Taxonomy (GTDB): domain Bacteria; phylum Gemmatimonadota; class Gemmatimonadetes; order Gemmatimonadales; family Gemmatimonadaceae; genus Pseudogemmatithrix. The sequence goes on from CAZYQM010000183.1 coordinate 3,274, forward strand.
CGTATCGCCTCGAGGAAGGCATCCGCTGGCAGAAGGCGCCGCGCCAGTTCGCCGGCCGCGGCCTTACGTATTGGACCGACGGAACTATCGAGCGCATCATCGTCGTGACGCCGGGATACCATTTGGTGTCGCTCGACGCGCGCACCGGCATCCCCGACCCGAACTTCGGCGTCAACGGCGTCGTGGACCTGCAGGCGGGCCTCGGTTTCGAGCTCGTGCCGCTGGCCGTGGACGACACCGGGTCGCTGGTGATCTCCGACGCGGCGCCGCTGCGCCGCGCGCGGCCGGGCGAAGGCTGGGATCCCGTGACCCGCACCGGCGCAGACGGCAGCGTCGGCATCGATCCCGTGCACGGGCAGATCGCCAACAGCTCGCCGGCCATTATGGTCAACGACGTCATCGTCGTCGGCAACTCGAGCATCCACGGCTACTACCCGATTCGCGTCCGCAACCTGCCGGGCTTCATCCGCGGCTTCGACGTGCGCACCGGACGCCAGCTCTGGAAGTTCAATCTCGTGCCGCAGCCGGGCGAGTTCGGCGCCGAGACCTGGGAGCGCGGTTCGCGCATCGGGGACGAAGGCGTGGGCAAGAACGACGCCTGGGCCACCTACTCGGCGGACCCCGCGCTGAACCTCGTGTACATTCCCGTCGGGATGCCGCTGATGGACGAGTACGGCGGCCACCGCCCGGGCAACAACCTGTTCGGCAACTCGCTGGTCGCCATCGACGCGAAGACGGGCCAGCGGAAGTGGCACTTCCAGATGGTGCACCACGACATCTGGGACTACGACAATCCGGTCGCGCCGAACATCTTCGACGCCACGGTGAACGGCCGGCGCCGGCAGATGATCTCGCAGCCGACCAAGCAGGGCTGGCTGTACGTGTTCGACCGCGCGACGGGCGAGCCCATCTGGCCGATCGTCGAGCGTCCGGTGCCGCAGAGCAACGTGCCCGGCGAACGCAGTTCGCCGACGCAGCCGATTCCGACGCGACCGGCGCCGTACGCGCAGCAGGGATTGGAGGAAGCGGACCTCATTGACTACACGCCCGCCATCCGCGACTCCGCGCTGGCGATGGCCCGCAAGTGCCGGATGGGCCCGTACTACATCCCCGCAGTGCTGGCCGACGGCTCGAGCGACGGCGGCCTCCGCTGCGCCTGGTACGCGCCCGGCGCCTCGGGCGGCGTGAACATCGACGGCGGCGCCGCCGTGGACCTCGAGACGGGGATGATGTACGTCGCCGCGCTCAACGGGCTCTCGACGATGGCGCTGCAGAAGGATCCCTGCTCCGAGTTCCGCTTCAGCTCGCCGCGCGACAACTGCGGGCTGATCGGTGCGCTGCCGCCGCCGCCCGGCTACGTCGCGCCGGAGTCACGAGGCGGCGGCTTCGCCGGCCGCGCCAACGCGTC
>CAZYQM010000184.1:0-4652 GCA_964649965.1 uncultured Gemmatimonas sp.
GAATCCGCGCTCAGCGCACCCAGCGCAGCCAAGATATCCCGCGACGGCGCAGGAGCGGGTCCCTGGTTGTTCGAGAGATATGAGTCCAGCAAGCTCGCCGAGTAGCCCGCGCTCTGCAGCCGCTGCCGGATCTGCTCGGGGCTCAGTCCTGATGCCTGAATCCGTGCCCGAATCTGCTCGCCAGACGGCGTCTGCGCCTCGATGCGGAGCGGCAGCAACGTAAGCGCCATTGCCGCGACGAATGTCAAGAGTCGCTTCAGAGTCATCGTATCACCCACAGAGCACCGCCCCACCATTGACGTTCACGATTTCGCCGACAAGATGCCGGGCCCCCGGTGCGCACAGCGACACCGCCGCCCACGCCACATCCGCGGCACTCGCCACTCGTCCATTCGGGATGCCCGCTTCGATCCGGGCCTTCCCACCCTCCGCATACGGCACCGCACACATCTCCGTATCCACCCAACCTGGCGCCACGCAGTTCACCGTGATGCCCCTCCGCGCCAACTCAATCGCCTGCGACTTCACGAAACTGATCATCGCGCCCTTCGTCGCCGCGTAATCCGCGTGCCCCGCCTCACCGCGCTGCCCCGCCGTGCTCGAGATGTGGACGATCCGTCCGCCATCCCCCAGAACGCGCGCCGCCGCCCGGCTCACGAAGAACATCGCATCGAGGTTCTCCCGCATCGTACGATGCCAGCGTCCATCTGTCATCTCGTGCACCGGGACATCCTCCACCGGCCAGATGCCGGCCGAATGAATGAGGATGTCCACCCCGCCAAACGCCGAGACGGCCGCCGCGATCAGTCCATCCGCGCCCGCGGCCGTCCCTAAGTCGCCGGAATATGCCGCCGCGCGCACGCCGGTCGCGGTGAGCTTGCTCACCATCGCGTCGGCCTCCGCCCAGCGCGAACGGTAGCCCACACACACATCCGCGCCGCACGTAGCTAGCAGCTCCGAGCAAGCCCCGCCAATCCCGCGCGAGCCGCCCGTCACCACCGCGCGCTTGCCCTTCAGCGAAAACATCGCCGGCACGCTCACTGGGCCACCTCCGCATCCACCGCATCGCAGATCGCGTGCTGGATCGCCAGGTGCAGCTCCTGCGCGCGGTCCGTGCGCTGCGTCGGCACGATCATCGTCACGTCAGCCAGTCCCTTCACCTTGCCCCCGTCCTTGGCCGTCAGGGCCACGGTCTTCATCCCCAGTGCCTTCGCCGCCTCGATGGCCCGCAGGCAATTGGGCGAGTTGCCGCTGGTCGTGTGCACGAACAGCACATCCCCCGCCCGCCCCAGCGCCTCCACCTGCCGGCTGAAGATCTCGTCGAACGAGTAATCGTTCCCGGCGGCCGTCAATGCGCTGGTGTCCGTCGTCAACGCCACCGCCCGCAGCGCCCGACGCGTGCGCAGGTAGCGGATGGTGTACTCGGTCGCGATGTGCTGCGCGTCGGCGGCTGAGCCGCCATTGCCGGCGAAGAACAACGTGCCGCCCGCGGCCAGGCACTCGCGCACCATCCCCGTCACCTGCTCGATCTGCCCCGCCAACTGCTCCGCGGTCCTCGCCGCCGTCTCGCTGAGGTCGCGCAGGTGCTGCGCGGGGCTCATCACGGGGTGCTTGCTCATAGCGACAGCTCCGCGATCCGGATCATCGCCGACTCGGCGCGCGCCGATAGCGTACCAGGCTCGTCTGCCGCAGCCTCAAAGGCCCAGGTCACGCAGGTGTCGGCGGCGAGTAGGTCCAGTGCGACGGCACGCCCGGCCTCGGAGTCGTCCAGCACGGACTTCAAGAGGGCCTCGCCAGCCCGGAGCAGGGACTCCGCGGCCGGGAGGCTGGCGCCGACCTCATCGGCGGCGAGGACGGCCTGCACGCGGGCAATCAGCGCCGGCGGGGCCGTGCCGGCGTGCCGAGCGACGAAGTCGGCGGCGGGCGTCGATGCGGATTCGATCATCGGCGTAAGATACAGACCCGGATGCCCCGGACGCGACTGCCTCAGCTACCGCGCCTGTAGCAGAGACGCGACCTCGCGCCTTGCCGCCGAGGGCACCCCGGCCGCCTCGGCCCACTCCTCCCAGCGCGCGATCGCCGAGCGCACCTCGTCGATGATGCGCCGCACCTGCGGGCGGTCGAGCCCCGCGGCCAATCCCACACGCTCCACGTGCTCTGCACCGGGCGCCAGAGACTCGCCGTCGCAGCTCATCGCGTGGTAGCCCGCCGAGGCGCTCGGTGTGAGATCGTAGGCCGGCGCGAGCCGCCAGCGGCCGTCCGGCTCCATCACGAAGGACAAGTTCTTGATGTGGTCGTCACGGTTGCCAGCCAGCACGTTGAATGCCGTGAGCCGGAGGGCCTGCTCGACTTCCGCGTAGTCCCGCGTGATGCGGCGCGTGGCCTCCAGGAGCGTGCCGTAATCCACGGGATCGTCGCGATAGTCCGCTTCGATCAGCGCCGCGAAGGTCTGGGCGTGCCGCCGTGCGTCGCCTGCGCGGTCGAAGCGTTCGAGCACCAGGGCCTGCTCGCCGCGCTCGAGCAACACGACCTCGATCGCCGGTACGCGCAGGCCCGCCGCCGCGGCCATCCGCAGATACGCCGCCTCGAGCGGCACGTGTGCCGGCGCGTCGGTTCCGGCGCGGAACTTGACCAACACCGGGCGGAACCCGGGTGCCAACGGCAGGTTCGCATCCATCACGCGACCATCGCCGTGCAGCGCCACGGTCACCTTGGGACGCGCACCGCCCGAGGTACCGGCCGCGCGCCGCATCGACTCGGGGAGCTCGGGGAGCGCGTCAGCATCCAATTGCGCGACCGCGTCGCCGAGTATCTGCAGCGAGGGCAAGTCGGCGGCAGCGCCCCACACCTCGGCCGTGGGGCGGTAGCACAGCGCCCCCATCCCGCGGTCACCGACAGCCGCCAACAGCTGCAGCGGGGAGATGCTGCGCGGGTCGCGGCCGCTGCGTCGCAACGCCTGGTGCAGGACCTTCAGGCCGAAGCCGTCCGGAATCGAATCGGCGAACAGCCCACGCAGGCGGTACGTGTGTCGCGGCCCCGGCTCCACCACGCCGGCGCGGGCCGGCAGGCGAAGCGGCGAAAGCTCGATGCCCTCGGCGAGGAAGTCCGGGTCGAACTCGAAGTACGGACCCGTCCCCACATCGCGAAGGCGTCCCACGCGCCGCGCGTGCGGGCCGTCCGCCAGCAACACCTGCAGGGTCTCGTCAATCGCCATCACCGACCCCGTTTGCGACGCTGGGCAGGCGCCGCCAAGTCATCGAGTGAGCGAGGCGGAGGCGGACTGCTGAACAGCCGCTCGACTTCCTGCTCGAGCCCGAGCGCCACACAGAGCCGCAGCAGTCGAGGCAGCGAAATCTGCCCGGTGCGCTCAAACGCTCGCAGCGTCTCCGGCGCAACGGACGCACGCTCGGCGAGCGTCAGGCGCGACAAGCCGGCGGCGAGCCGACGATCGCGAATCCGCTGCGCAAGCCGCAGAGAGAGCGATTCAATAGAAGCGTCCATAACTGGTATAAATATACCATTTATGGCCGATATGTCAACTTAACTGGTATATATATACCCTTTAAGTGCTATCTGGATGCCGCGGTCCTCAGCTCCTCTGCCGCCATCGCCAGCACCGCGGCGGCCTGCTCCGTCGGCACGCCGGCCTGCGCCATATGCTCCTTGCCGCCGCCCTTGATCCCGGCCTTGGCCCCCAGTGCCTTCACGATCGCCCCCGCCGACAGCCCCTTGGCCCGCAGGTCGTCGGTGATCACGACCACGAGGCCGGACTTCCCGTCCTCGAACTCCCCGAGCAGGGCCGCTGCTCCGGATCCAAGACCCTCGCGCGCCACATCGCCGAGTGCCTGCAGGTCCTTCATCGTCGGCACCTTCACCGGCTTGGCCAGCAGCTTCACGCCGTTGACCGTCTCGGCGCCGCCAAGCAGGTCCTGCTGCGCGCCGCCGCCCTTCATCGCCTCCTCAAGCCGCTTCTCCAGCGTCTTCTTCTCGGCCAGCAGCGCGTCGAGCTTCTTGCCGATCACGTCGGCGCTCATCGCGTTGACCTTGAGGCGCTCGGCGAGGCCGATCAACGTCTTCTCGCGCTCGCGCAGCAGCGCGAAGGCCCCGCGGCCCGTCTGCGCCTCAATGCGGCGCACGCCGGCCGCCACGCCGCTCTCGCTCACGATGCGGAAGAGGCCAATCGTGCCCGTGTTCTTCACGTGCGTGCCACCGCAGAGCTCGGTACTCAAGCCCGGGATCTCCACCACACGCACCACGTCGCCGTACTTCTCGCCGAACAGCGCCATCGCGCCACCGGCGATCGCCTCCTGATACGGCTTCTCGACGATCTTCAGCTCCACGTTCGCCCAGATGCCGTCGTTCACCATCTGCTCGATCTGCTCCAACTGCTCGCTGTGGATCGGCCCGTGATGCGTGAAGTCGAAGCGCAGGCGGTCCGGTGCCACGAGTGAGCCAGCCTGATGCACGTGCTCGCCGAGCACGTGGCGCAACGCGGCGTGCAGCAGGTGCGTCGCGGTGTGATTGCGCTCGGTGTCGCGACGGCGGTCCGCCGGTACCGTCGCCGTGGCGAGGCCGAAGCGTACCGTGCCCGACGGCACACCGATCGCAGCCACGCGGCCGTCGATCTTCTTCACCTCGCTGACCTCGACGCT
>CAZYQM010000185.1:0-1507 GCA_964649965.1 uncultured Gemmatimonas sp.
CGAGGCGCGTCGTGCCTCGCAGGCCGAGGCCGATCAGGCCCTCGCCGGCGCCGAGCAGGCCGTGCGCGAGACGGAATCCGAACTGCAGACCGCCATCGCCGCGCTGGACGCCGCGCGCATCGAGGCCAACAGCAGCAACGAGACCCTGCACGTCGCCGAACTGCGCCACACCGAGCTGAGCGGCAAGCGCGCGGCCATCCGCGAGCGCCTCGAGACCGAGTGGCGTCGTCCGCTCGACGAGCTCTTCGCCAACTATGAGCCGGTTGAGGCGGAGGAGGATGCATTGCGCGCCGAGGCCGAGGACCTGCGCAAGCAGATCGAGCAGCTCGGCCCCGTGAACCCGCTGGCCATCGAGGAGCACGAGGAAGAGACCAAGCGCCTCGAGTTCCTCACCACGCAGCGCGCGGACCTCGTGGAAGCGCAGGCCAAGCTCCAGCAGGCCATCAAGGAGATCGACGTCACCGCGCGTGACCTGTTCCTCGCGACCTTCGCGCAGGTGCGGGCGCACTTCCGCGAGATCTTTATGACGCTCTTCGGCGGCGGCGAGTGCGATTTGCGCCTCGAGGATCCGGAGCGTCCGCTCGACTGCGACATCGAGATCCACGCCAGCCCGCGCGGCAAGCGCACGCAGCGCATCCACCTGCTCTCGAGCGGGGAACGCGCGCTGGTGGCCCTGTCTTTGTTGTTCGGCATCTTCCTCACCAAGCCCAGCCCGTTCTGCCTGCTGGACGAAGTGGACGCCCCGCTCGACGACCAGAACATCGGCCGCTTCGTGCGGATGCTCAACGAGTTCAAGAAGAAGACGCAGTTCATCGTGATCACGCACAATCCGCGCACGACGACCGAGGCGGCCGATGCCGTCTACGGCGTGACGATGCAGGAGCCCGGTGTGTCGTCGCTCGTCTCCGTGCGGATGCGCGGCGGACCGGCGGTGGACGCGACCGAGGCGGAACCGGCGGGCGCCGCGAGCCCCGCGTAAAGGAACGACGCAATGTTGGTGGTGATGAAGCAGGGCGCCTCGGCCGAGCAGATCGAGGCCGTGTGCCAGTGGATCCGCGACAAGGGCTACACCGCGCAGCCGATGCCCGGCGCGCAGCGCACGGCCGTCGGCCTCGTCGGCAACGACGGGCGCGTGGACGGCTCGCCGCTCGAGGATTTCCCCGGCGTCGCGGAAGTCATCTACGTCTCGAATCCGTACAAGCAGGTCTCGCGCGAGTGGAAGCAGGAGTCCACGATCGTCGAGATCGCGCCCGGCGTGCGCTTCGGCGGCACGGAGGTGCCGATCATCGCCGGCCCCTGCTCCGTCGAGAACGAGAAGCAGATCCTCGAGTCGGCGCGGCAGGTGAAGGCCGCCGGCGCGGTGGCCCTGCGCGGCGGTGCGTTCAAGCCGCGCAGCTCGCCGTATTCCTTCCAGGGACTCGGCCTCGAGGGCCTCAAGCTGCTCAAGCTCGCCAAGCAGGAGACGGGCCTGCCCATCGTGACGGAAGCGATGGACGAAGCCGGCGCC
>CAZYQM010000185.1:1535-4636 GCA_964649965.1 uncultured Gemmatimonas sp.
GATATGCTCCAGATCGGCGCGCGCAATATGCAGAACTACTCGCTGCTGAAGATGGCCGGCAAGCTGAAGAAGCCGGTGCTCTTGAAGCGCGGGATGGCGGCGACGATCACGGACTTGCTGCTGAGCGCCGAGTACCTCCTGGCCGAGGGCAATCCGCACGTGGTGCTCTGCGAGCGCGGGCTGCGCAGCTTCGATACGACCTCACGCAACTTGTTCGACCTCACGGCGATTCCCGTGGTGCAGTCGCTGTCGCACCTGCCGATCGTCGCCGATCCCTCGCACGGCACGGGGCGGCGCGACAAGGTGCTGCCGATGTCGCGTGCCGCCGTCGCGGCGGGCGCGGATGGCGTGATCATCGAAGTGCATCCGCAGCCGGAGAAGGCGATGAGCGATGGCGCGCAGTCGCAGACGCCGGTGCAGTTCGCCGAAACCGTGGTGCAGCTGCGGCGCGTGGCCGAGGCGATCGGGCGTCGGATCACGGGCTAACGGCTTTTCACCACGAAGGCACGACGGGAGCCGCGACAATCTCACGGCCCCGCAACCCTAAAGAAGCAATGCTTCTTGGGGTCGCGGGGCCGACGGTTTGCAGGGGGCCCTTCGTGCCTTCGTGGTGAAGTATTACCGATGAATCCTGCGTGATTTTCGTGGACGGGCTTCACGCCGAGCGGTAAATTGCGGGTATGACCGAGCGCAAAGAGTTCTGGTCCGCGAGCTACCGGCTCGGCGACCCGCGGGCCGATGAGCCGCCGCGTGGCCGTACTCACGACGAGCGCCTGCGGATGGTGCGCGAGCTCAGCGCGATGGGATACCGCTGCGAGCTCGGCCCCGACTTTCGCGATATGGTCGCGTGCTTCCTGGAGGAGGGCGTCCAGTTCCTTATCGTCGGGGCGCACGCGCTGGCTATCCACGGCGTGCCCCGGGCGACGGGCGATCTCGATCTCTGGGTGGCAGCGAATCCCGAGAACGCCGCCCGCATTTGGAGGGCGCTACTGCGATTCGGCGCGCCCGTGCGGGATCTCAAGTTTCAGCAGTCCGATTTCGAGGTCGCAGACCGTGTCCACCAGCTCGGCCAGCCGCCGAATCGCATCGACATTATGACTGCGCTGAGTGGGGTGACCTTTGCCGAGGCTTGGGAAGCACGCGTGAACGGCAACTTCGAAGGCCGCGACGTGGGCTTTCTCGGGCGCGAGCACCTCATCCAGAACAAGTCGTCCACGGGCCGTGGAAAGGACCGCGTGGATCTCGATATGCTCGGCCCGCCGCTCGAAGACTGAGCGGCGTTGAACGCAGCGCCCTACTCCGCCACGAACACGTCCGCCGGCGTCCGCGCCCGCCGCAGCACCTCGGCCGCGCGCAGCACCACCGCATCGCTGCGCACCTGCCGCCGCTGCGCGTAGGGTACGCCCCAACCCTGTCGCGCGATCTCGTCGCCCAGGCGACGGTCCACGAATGCTGCCGCCTCGTTGAACGTCGCCGCGTTCACCCGCAGGCCCACCGTGCGCAGACGGCGCAGCAGCTGGCCGCGCCAGGCCGGGTTCACCGTGAACAGCGAGTCGCGCACCTGGCGCGCCTGCACCAGTGCGCGGGCTTCCATCGTCAGCGCCTCGCGCCAGCGCGGCACGTCGGCGCCGATTTCCGCCAGCAGGCGGCGCTCCGCCGGGTCCAGCACGCTGTCGCCCACCGCGATGTCCGGCACGATGCCACCGCCGCCATAGACGCGGCGGCCGCTCGCCGTGCGGAACACCGGGCGCGCCGTGTCCGCGTCGGCAAGACGTTCTTCATCTTCCGGCGCGACTTCAATCGACCGCCCCAGCGGCGTGAACCAGCGCGCTTCCGTGAGCGAGACCGCCGCGCCGTTGTCCAGCGGATACACCGTCTGCGCGCTGCCCTTGCCGTAGCTCACGCGGCCCACGACGAGCGCGCGATCGTGGTCCTGCAGGGCACCCGCGACGATCTCCGCCGCGCTGGCCGTCAACGGATTCACCAGCACCGCGATCGGCATCCCGCCCCAGCGCTCGGCCGTCGAGTCCACATAGACCTTGTTCGATTCCGGCGAACGGCCGCGCGTCGTCACGATCTGCTGGCCCGGGGCGAGGAACATATCGGCCACGCCCACGCCCTGCTCCAGCAGGCCGCCCGGATTGCCGCGCATATCGAGCACCAGCGACGTCGCGCCCGCGCGGCGCAGCGAATCCACCGTGCTGATGAGCTCCGCCTCCGTTGAGTCGGAGAAGGTCGTCACCGCCAGATAGCCCACGTTGCCGTCGAGCAGCGTCGCGCGCGTGACCGCGCGGTTGCGGATGTCCGCGCGTTCCAGCGTCACCGCGATGCGCGTGCCAGCGCCGCGCTCCACCACCAGCTGCACCGTCGTGCCCAGCGGGCCGCGCAGGTTGTCGCGCGCTTCCTGCACCGTCCAGCCGCGCATACTCTTGCCGTCGAGCTCCACGAGCCTGTCGCCCGTCTGGAGGCCGGCCCGCTCCGCCGGCGAGCCCGCGCGCGGCTGCACGACAGTGATCCAGCCATCAATCACGTCCACGCTCAGCCCCACGCCGCGGTAGGCGTTGGAGGCCGAGAGGCGCAGGCGCTCCAGGCGATCGGGCGTGATGTAGGCCGAGTTCGGGTCGCCGAGCTGTTCGAGCATTCCCGCAATCGCGCCCTGCCAGAGCGAGTCTTCGTTGACCGGCTCCACGTAGGAGCTCCGGACGCGCTGCATCACCGTGTCGAGGAGTCGCGCGCCTTCTTCGGAGCGGCGGTCATCGCGATCGAGGGCGCGGCCGAGCAGCCAGGCGCCGGCCAGGAGGGCCGTCGCGATCAGGGCGGTGGGCGGGAGCAGGCGGAAGCGGTTCATTGGGCTCGTTCGCTCAACGAAGCGCGCGCGGAATGGGTTTCGGCGGGCACAGCCGTCATACCCGACTTCCGGCGCGGAGGAGCAGCGCCGGGCAGTGCTCGCTGATCGCCGCCAACACCCGCTGCTCGACTTCGTCCGGCGAGCCCGAGGCGTCCACCGCGACGATCTTCCCGACTTCCGGATGCGCGCGCTGCCAACTCGGCTCCGCGAACTGGTCGAAGGCCGCCGCCACGCGGTCGTGGAATCCGCGGTC
>CAZYQM010000186.1:0-4579 GCA_964649965.1 uncultured Gemmatimonas sp.
GTGGCTCTGCGCAACCTCAAGATGTACCCGCTCGAGAACGCGGTGGTGCAGAAGGGACTCGAGGACCTCACCAAGCTTTCGGCCGAGCTCATCGAGGGCGACGGCGAGTGCGAGTTCCGCCTCGCGGGCGAGTTCCTGTTCCTGAACGCCACGCGGATGAAGCTCGACCTCGACAACTATACGAGCTTCTCGTTCCTGCTGAACCGTTGCCGCGACGCCGGCGTCGGCCAGATCCGCTTCGTCGACCGTCCCAGCGTGCGCGACTGGACGGTGCTGCTCTCGTTCCTCATCAATCCGCAGGGCAAGACGGCGGGTGACCGATTCGCGGCGCTCAACACGCGCCTCGCCGAGACCAACGTCAACGTCTTCGACCTCGCGCCGCCGCCGGAGAGCGACGACAATCCCGAGGACGAGGGCGAGGCCAAGGAGCGCGCCAAGCGCACGTACCAGCAGTCCGTCACCACGACGAAGGAAGTCCTCAACTCGGTGCGGATGGGGCAGAGCCCCAACGTGAAGAAGATCAAGCGCGTGGTGCAGGGCATCGTCGACCAGATCCTCAGCGACGAGACCTCGCTGGTGGGCCTGACGACGATCCGCGACTACGACGACTACACGTTCACGCACTGCGTGAACGTCGCGATCTTCTCCATCGCCCTCGGCCGCCGCCTCGGCCTGACGCGCCTACAGCTCTACGACCTCGGCTTCACCGCGCTGTTCCACGACATCGGCAAGTCGCGCGTGCCGATCGAGGTCATCACCAAGCCGGACGCCCTCGACGACGACGAGTGGCGGCTCGTGATGGCGCACCCCTGGCTGGGCGTGCTCGCGCTGTTCCAGCTGCGCGAGCACTCGGAGTTCCCGTATCGCTCGATGATGGTCGCGTACCAGCACCATATGAAGCGCGACCTCACGGGATACCCGCGCTCGCTGCGCATCGCCGAGATGACGTTCTACAGCAAGATTGTCGCCGTCGCCGATGCCTTTGACGCGGCGACGTCGCGGCGCGTGTACACGACCACGCCGCTCTCGCCGGCGCAGGTGCTGCAGGAGATGCGCGACAACCCACGCCGCGGGATGGACCCCGTGGTGGTGAAAGCCTTCGTCGCGCTGCTCGGCATCTACCCCGTCGGCTCGCTCGTCGTGCTCGACTCCTTCGAGCTGGCCATCGTGCACTCGGTGAACCCGATCGCCGAGATGGTGTCGCGGCCGATCGTGCGCATCATCAGCGACGACCTCGGCAACGTCGAGCATCCCGGTCGGCTGTTCGACCTCGCCGAGAAGGACGAGGCCGGCAGTTTCGTGAAATCCATCATCAAGACCGCCGACCCCGAGCGCTACGGCATCAAGGTCGGCGACTACTTCATCTGATCCGTGCTCACCGAACGACTGCGTGCGCTGCGCGCCGAGGGGCGCCGCGCGCTCGTGTGCTACGTCACCGCGGGGCATCCGACGCCCGCGGATTCCGTCCGCCTCATCCGGGAGTTGCCGGCGGCGGGCTGCGACGTGCTCGAGGTCGGCATTCCGTTCTCCGATCCCTTGGCGGACGGGCCGATCATCCAGGGCAGCTCGCAGCGGGCGTTGGCACAGGGCGTGACGCTCGACCGCGCGCTGGCAATCGTCAATGAGGCGCGCCCGAGCGCACCGGTCGTGCTCTTCTCGTACCTCAATCCGCTGATGAAGGCCGGGCCGGACGTGCTGCGTCGTGCCCAGGCGGCCGGCGTGAGCGGCGTGCTCGTGACCGACCTGCCGGTCGGCGCGGATCCGGAACGCGAGGCCTGGTTGGGCAGCGGTCCGCTGGAGTTCGTGCGCTTGGTCGCGCCGACCACGCCGCAGGAGCGGATGGCCGAGATCGTGAAGCACGGCAGCGGCTTCGTCTACCTGATCAGCCGTTTGGGCGTGACCGGCGTGCACGAGGGCGTGGCGCAGGACCTGCCGGCGTCGGTGGCGCGGCTGCGCGCGGTCTGCGACCTGCCGATCTGCGTCGGCTTCGGCATCTCGACGCCCGAGCAGGCGCGGGCGGTGGGCGACCTTGCCGATGGCGTGGTCGTGGGATCGGCGCTGGTGCGCATCCTCGAGGAGCAGGGCGTGGACGCGGCGCTCGAGTTCGTGCGCGCGCTGCGCGCCGCCCTGGACGGTCGATGAGCCGGGCGATCGTCGTCTATCGGACGACGACGCCGCCCCTCGGCACCGTGGCGGTCGTCGCCGCGTGCCTGCTCGATCCACGGTGGTGGCAGCATCCGTTCTGGACCATCGGCCTCGTGCTCGCGGCCACGGCCGCGCGCCGCTTCCACCTGCCGGTCACCAAGTTCACGTTCGTCGGCGTCCTCGGGATGGTCGCCGTCGGCGGCGCGCTGTTGGCCGGTCCGGCCGCCGCGGCGCTGGCGGTCGCGCTCGGCGTGGCGATCGCCGATGGCATCCTGCTCGGCCGCGGCGCACTGCCGGCGTGGATCAATGCCTCGCGCGAGTCGCTGGCCCTCCTTGCCGCGTACGGCTGGTACGCCTGGGCACGCGGCCCGATGTCTACCGGAGCCGACGGCCTGCTCGGCGACGCCCCGGCGATCGCCGTGTTCGTGGTCATCCACTTCGCGTTGGCCCGTGCACTGCAGTACCTGTCGCTGATCGTGCGCGACAAGCTCTCGCCGGAGGAGCGCTCGCTCATCCTGCGCTACGAGGTCATCGGACTCGGGGCGAGCAGCCTGGTGCTGGCGGCGATGCTGGCCGCGATCACGTCCCTCGAACCCGCCGGCGTCGTGCTGGTCGGTGTGATGCTGGGCTTCGCCGGCCTGTTGCTCAAGCGCATCCTCGAGGAGAGCATCGCCGCGGAGGAGTTGAACACCGTCTTGGCGATGGAAGCCGCCGTCGCCGCCGACGCGACGGTCGGATCGGCGATCGCGCGGCTCGAGCGGATGGCGCACCGGCTCATCGAGTGGAAGTCGCTGCGCGTGCTGCGTTGGGACGGCGCGACGGCGCAGGTGATCTACCGCACCGGCGACGGCTACCTCGAGCAGCCGGAGCCCGCGCCCCGCGACGGCGCGCGCCTGCGGGCGGAGGCCATCGCGTCGCGCGAGGTGCTGCTGCTCCCGGATGCGAACCGCGACCCGCGCGTCGAGCGCGCGCGCGCCGACGCGGCGTCACGGGCCATCGCGCCGCTGACCTTCGGCGATCGCCTGATCGGGCTCATCGAACTCGATACGCCGAAGCGCGGCGTGTACGGCGCCAAGGAAGGCGTGCTGCTCAAGCGCGTCGCGCAGCAGATGGCGACGACCTTGCACCTGATGGACCTGCGCGCGCCGCTGGTCGCGACCGTCGAACGCCTCACGCGCGAGGTGGCGACGCTCACGGCATCGGCGCGCACGCTGCGGACCGGCGGCGAAGGCGTGGTGCGCGCGGTCGGGGAGATCGAACGCGGCCTGCACGAGGAGACCGAGCAGCTCGCGCAGGGACTCGCGAGTATGCGCAACCTCGCCGAGCGCACGCGGGCGGTCGCGTCCGACGCCGGCTCCGCGCAGGAGGGGACGCGGCAGGCCTCGACAATCGCCGCGGAGAACCGCACGGCCGTGGAGGGCGCGCTGCAGCAGCTCGTGAACGCGAAGGGATTCGCCGCCGAGAGCGCGCAGCGCGTGACCACCCTCGGCGCGACGATGCGTGAAGTGACCGGCTTCATCGCCGTCATCCGTGAGCTCGCCGTGCAGACGAATCTCCTCGCGTTGAACGCGGCCATCGAGGCGGCGCGCGCGGGCCACGAGGGACGGGGCTTCGCGGTCGTCGCCGAGGAGGTGCGGGCGCTGGCGGACGAGAGCGGGCGTGCCGCGGACGACGCGCAGCGCGCGCTGAGCGGCTTCGAGGAACAGATGCAGCAGACCGCCCAGCTGATGGGGCGCGGCGAGTCACTGGTGGGCAACGCCGAGGCCCGCAGCGCGGAATCCCGCGAGGCACTCGGTCGGATCGTCGAAGGCGCGGCATCGGCGGCGCAGAACGCCGCCCGCATCGCCGGCAGCGCAGAGGAGCAGCGACGCGATGTGGAGCGGATGCGCGAGCGGCTCGCGCATCTCGAGGCGATCGTCGGACGCAATCGCGACGGTCTCTCGAGCGTCAGCGCCTCGGTGGCGGGACAGGCCGAGGCGCTGCGCACTCTGGAACGCGCGACGACCGAGCTGCGCGACGTCGTCGGGGCCTTGGCGGTGCTTACCCAGCGCGTGACGAGGACGGGATGAGCGAGCCGGCGCTGCCCGCGTGGGCCGAGGTGGGCGAGAAGCGGCGCGCGCACATCGCGCGCGTGACCGCGTTGTTGGATCGGTGGGCGCAGCAGCTGCGCTTGCCTGCGGACGAGGCGCAGGCCTGGCACGATGCCGGGCGCTGGCACGATGCGCTGCGTGACGCCTCGGCGGAGTCGCTGCGTGCGCTGGCAGCAGGCGACGACCGACCCGTCGAGACGTTGCACGGCCCGGCCGCCGCCGTGCGCCTGGTGGCGGACGGCGAGACGCGCAGCGACGTGCTCGACGCGATCCGCTGGCACACCGTGGGATTCGCCGGTTGGACGCGCGTGGGCCGCGCGCTCTATATGGCGGACTTCCTCGAG
>CAZYQM010000187.1:0-4572 GCA_964649965.1 uncultured Gemmatimonas sp.
GGCGAGCGCGAGGTCGTGGATGGCGCTCTCGACGAGATCCGCCTCGTCGGCCAGCGCCTCGTGGACCTTGGTGAACTTGTTCTTGGTGATCGTGCGCTTGGCGCGGCCGGTCACGTAGCTGGAGATCGCGCCGATGTTGCGCAGCGGGTTCTTGAAGGCCTTGCCGACCTGCTTCAGTTCCTCGCCGGGCTGCTGCAGGCCCATCAGCGCGATGAGCGCGCGCAGGATTTCGTTGGTGCCCTCGAAGATCATATTGATCCGCGAGTCGCGCAGAGCCTGCTCGTAGCGGTACTCCTTGGAGTAGCCGATGCCGCCGGCCATCTGCATCGCATCCGACGCCGAGCGCCAGGCGAGTTCGGAAGCGTACACCTTGCAGGCGGCCGTCTCGAGCGAGAAGTCCACGCCGCCGCGGTCCACCATCCCCGCGCAGAGCATCCAGCCGGCATCCGACGCGTAGCAGTCCGCGGCGGCGATGGCGATCTTGCGCTGGATCATCTCGAAGTTGCCGATCGGGCGGCCGAACTGCTCGCGCTGCTTCACGTACTCGATGGCCATCTTGAGCATCTCGCGCGTGCCGCGCGACGAGCCGGCGGCGAGGCCGAGGCGGCCGGAGTTGAGGATCTCGAGCGCGATCTTGAAGCCGCTGCCGACCTCGCCGAGGCGATCCTCCGCGGGCACCGTCACGTTCTCGAAGGTCACCGTGCGCGTGTCGCTGGCCTTGATGCCCATCTTCTCCTCGATCTTGCCGAGCGAGACGCCGGGAGCCTTGGCATCCACGATGAACGCGGTGACGCGCTGCTTCTCCTTGCCATCAATGACCACCGGCACCTTGGCGAAGACGGTCATCACGCCGGCGTAGCCGGCGTTGGAGATCCAGATCTTCGTGCCGTTGAGCGTGTAGGTCTTGCCGTCGGCGCTGGGCACGGCGGTGCTGAGCATCGCCTGCGCGTCGGAGCCGGAGCCGGGTTCGGTGAGGCAGAAGGCGCCGATGAGCTCGCCGCTGGCACAACGCGGCAGCCAGCGCTGCTTCTGGTCTTCCGTGCCGAAGAGGATGATGCCCTTGATGCCGATGCTCTGGTGCGCGCCGAAGTACACGGCGAGCGCGGCGTCGGTCGCGCCCACTTCGCCGAAGACGCGGCTGAAGACCATCGTGCTCGCGCCGAAGCCGCCGTACTCCTCGGGGATGTTCATCCCCATCAGGCCGAGCTCGGCCATCCCCTGGCGCACTTCGGGCGTGAACTTCCCCTCGGCGTCCATCTTGTGGGAATCCACCGTCTCGGCGGCCCAGCCGCGGAAGCTGTCGAGAATCTGGGCGAGGGTTTCCTTCTCCTCGGCCGAGGGCTCGGGGAAGGGGAATACGAGGTCTTCGAGGATCTCGCCCTGGAACACGCCGCGCGTGAACGAGGGGTTCTTGTCGGGGTCGGCGAGATGCGGGGCTTTGGAGGGGCTCATAGGATCCGTCGCAGGGCTAGGGATGGATTCGAAATCTACTCGGGCGAAGGGTTGCTTCGCTCGGGGCAAAGGCCGAGTTTGGGAGATGCACTTCGCTCGTCTCCACGCCTTGCTGCGCCCGCTCACGCTCGCCGCCCTGCTGCCGATTGCGGCAGGTGCCCAGTTGTTGGGTCGCCCGACCACGCCTCCCGCGACGCCGGACACCGAACCGCCACCGCAGGTCGTGGTGGACTCGGCCTCTCCGCGTGCGGCCCTGAAGCGCTTCTTGGAGGCGGCCCGTCGCAGCGACTACGTCGCGGCCGCACACCTGCTCGACCTTCCGGCCGGCGTAGATACCGTCCGCGCCGACGACTTGGCGCGTCGCCTCTCCGCCGTGATGGACGCGCGGCTGTGGGTGGACCTCGAGAAGGTGTCGCCGTCCGCTGAGGGCGCGCGGGACGACGGGTTGCCGGCCGATCGCGACCTCGTGGGCAGCATCCAGCTCTCGGACGGGCGCGAGGTGGCCGTGCGGATGGCGCGGGTCGGCCGCGGTAGCGAGCGAGGCTGGAAGTTCTCGGAGGCGACGGTCGCGCAGGTGGACGCGCTCTACGCCGACTTGCCGGATCATTGGATCCGCGAGCACATCCCGGGCCGCCTCCTGAACGCCGGGCCGTTCGACGTGCTCTACTGGCAGTGGCTGGCGCTGCTTGTGCTGATTCCGCTCTCGGCCTTCGTCGGCTGGCTGATGGAGAAGCCGACGCGCAGGCTGCTGCAGCGCATCTCTTCGAAGACGGACACGGAGTTCGACGACAAGCTCATCGCCGCCGCGCGCGGGCCGATCGTGCTGCTCTGGGGCGTTGCCGCGAGCCGCGTGCTGCTGCGGTGGATTGCGCTCGCCGCGCCGGCGCAGGCATTCATCGTGGAACTGCAGGCGGCGATCGCCACCGTCGCGGCGTTCTGGATCGTGCTGCGGTCCATCGGCGTGCTGCAGCAGACGATTCCCCTCTCGGCTTGGGGCGCGCGCCATCCGGCGTTGCGCTCGCTGATTCCCCTCGGCGCGCGCATCGCCCGCGTGCTGATCTTCCTGATCGCCGTCCTGACGGTGATCTCGCAGTTCGGCTATCCCGTCGCGACGATCCTCGCCGGCCTCGGCATCGGCGGTATCGCCGTGGCACTCGGTGCGCAGAAGTCGCTGGAGCACTTCTTCGGCTCGGTGAGCATCGGCGTGGACCAGCCGTTCCGCGTCGGGGATTGGGTGAACGTGGGCGGCGCCGAAGGCGAGATCGAGGCGATCGGGCTGCGGTCCACGCGCATCCGCACGATGGCGCGGACCATCGTCTCGGTGCCGAACGGGCAGTTGGCGGAAACGCGCACGGAGAACTTCGCACCGCGTGACCGCTTCCTGCTGCAGACGACGATCGGCGTCGAGTACGGCACGAGCGCGGCGACGATGCGCTTGCTGCGCGACGAGATCGAGAAATGCCTGCGCGCGCATCCGAAGACCTGGCCCGACCGCGTGCAGGTGCGCTTCTCGGCGTTTGCGGCGTCGTCGCTGAACATCGAGCTGTTCTGCTGGATCCTTGCGGACGGCATCGACGATTTCCGTGAGGTCCGCGAGAGCCTGTACCTGCAGATTATGGAGATCGTCGAGGGCAACGGCGCCTCGTTCGCGTTCCCGACGCAGACGATCCACATCGCGGGCGGCGGGGAGCCGAAGGCTCCCTAGCCGCGCCGCCGGACCAGCGACGCGCCTCAGTTCCAGATGCTGAGGAACGCGGCGATGATGGCCGTGCTCGTCGCCACCGACACGGCCGCCGTGGCCAGCATCGTGGGCAACGGCCGGATCTCGCGACGTTCGACGACGATCCGCACGATGGAGTCCCGCGGCGTGGACCAGCTCGGTGCACGCTGGCCGCGCACGCGGCCGCGCCCGGCCACGCCGTCGGCGCCGATCAGCGTGGGTCCCGGATACCAGACCTCGCGTCCGTCGCGGCGCGTGACGCGCAGCGTGTCGCGCACCAGCGAGTCGCGCGAGAGGGACTCGAGCGCCACGGGCAGTGGCGTGAGATGCGTCCGATGGATGGGGACGAAGCATCCGCTGAGCAAGGCCGTCAGCGTGAGCAAGGCGAGTCTGGTCATCGCCGATGAGCTACCCGCGTGGCGCCGGTTGGTGCCGTCGGCCTAGGTCAGCCGTTGTAGACCGGCCCGCCGAGATCCTGATAGCGTTGCAGCACCGCGCGGCCCTCTCCGCGCAGCACGCCGGGCACGACCTCGACGCCGCGGTCGCGCAGGTAGCCGTAACTCTCGGCGAACACGGGGCCCTCGTCGAAGCCGATGGCGATCGCGTCGTCGCGCGAGGCGGCGATGACGACGCGATGCACGCCGCTCCACAGCGTGGCGCCGAGGCACATCGCGCAGGGCTCGCAGCTCGTGAAGAGTTCGTGCTCCGGATGTCCGTCGGCGCCGAGCGAGTAGCTCTGGATGCGCTTCTGGGCGAGCTGGTACGCGACCATCTCGGCGTGCAGCGTGCAGTTGTTGAGGCGCACGACGGAGTTGACGCCGACGCTGACGAGCTGGCCCGTGCCGCGCTCGAAGATCGCGGCGCCGAATGGACCGCCGGTACGATGCGTGACGTTGGCGTCGGCGAGACGGATGGCGAGGCGCATCTTCTCCTCGTCCGTTTCGTAGCGGACGTCGAAGTCCACGGTCTCGCGCACCCAGGCGGGCAGCGAGACGGTGGCGTCGAGCATCGGGGGCCGCTCCCAGCGCATCGTCAGTCGAGGAACGGGGCGAGCCGCGCGCTGTCGCCGGTGAGCGCCAATTGCGCCGCGCCACGTCCGCAGGCGGCGCCGACGAGGTTGCCGGTGCCGCTGTAGGCACCGACGACGAACACGCCGCCGCCGAGTTCGCGGACGATGGGCAGGCCGGAATCCGTGAACGCCACCGACGCCGCCCAGCGATGCGTGATGGCGCTCGTGATGCCGAGGCGCTCGCGGAGACGCTGCTCGAGGTACGCCTGCACGCGTGCATCGGGCACGTCGTCCGTGGTCCACTCGGAGGCCTCGAACTTGTCACGGCCGCCGCCGAGCAGGACGCTGCCGGTGAGCGTCTCGGTTAGGAATAGCAGCAATAACCAGCCGA
>CAZYQM010000188.1:0-3615 GCA_964649965.1 uncultured Gemmatimonas sp.
CGTGCTGTGGCGGCGTGATCCCGCGATGCCGGATTCGCTGGCCGATGCGATCGGCGACGCCCTCGGGCGCCGCGTCACGCTGGTGAATCCGAGCGGGGTCGTCATCGGCGACTCGGAATTCGATGACGATTCGCTGCGCGCACTGCAGAACCACGCGACGCGGCCGGAAATCGCCGAGGCGGTGGCCAGCGGCCTCGGCTCGGCGCGGCGACCCTCGCCCTCGACGGGCGACCAGGCATTGTACGTCGCCGGGCACGTTGCGCCCCTGGGACTGGCCGCGCTCGGCGTCGCCTTCCTCTTCTCGCGCTCGGTGTCGCGCCCTGTCGAGGAACTGCGCGACGTCGCCACTGCGCTGGCCGACGGCGACCTCGCCCGCCGGCCCACGCTCAAGGCGCCCGGCGAAGTCGGCGAACTGGCCGAGGCCCTGAAGGAACTGGCCGAGCAGCTCTCGGCGCGCCTGCGGGCGCTTGAGGCGGATGAGACGCTGCTCGTGCAACTCACGGAATCGCTCAACGAAGGCGTCATCGCGGTGGATGCGAGCCGGATGGTCGTGCGCATCAACGAGACGGCTCGCCGCTTGCTCGGCTCGCGTGCGCCGCTGCCCTTCCCCGTCGAGGACCTGCCCCGCGACCTCGCCCTGCGCGACGCGCTCCAGGCGGCCTTCGACGGCAATGTGACGGAAGGGGCCGAGGTGGTGATTGCCGGCCGCACCCTCAACATCGCGGCCCGTCCGCTTACGGGCGGCGGCGCCGTGCTCGCGCTCTTCGACCTCACGCGCGTGCGACGACTCGAGGCCGTGCGCCGCGACTTCGTGGCCAACGTCTCGCACGAACTCCGCACGCCGCTGACCATCGTCGGCGGATTCGCCGAAACGCTCGTCGAGGAGGACGTGCCCAGCGACACGCGCCGCGGCTTCGCCGAGCGCATCCTCGGCAACACGCGGCGGATGCAGCGCATCGTGGACGACCTGCTCGACCTCTCGCGTATCGAGTCCGGCGGCTGGGTGCCGAATCCCGCGCCGATCGACCTCGCGACGATGGCCGCCGACGTGTTCGCCGCCGCGCGCGACGCCGCCGACGCCAAGGGGCTCAAGCTCGAGGCCGAGTTCGCCGACGACGCGCGCTCCGCATACGCCGACAGTACCGCGCTGCGCCAGGTACTCGGCAACCTCGTGGACAACGCCGTCCGGCACACCGCGAGCGGCCACGTCACGCTGTTCTCGCGCCGCCACGAGCGCGGCGTCATCGTCGGCGTGCGCGATTCCGGCGTGGGCATCCCGCCGGAGCACCTGCCGCGCATCTTCGAGCGCTTCTATCGCGTGGACCCGGGGCGGGCTCGGGAGGAAGGCGGGACCGGACTCGGCTTGGCCATCGTGAAGCACCTCGTGGAGGCGCACGGGGGGCGGGTCAAGGCGGAGTCTGTGGTTGGGCAAGGCTCCGAGATTACGGCGCTGTTTCCCGACTGAGGGGACGAGGAGGAAGAGGAGCGAGGAGCAAGGGGAAGGATCGAGAAGAAGGAGCGAAATGAAGGCTACGAAGGGGAATCCCTCTCCTTTCGCACTTCCAATCTTTCCCACCGGCCTCCCTCCTTCCCCTCGCTCCTCGCTCCTCCCCATCCTCGGTCCCTTTTTCCACACCGCAGGGGGGCCCGTTACATAACCGTTGCACGGCCGTAGGACGCCCGGTACTGGCGAACCGGAGCTTTGAGGCGTTCCCCGCAGTAGCTGCGTGGACGCCCAAACTCCGACTTTCTCACGAGACGCCAGATGCGCCGTGTCCTACTCGCTGTTCTTGCTGCCTTCACCTTCTCGGCCGCTGCGCTGCACGCGCAACAGGCCGCGCCGACCACGGGCCGCATCGTCGGTCGCGTGCTCGATGCCGCCAGCGGCAACGGTCTCGCCGCCGTGGGCATCCAGGTGGTCGGCACGACCCTCGGCACCCAGTCCGGTGTGGACGGCCGCTTCAGCATCGCCGGCGTGCCGGCGGGAACGGTGACGCTCACCGTCCGCCGCATCGGCTACGCGCCCAAGACGGTCACGGGCATCTTCCTCGAGGCCGGTCAAACGGTCGAGCAGGACGTGACGCTGGCCGAGGCCTCGCTGCAGATCGCCGCGCAGGTGGTCACCGCCTCCGCCGAGCGCGGCTCGGTAAACGAGGCGCTGGACGCGCAGAAGAACTCGGTGAACGTGGTCAGCTCGGTCACGGCCGAGCAGATCGCCAAGAGCCCGGACGGTGATGCCGCCGCGGCGGTGGGACGCGTCTCCGGCGTGAGCGTGCAGGACGGCAAGTACGTGTTCGTACGCGGCCTCGGCGATCGCTACACGCAGACCTCGCTCAACGGCGCGCGCATCCCGAGCCCGGAGCCGGAGAAGAAGCAGGTGCCGCTGGACCTCTTCCCGACGGGCCTGCTGCAGACGATCACGACGATCAAGACCTTCACGCCGGACCAGCCGGGCGACTTCTCCGGTGCGACGGTGGACATCCAGACGCGCGAGTTCCCGGCGCGCCGCACCTGGGCGCTGTCGAGCAGCACGGGCGGCAGCGATGCCGTGGTCGGCCGCTTCCTGCCGATGCAGGGCCGCGTCGGCGGTGACCTGTTCGCCGCCGGTGCCGGCAACCGCGCGCTGCCGGGCTTCATCCAGGGCTTCGGCAACTTCGCCACGAGCTCGCCGACGCAGGGCGACTTCAACCGGATGGTGGGCGACTTCCGCAACTCGTGGTCGCCGAACGGCAGTGAGGGCGGACTGAACGGCTCGACGTCCATCTCGGTGGGCGGCAACGATCCGGTGTTCGGCAAGAACGTCGGCTACCTGGTGAGCGGCACCTACTCGTACTCGCAGGAAGCCAAGGTGGACCAGGTGCGCGCGCTGGCGCTGGCGCAGTCCGGCGCGACGCCGTCCGAGGTGGACCGCTTCGAGGGCCAGACCGGCCGCTCGTCGGTGCTCTGGGGCGGCCTGGCGAACTTCAGCACGCTGCTCGGCCAGCGAACGCGCCTCGCGCTGAACAACACCTACAACCGCACGATGGACTCCGAGGGCCGGCAGGAGCGCGGCGTGTCGGAGAACCTCGGCATCCCGCTCATCATCACGCGGCAGAAGTACGTGGAGCGCAGCGTGTACTCCTCGCAGCTGCTGCTGCAGAGCGACGTGACGGCCAACCAGAAGCTCGAGGTGGCGTTCACGACGACGGGCGTGAGCCGCGACGAGCCGGACCGCAGCGAGTTCGTGCAGGGCGAGTTCACGGACGGCAACGGGATCACGACGCGGCAGTGGCTGTCGTCGTCGAACGAAGGCGCGGTGCGTACCTTCAGCGACCTCGGCGAGAACGCGTATGAGGTGCGCGGCCACTACCGCGTACAGTTCGGCGAGATCGGTCGCCAGCTGGCGCTCAAGGTCGGCGGCCTCGGCCGCTACGGCCGTCGCGAGGCCAACAGCACGGCGTACAGCATCAATGCGTCGGGCCTCACGGCCGCGGAGCGTCAGCTGCGCCCGGAGCTGCTGTTCGACGGCCGCTACACGGCGCCGTCGGATGACGTGTGGCGCGTCAACGCGATCGGCGTGGGCGGTGCGTACACGGCCAACGACTACCTCTCGGCTGGCTTCGCGATGGTCGAGAA
>CAZYQM010000188.1:3625-4563 GCA_964649965.1 uncultured Gemmatimonas sp.
GCAAGCAGGCCCTGATCACCGGCGCCCGCGTCGAGTACTCGGACGTGCTCGTGAAGGCGGACCCGACGATCGGCGCGCGCACCAGCACCAACCCGACCTTCCTCGACGTGCTGCCCGCGCTGGCGGTGACGTTCCGTCCGTCGGAGCGCACGAACATCCGCGCGTCGGCGTCGCAGACGGTGTCGCGGCCGGAGTACCGTGAGCTTGCGCCGATCCAGTATCGCGAGGTCATCGGCTTCGACAACGTGATCGGCAACCCCGACCTGCAGCGCGCGCTGATCCAGAACTACGACCTCCGCTGGGAGTACTACCCGGCCGCGGGCGAGGTGGTGAGCGTCGCGGTGTTCGCCAAGCGCTTCACGAATCCGATCGAGCGCGTGTACATCGGCTCGAGCGGCACGCGCATCATCACCTTCGTGAACGCCGAGGGCGCCGACAACTACGGTCTGGAGCTCGAGGCGCGCAAGGGACTCGACTTCATCGCGATGGCGCTGGCCAACTTCTCGGTGAGCACGAACGCGACGGTGATGGGCTCCGAGATCCGCATCAACCGCAACGCCGGCTCGATCACCAACGCCAACCGCGCGATGGTGGGCCAGGCGCCGTATATGTTCAACACGGGCCTGACCTGGTCGTCGCCGCTCGGCACGACGAGCGCCTCGCTGCTGTACAACGTGGTCGGCGCGCGCATCACCGAGGCCGGTGAGATCCCGCTGCCCGACGTGAAGGAGCTGGAGCGGCACATCGTGGACTTCTCGCTGCGCCTGCCGCTGGGCGAGCGCGTGACGGCGCGCCTCGACGCGCGCAACCTGCTCGACGCGCCGTACCGCATCGTGCAGGGGCCGGTGACGCGCGAGTCCTTCCGCGTGGGCCGCAACTTCTCCGTGGGCCTGAGCTGGCGCCCGTAAGCGGTGATGCGAACACCGACGGCGCCGTGA
>CAZYQM010000189.1:0-1546 GCA_964649965.1 uncultured Gemmatimonas sp.
ACGAGCCGAGGCCCTGAACTCCGCCATCACGGCAGCCTGCCGGCGGGCGCGAATGTGAACTGGGTCGCAAGGCAACCGGGCGGCTGGGCGATGCGGACCTACGAGCGCGGCGTGGAAGCCGAGACCTTGGCCTGTGGGACTGGCGCCGTGGCCTGCGCGGCGTTGCTGCGGGCGTGGGGGGAATCAGGCGACAGCACCTCACTCGAAACCCGCTCCGGACAGCGGCTGGAGGTCCGGTTCCGCGATGCGGACGGCCTGTGGTATCCGACGCTGGCAGGTGAGGGGCGGATCGTGTTTGAGGGCGAGCTGCGCGAGCTGTAGGTCTAGGCAGTGGAAATCTTCCGGTTTTCCCCAGATTTACAATACATAATACATATTATAAGTATTACCGTCCGAAACAGAGCAAGTCCGGCACGTGTCGATCTTCTGCGCCAGCAAAGCGCCAGTCGGCCGGCTCCCTACCGCCATAAAAAACGGGTCCGGCATTCGCCGGACCCGTCGCCTTCTTGATGAAGTACCTTAGGCGATTAGCCCTTAGCCTTTATTTCACCGAGTCTTAGCCGCGCTTCACCAGAGAAACCGCTGTCCTCGCGGCCGGCAATCTCCGTCAGGATCCGCTCGGCGCTCGCCGTGTCGCCCGCAGTGGCGTACGCGCGGGCCGCTTCCATCCGGTACGAGTCCCGCTCGGCGTCGAGCGTCGTCGCGGCGGCAGCCGCCTCGAAGTCCGCGGCAGCCCCGGCGTGGTCGCCCTTCATAGACTTGCCGGCGGCCTGCATCGCCAGCAGGCCGGACCGCAGGAAGCTCGGGGCCTTTGCCAGCGCCGCCTCCACCGACATCAGGCCCGAGTCCGCCTGACCCGCCTCGTAGTACCACTGGGCCGACAGGAGCGCCGCCTGGGTGCCCGCCGCCGTTCCGGCATAGCGCGTGTACACCTTCTGGAGCTCGGCCTGGGCCGCCGACGGCCCGCCGGTCGCGTACGCGTTCTCGGCCAGCATCAGCACCTCGCCGCCGCGCGTCTCCTTGATCTGCGCCGAGCGCCGGGCCAGCCAAACGCCGCCGCCCGCCACGGCGAGGGCGATCGCGCCGATCAGAATCTGCTTCTGGTAGCGCTGGAAGAGGTCGGCCGCCGAGGCGGAATCGAGGGGCTCAAGCGTCGGCCGTGCGGCGTCGCCAGTCTTGGTCATCGGGGGAATCTCATATGGAAGCGTCTGCCCCGCACCGGACGTCGGTCCGCGCGGAAGGGTCGCCAGAAACCTAATAGGCACCCCGGTGCTGCTGAATGCCCCCGGGCAGATTCGAACTGCCGACCTGCGGTTTAGGAAACCGTCGCTCTATCCACCTGAGCTACGGGGGCGCTGGTCGAAAAAGATAATGCGATTTCGGCTAACGATTGGCCGTTCTCGTGCGTTATCCAAGAGTCCAATCCGAACGTTTCGATTCCTCTGCACATTCCAGGCGCTGGCGCCTCCCTCTCCTTATATGAAGTCCTTCCCGACCCTCGCTCTTCTCTCGGCGTTCGCCCTCGGTCTCGCCGCCTGCGGGACCG
>CAZYQM010000189.1:1556-4543 GCA_964649965.1 uncultured Gemmatimonas sp.
GGCGGCGGTCCCGGCGGGAACCGCGGCCCTGGCGCCGGCCAGCCGTCGCCGGTGGAGATCGCCACCGTCGAGCGCGCCACGCTCGCCCGCACGTCGCTGGTCACCGGCCAGCTCTCGCCGTTGCGCGTGGTCGGCGTGAACTCGCAGGTCGCCGGCGCCTTGACGGCCGTGCACGTGGAAGAAGGTTCTCGCGTGACGGCGGGAATGGTGCTCGCCGAACTCGACGGCCGCGAGCTCTCCGCCCAGTTGCGGGCGGCCCGCGCCAACCTGACGCTCGCGCGCGCGACGGCCGAGCGCTCTGCACAGCTGCGGGAGTCGCAGGTCGTGACGGCCGCGGAGTACGAGCGCGACCAGGCGTCCCTCGCCGCCTCCGAAGCGACGGTCGCCCAGCTCGAGACGCGCGTGGGCTTCACGACGATCCGCTCGCCCATTGATGGCGTGGTCACGCAGCGCTTCGTGCAGGCCGGCGACATCGTCGGTGGCTCGGCGCGCCTCTTCACCGTCGCCGACCTCAACACGCTGGTCACGCAGCTGCCGGTCTCCGAGCTCGAGGTGCCGCTGCTGCGCGAAGGCGCGAGCGTCTCGGTGCGCGTGGACGCGCTCGGCCGCGATGTACCGGGCCGCATCCGTCGCATCTTCCCGGCCGTGGATTCCGTGAGCCGGCTCGTCCCGGTGGAGGTCGCGATCGGCGGCGCCCAGCAGGCGGGCCTGCGTCCCGGCTACTCGGTGCGCGTCACGCTGAAGCTCGACGAGCGTGACGACGCGCTCGTGATCCCCACGCGCGCGGTGGTTGGCGCGGCCGGCAGCCAGAGCGTCTATGTGATCCGCGACGGTCGCGCCGAGCGCCGCCGCGTGCGCGTCGGCACGGACCTCGACGGCAGGATGGAAGTGCTGGAGGGTCTGGACGTCGGTGACACCGTCATCACCACGGGTAATGCCCTGCTCCGCGACGGCGCCCAAGTGCGCATCGTGGAGCCGCTGGCGCCGGAGACCGCGCGACCGGGTGTCGCGGTTCCCGCCACGGACAGCACCGCCGCCCGCACGCCCACCGCCGGAGGCCGCCCGTGAGCACCAAGCAGCGTCGCGGGATCGCCAGCTGGGCCATCTCGCACCCGATCGGCACCTTGATGCTGACGAGCACGTTGCTCGTGCTCGGCTCCGTGTACATCGGCCGCCTCCCGGTGGACCTGCTGCCGCGCATCGTGTATCCGCAGGTGCGCGTGAACGTCAACAACCCCGGCGTCGAGCCGGTGGTGATGGAAGAGACGGTCGCCAAGCCGCTGGAGTCCGCGCTCTCGACGGTCGAGGGCCTCGAGCGCCTGCAGACGAACGTCAACGAAGGCAGCGTGAGCATCTCGCTGGACTTCGCCTACGGCACCAACGTGGACATCGCGCTGCAGAACGCCGCGACGGCGGTCGAGCGCGTGCGCTCGCGCCTGCCGGAAGAAGCCTCGGCGCCGACGGTCAGCAAGTCCGACCCGTCGCAGATGCAGATCTTCCAGGTCGCCTTCTCGTCGAGCGAGCGTGACCTCGTCTCGCTGCGGCAGTGGATCGACCAGCGCCTGCGGCCGCAGCTGCTCGGTCTCGAAGGCGTGGCCAGCGTGGACCTCTCGGGCGGCCTCGTGCGCGAGATCCAGGTGGAGCTCGATCCCGAGCGGTTGCGCGCGCACGGCCTCGCCGTGAACGACGTGCTGAGCTCGCTGGCCGGGGAGAACCAGAATATCGCCGGCGGCCGCGTGATCGCGCCGGACCGCGAAATCGTCAGCCGCACGACGGGCCGCTTCACCTCGGTGGACCAGATCCGCAGCGTGCTGCTCACTGGCGCCGGCGGCACGCGCGTGCCGCTGAGCGAAGTCGCCGCGGTGCGCGACACCTCGCAGGACCAGCGCTTCTGGGCGCGGCTCAACGGCCAGCCGGCCGTGCGCATCGGCATCCAGAAGCAGCCCGAGGCCAACACGGTGGCGGTCGTGGACGCGGTGCGCGCGCAGATGGCGCGGCTCGAGTCCTCGCTGTTCATCCCGCGCGACATCAAGTACCAGGTGACCTTCGACCAGTCCGGCTTCATCCGCGACGCGCTGAACTCGGTCACCAACTCGGCGCTCACCGGTGCGTTCCTCGCGGCGATCGTCGTGCTGATCTTCCTGCGCTCAATCCGCAAGACGTTCATCATCGCGGTGTCGATCCCGCTCGCGATTATGGCGACCTTCGTGATGATGGGCGCCGGCGGCCTCACGCTGAACATTATGTCGCTGGGCGGCCTCGCCCTCGGCACGGGCCTGCTGCTCGACAACGCCATCGTGATGCTGGAGAACATCTACCGACGGCGCGAGCTCGAGGGCCTGGACCCCGAGGAAGGCGCACACGTCGGTGCGGCGGAGGTGACCAGCGCGGTCGTCGCCTCGACGACGACGAACATCGCATCGGTGGCGCCCTTCCTGCTCATCGTCGGCCTCGCGGCGCTGATCTTCCGCGAGCTCATCCTCACGATTTCGTTCGCGATCATCGCGTCGCTGCCGCTGGCCCTGACGCTGGTGCCGATGCTCGCTGCGCAGCTGGGCAAGGTGAAGTTCAAGAGCGGACTCGAGAAGAACCGCGCGCTGCTGGCTTTCGACCGCTGGTTCCAACGGATGGGCGAGAAGTACGAGCGCGGTGCCTCGTGGACGGTGAGCCACAAGTTCATCGTGCTCAGCAGCGTGCTCGTGATTGCCGGCGGCCTGTTCTGGCGGGCGACCTCCATCCCGACGGAGTTCCTGCCGCAGGTGGACGACGGCTCGGTGGGCGCGTTCATCCGCCTGCCCCCCGGCGCGACGCCGGCCCAGACCGATCGCCTGACGCGCGAGGTCGAGAGCATCGTCGCGAAGATGCCGCACGTCGAGGCCGTGTTCGCGACGGCCGGCGGCTTCCTCTTCGGCGGCGCCTCGTCGGCGAACGCCGGCCGCGGCTCGCTCGACATCCTGCTCAAGCCTGTCTCGCAGCGCTCGATGTCC
>CAZYQM010000190.1:0-4539 GCA_964649965.1 uncultured Gemmatimonas sp.
ACTCGCGCCTGCGGGCGCGTAAAGTGACCGGCGCAGGACCCGCGCTCGTCGCGCCTGCGGGTTTCCGCGGCGTCTTCCGCAGCGATGCGGACGCCTGTGCGGTGTACAGCGAAGCGGCCGGCGTCGAGCGCATCGTCCCCACGGCAGTCGCCGTGCCCGTGGACGCCGACGATGTCGTCACGCTCGTGCGTTGGGCGGCGGAGGCGCGCGTGCCGCTCACCGCGCGCGGCGCCGGTAGCTCGATGGCCAACGGCGCCATCGGGCACGGGGTCGTCGTGGACCTGTACCGCCTCGACTCATTTGGCGCGATCGACGCGGAGACGCGACGCGTCGTCGTCGGTCCCGCGGTGACGCGCAATCGCGTCGAGCGCGAGGCGCTCAAGGAAGCGTTGGTGTTTCCCGTGGACCCGTCGAGCGGCGCCTTCGCGACGATCGGCGGGATGTGCGCCACCAACGCCGCCGGCGCGCGCACCGTGAAGTACGGCGCGATGCGCCGTTGGGTCACCGGCCTCGACTGCGTCTTCGCCAACGGCGCCCGCGCCTGGGTGCGCCGCGGCGAGGCGCCGCCGGACGACATCGGGCCCGTCGGCCGCTTCCTCTACGAAGTCGGCCCCGGGCTCCGCGAGCTCGATCCGCAGCAACTGCGCCACGTCGGCGTGCGCAAGGAATCGTCGGGCTACGGACTCGCCGACTGGCTCGAGAGCGGCGACCTCGTGGACGTCCTCGTCGGCTCCGAAGGCACGCTGGCGATCATCGTCGGCGTGGAATTGCAGCTCGCTCCCTTGCCCGGCGGCACGGCGGGCTTGCTGGCCGGCTTCCCCGACCTCGAGGGCGCGGCCGCGGCGGCCGTGAAGCTCGCCGAGCGCGGCGCCAGCGCCGTCGAACTCCTCGACCGCACGTTCCTCGAGATTGCCGCGAGCGCCGGCGATCCGCTGCCCATCGCCCTGCCGAGCGGGCTTGAGGCCGTGCTCATCGTCGAGGTCGAGG
The DNA here is from genome assembly GCA_964649965.1 of uncultured Gemmatimonas sp. GTDB lineage: Bacteria > Gemmatimonadota > Gemmatimonadetes > Gemmatimonadales > Gemmatimonadaceae > Pseudogemmatithrix. Next base: position 988 of record CAZYQM010000190.1, read on the forward strand.
GCGCCACGGAGGTCGAAGCCGTCGCCCGCCTGCGCGAACTCGGCGGCTGGTGCGAGGCCGGCGGTGCGACCTTCGTCGAGGAGGCCCGCGACCCCCACGAGGAGACGCGGCTCTGGCAGCTGCGCCACGCCGCCAGCCCCATCCTCAACCGCCTCGCGCCGCGCGTGCAGTCGATGCAGTTCATCGAGGACGGCTGCGTGCCGCCGGAACGCTTCGCCGAGTACGTGCGCGGCGTGCGCCGCGCGCTCGACGATGCGCGTGTGCGCGGCGTGATCTTCGGACACGCCGGCGACGGGCACGCGCACGTGAACCCGCTCATCGACGTCCAGGAGCCCGACTGGCGCGCCCGCGTCCAGCAGCTCATCACCGACGTTACCGTGCTCGTGGCGTCGCTCGGGGGCACGCTGGCCGGTGAACACGGCGACGGACGGCTGCGCGCGGCACTCGCCGACACCGTCTGGCCCCCCGAGGCCCGCGACGCCTTCGCCGCGACCAAACACGCCTTCGACCCGCTCGGCGTCCTCAACCCCGGCGTCATCGTCGCGCCACCCGGCGCCCCCCCGCTCGGCGACGTGAAGTACGACCCCGCGCTCCCGCCGCTGCCGCCTGCCGCCCGCCGCGCGCTCGACGAGATCGTGAAGACGAAGGGCTGGGGCAAGTTCCGATTAGACCTGCTGGAGCGCCAGAAGTAAGTTTGACAGGTGAACGGGCGGAGCACCGTTCACCCTTCTCCGTTCACCGTCCCGTCAATGCCGCATTTCTATACCGCCCCCCGCGTCACCGTCCTCGCCCGCCCGGTCTTCACGCAGCCCGAGCACCTGCCCGTGAACTGGATCGGCGAGAGCACGGACGGCGAAAAGCTCGCCGAGTTCGCCGGCCGGCTCTGCTATATGAGCCAGAAGAATCCGGCCTCGCGCACCACGCACGAGTACCTCGAGAACATCAAGAAGCAGGGCCACGGCTCGGTGTTCGAGCACGCCAACTACTCGCTGCTGCTCGAGGGCGTCTCGCGCTCGCTCACGCACGAGCTGGTGCGCCACCGCGCGGGCTTCGCGTACTCGCAGCTCTCGCAGCGCTACGTGGACGAATCCGACGCCGCGTTCGTCATCCCGCCGGCGATCATCGGCGACGACGCGCTGGTCGAGGCCTGGAAGCAGCAGATCGAGAGCGCGCAGGCCACGTACATCGCGCTCGTGGACAAGCTGATGACGCGCTACCAGTGGGTGGACGACAAGATCCACCGCCGCAAGATGGCCCGCGAGGCCGCACGCGGCGTGCTACCCAACAGCACCGAGACCAAGATCGTCGTCACCGGCAACGTGCGCGCCTGGCGTACGATGCTCGAGTTGCGCTCGGCGGAGGGCGCGGAGTTCGAGATCCGGCGGATGGCGCTGGCGGTGCTGCGCACGCTGCAAAAGGAAGCGCCGGCGTTCTTCAACGACTTCGAGGTCTACACGGCGGCGGACCGCGCCGAGTCGGCGCGGATTTCGTACCACAAGATCTGACGCGCGCGGCGCGCACACGCGCCGACGACGTGGAACGCCCGTGAAGGCGCAGGCCGCTACTCCGCGGCCTGCGCCTTCACCACTTTCTGCACCACCTCCGCCGGCGCCTGCTCGAAGCCGTGCATCCGGTACGACACCGTCCCGTACCCGTGCGTGAGGCTCTGCAGCCGCGTGGCGTAGAGGTGCAGCTCGGCCATCGGCACGATGGCCTTCACCGCCGTGCCGTCGCCGTTGTCGAGCGGCTCCGTGCCGAGGATCTGCCCGCGGCGGCCAGAGAGATCACCCATCACGTCGCCGAGGTGCGCATCCGGCGTGCGGACTTCAACCTGCATCAGCGGCTCGAGCAGCACCGGCCTGGCCTGCGGCGCGATCGTCTTGAACGCGAGGATCCCGGCCATCTTGAAGCTCGCCTCGTTCGAATCCACCGAGTGGTACGAGCCGTCGAAGACCTCGACCTCGAAGTCCACCACCGGATAGCCCGCGAGCACGCCGCGTTCGGCGGCTTCCTGCACGCCCTTGTCCACCGCGGGGATGTACTGCCGCGGGATCACGCCGCCGCTGATGTTGTCCACGAAGCGATAGCCGTCGCCGCGCGGCATCGGCTTGATGCGGATCCAGCAGTCGCCGAACTGGCCCTTGCCGCCGGTCTGCTTCTTGTGGCGACCCTGGCCCTCGGCCTTGCCGAGCAACGTCTCGCGATACGGCACGCGCGGCGGCCGCAACGTCGCCTTCACGCCGTACTGCCGCTCGAGCCGGGCCAGCGCGACCTCGAGGTGCCGCTCGCCGAGCCCTTCGATGATGGTCTCGTGCGTCTCGGACTCGTAGTGCGTCTGGATCGTCGGGTCTTCGTCGTGCAGGCGGTGCAGGCCGAGTTGCAGCTTCTCTTCGTCCGCGCGTGCGGCCGCCTCGATCGCGAAGCTCACCAGCGGATCCGGGAAGGGAATCCGCGGCATCCGCACCGGATGCTCTTTGGTGGAGAGCGTGTCGTTGGTGTGCGTGTTGCGCAGCTTGGCGACGCAGCCGATGTCGCCGGGATGCAGCCGCGGCACCTCGAGGCGTTCCTTGCCCTGCGGGATCGCGAGGTGCGAGAGCTTCTCCGGCGCGTTGCGCGTCGCGTTGTACACGTCGGCGCCGTTGGCGACGGTCCCCGAGAACGTGCGGAAGTACGACACCTCGCCGACGTGCGGCTCGGTGGTCGTCTTGAAGACCAGCGCCGTGAACGGGGCGTCGTCTTCGGGGTGGATCTCGACCGTGTGGTCGCCCTCGGCGCCCTTGAGCGCGTGCAGCTCTTCCATCTCGTAGGCGCTGGGCATCAGCTGGACGAGGAAGTCCAGCACCGTGCGCACGCCGTAGGTGAGCTGCGACGAGCAGCAGAGCAGCGGGAAGAGCTCGGCGCGCTTCATCGCGTCCTTCATCGGCCGCGATGTCTGCCGCATTGGCTCCCGCTTTGGCTGCCCGTTCCACGATAACTGGCGTCACGGTCTGACCGGACTGTCCGCCTGGTCCATCCCGATCTACGATCATTGCGGGAGAGGCATGCGGGTTACCTGGGACACGCGATTGGTTGGCAGTATTTCCACCCCTGATGTCGCTGGCGGAGTCTTGGTAGAGCTCATTCGGCTCGCCGCCTGGTGTCGGGGTGGAAAGCTTGGTGGCTGGCTCAAGCCCAGCATTGGCAGAATTGTCTCCTTGACGCATCAATCCGGCTTGGTTCTGCACCCATTCCTTTATGTATCCATCCACCAGCGCGAGCTGGCCAGCAGTATCCCTTGAACCGAGCGCGGTATTCGCTCTGGCAGCGCCGCCAAGCTGCGCAACGATGAAGTTGGACAGGTCGGCTTGCGCGCGTCCTTCCCCTGAGCGGGTTTCGCTTGCAACCCGTTCATATGCCTCGGCCTGCGAGAGCGATACGCGCTGAGCATGTTCGGCCCTGTCGGCATCTGACAGGCTGGCTCGGATCTCGCTTGACGCACGGCGTGCAGACTCGCTACCCGTTGACGTGCTGATGGTGTTATTGAAGCTTTGCGCCTTGTTGAGCTGGTCCTTG
>CAZYQM010000191.1:0-4521 GCA_964649965.1 uncultured Gemmatimonas sp.
GGTCACGCTGCGCGAGGCGTATCCTGCAGCGACCGTCACCCTCACGCCGTCGGGTGGCGGCAGGTTCGAACTCAGCATCGATGGCGCGGTGGTGTTCTCCAAGCACGAACTCGGCCGGCACCTGCAGCCCGGCGAAGCGATGGCCTTGATCCAACGGCACACGGACGACTGATGCGCATTGCGATTTCCACGGGCGGCGGCGACGCGCCCGGACTCAACGCGGTGATCCGCGCCGCGACGCTCTCCGCCCTCGAGCGCGGCTGGAGCGTGCTCGGCATCAAGCGCGGCTACTCCGGCCTGCTCGGCGAGGACGAAGTCATCCCGCTCACGCGCGACACGGTGAGCGGCATCGGACACCTCGGCGGGACGATCCTGCGGACGACGAACCGCGGGAACCCGTTCAACTATCCCGTGCTGCAGGCGGACGGCTCGTGGAAGGAGATCGACCGCTCCGACGAGATCCTCGAGAATGCCCGCAACCTCGGCATCGAGGCGCTGATCTCGATCGGCGGCGACGGGTCGCTGGCAATCGCACAGCGCCTCGTGGACAAGGGGATGCGCATCGTCGGCGTGCCGAAGACGATCGACAACGACGTGGCCGGCACGGTGTACACCTTCGGCTTCGACACCGCGGTGCAGACGGCGATCGAGGCGATTGACAAGCTGCAGACGACGGCCGAGTCGCACGACCGCGTGTTGGTGCTCGAGGTGATGGGTCGCGAAGCGGGCTTCATCGCGCTGCACTCGGGCGTGGCGGGCTCGGCCGACGTGGTGCTGATCCCGGAGATCCCGTGGAAGCTCGAGCACGTCTGCGAGGCGGTGATGGAGCGCGACCGGCGCGGGCGGAAGTTCGCGATCGTCGTCGTGGCCGAGGGTGCGAAGGACGAGAGCGGGCAGGTCTCGCTGCTTGGGGAGTCGCTGCCGGGGCAGGCGCCGCGCATCGGCGGGATCTCGCATCACCTGGCGAAGGCCATCCAGGCGACCACGGGCAAGGAATGCCGGGCGATGGTGCTGGGGCACCTGCAGCGCGGCGGGATGCCGACGGGGTACGACCGCCTGCTGGCGACGCGATTCGGCGGGGCGGCGGCGCAGGCCGTCGCGGACGGGAAGTGGGGGCAGATGGTGGCGCTGCATACGCCGCACATCGTGACCGTGCCGATCCGCGAGGCCATCAAGGAGCCCAAGCGCGTGGACCCCAGCCACGACGTGGTGCAGACGGCAAGGCGGACCGGCATCAGCTTCGGGGACCGCTAGGGCGTCTCGCGGGTAGAATTCTCTCCCGTGACAGCGATATTGCACTGATGCTCCGTCCCCTCGTCTTGCTGGCCGCCGCGCTGGCGTTCCCGACGCTCGCCCGAGCGCAGGGGACGCCACGTCCGCAGATGCCGGTGGTGCCGCGCGAGATGATGCCGCCGGCGGGGAAGTGCCGCATCTGGATGGAGGGCGTGTCGCCGTCGCGCCAGCCGGCGCCGACGGACTGCCAGACCGCGCTGCGGCAGAAGCCGGCGAACGGCACGGTGATCTTCGGGCCGTCCGAGCGTGACCGCGAGCCGTCGGCGTTCCGCAGCAATCCGCGGCCGACGCGTCGTGACACCACGGCGCGCGCGACGCCGGCCCGCGGCCGCACGCCGCCGCGCGAGCGTCCGGATTCCTCCGTGAAGTCGCCGCCGCAGACGCGGCGTCCGGAGCCCACGTCGTAAACGAGCCGCACCCGCAGCGCCCGGTCCGCGACGCCTACCTGCCTCCGGACCGCGAGGCGTTTCTCCGCGCCGGCGGTCCGCGCGGACGCATCATCGTCATCGCGCCGACGCGTGCCGCCTGCGAGACCATCGAACTGGCCTTCGGCCTCGACATCGAGACCGTCCTGTGGAAGTCGCGCGGCGAGGAGCTCACGCGCATCACCGCGGAGCTGGCGGACAGCGAGGTACGGCCGCGGCAGGGCTTCGGCATCGTGGCCGGCACGGGCACGGGCAAGACCCTCTCGGTGAAGCCGATCGCCAAGCTGCTGCTCGACACGGACGAGCTGCGCGTGGGCGTCGTGAACCGCGAGCGCGAGGCCACGCCGGAGACGCCGACCTGGAACGTGGTAATCGTGACCACGGGCATCGCGCGGCGCTGGTTCCAGGACGGCGACATCCGGCCGCACGACACGCTGGTGGTGGACGAGATCCACCAGACGAGCGCCGAGCTGGAGCTCTGCCTGGCGTTGGGCAAGCGCACAGGCTGCCGCTTCATCTGGCTCTCGGCGACGGTGGATCCGTCGTTCTACAGGCGCTACCTGAACGCGGCGGCGGTGGTGGAGTCGAGCGCCTTCGATCCCAAGAAGGCGGCGCGCGTGGAGGTGGAGCGGAAGAAGCCGACGAGCTTCCTCGACGACCGCTTCCTCACGCGGGCGATCAAGGAGCGGCGCGGCATCGGCGTGTTCCTGCCGACGCGCGCGGCGGTGGAAGAAGTCGCGACGGACGTCGGCGCGCGCTATCCGCGGATGCAGGTGGCCTTCTACCACGGCGGCGAGCCGATCCGCGTGATCCGGCCGTTCCTGGAAGGCGAAGTGGAGAAGCCCTTCCTGCTGGCGATGACGGCGGCGGGGCAGAGCGCGCTCAACGTGCGGGGGCTCGACACGGTGATCATCGATGACACGCGCTTCGCGAACGTCGTCGAGCAGGGCCGCAACGTGCTCACGCGCCTGCACCTCGGCGCGAACGAGATCCTGCAGATGGCGGGGCGCGTGCACGGACGCGTGGCGGGCGGGCGCGTGTTCATCCTCAGCGACCGCGACATCCGCTTCGACCGCCTGCAACCGACGGCGCCGGACTTCCAGTTGGCCGGCGACTCCGAGCGCGTGGCGCTGACCTGCGCGGCGCTGGGTGTGCGCGCCGACGAGCTCGACCTGCCGGTGCCGCTCGACAAGCAGAGCTATCGCAGCTCGCTGGAGTTCCTCGAGCGCCGCGGCATCATCGAGCAGGGACGGCTCACCGAGTACGGCAAGGCCGTCGAGGCGCTGCCGGTGGACCGCTCGTGGGCGGAACTGCTCGTGCACTGCAGCGACACGCTGTTGCCCTACGTGGCCGTGATGGCGAGCGTCGAGTCGCTGCACCGGATGACGCGTGAGGATCGCGACCTGGCGGGGCTCATCGTGCCGGGCAGCGATCATCTCACGACGTACAACGTGTACGCCGAGGCCTTCGCGAAGTGCGGGTATGTGGGTGAGGTGTACGGCCTGCCGCGGCACCTGTTCGACGCGAGCATCGAGCGCTGGGCGGAAGGGCGCGGCGTGCTCGTGAAGGCGGTGGAGGACGCGGCGTTGGCGATGGCGAGCATCTATCGCTCGGTGCGGCTGCCGTTGCCGGAGCGGATGCCGATGACGACGCCGGCGATCGAGAAGGAGTGGGTGGACCTCGTCGCGCGCAATATGCCGTTCTCGCTGGTGATCGACGAGCAGACGGTGAACGGCGACGAGGCGCGCGTGTCGAAGACGAGCGTCTGCGGCAGCTGGGGACCGGTGGCGGGCACGCTGCGCTACTTCGCCGACAAGTTCGGCGTGGCGCGGGCGGGCATCGAGGGCACGCAATTGGGGCGCGACCTCATCCGGCGGTACGCGACGGGGCACTCGCCGCAGTTGGTGTACGATCCGCAGCAGCGCGACCGTCCATTGGCGCTGGAGCGACGGCTCGAGTACTTCGGCTTCGAGCTGGAGCGCGAGCGTGAGGCGATCGCCGATTTCCCGCCGGGGCAGGAAGCGGAGGCGCGGCGCGTGCTCGCGGCGGCGCTGGCGCGCGGCGAGGCGCGGCACGCGAGTATGCCGCAGAACCAGCCGCGCATCGCGGAAGTGCGCGAGGCCTGGCGGCGCAGCGGTGGCGCGACGCCGCGCATCTCGCAGCAGGAACTCGCCGAGTGGTACGAGCGCCAGTTGGCGGGCGTCAACTCGATGGCGGAGTTCCGTGCGGCAAAGCTGATGTTCGATCCCGACGAGTGGATTCCGGCGGCGGAGCGCGGCCGCTTGATGCGGCTGCCGTCGCACGTGGCGATCCGCGATCGCGAGGTCTCGCTGCACTACGAGGTGGAGGAGACGCCCGAGGGACCGCGCGGCGTGGTGCGCTTGCACATCCCCGAGAAGCTCGCGCGTACGCTGGTGGCGGAGGAGTTGCCGGTGCTGGACCGTCCGCTGCGCTTCGCGGTGGGGCGCGGGCAGCGCGGGACGATCAAGGCCGACACGCTCGAGGCGGCGCAGGAGGAGATGTCGCGACCGTGGATGCGGAGTGAGGCTGAGCGTCGGCCGGAGCGGCGCGATGGCCGGAGAGACGACCGGCGTGACGAGCGCCGTGGGCCGCGGCCGCCGTTTCCGCGCGGGAGACGGAAGAGATAACGGCCTTCACCACGAAGGCACGAAGGATCTCGCGATGAACTCACGGGCCCGCGACTCCAAGAAGCATTGCTTCTTTGGCGTCGCGGGCCCGTCAGTCTGCTGCGGCTCCCTTCGTGCCTTGTATGTCTCACACGAATGGTGGTAAGTCATCGGGG
>CAZYQM010000192.1:0-467 GCA_964649965.1 uncultured Gemmatimonas sp.
GTCGCCGTGCCCGCGGGCACGAGCATCCTGAAAGCCGCCAAGCAGGCGGGCGTGCTCGTCCCGCACTACTGCTACCACCCCGGACTCCCCGTGGCCGGCGTCTGCCGGATGTGCCTCGTGGAAGTCGAGAAGATGCCGAAGCTCGCCCCGTCCTGCGCGACGGCGGTGGCCGAGGGGCAGGTGGTGCACGTCTACTCCGAGAAGGCGCTCGAGGCCCGCAAGGGCGTGCTCGAGCTGCTGCTCATCAACCATCCGCTCGACTGCCCGATCTGCGACCAGGCCGGTGAGTGCGAGCTGCAGGACTACACGTTCCAGGAAGGCCGCGCCGACTCGCGCTACCGCGAGCCCAAGCGCTTCAACCCGGTCGAGGACTTCGGCGGCGACGTCCTGTACGTCACCAACCGCTGCATCCTCTGCACGCGCTGCGTCCGCTTTATGGACGACGTGCACCAGGCGCCGGTGCTCAC
>CAZYQM010000192.1:477-4512 GCA_964649965.1 uncultured Gemmatimonas sp.
CGACGATCGGCAAGTCCGGCGACGCGGACCTCACGCAGCCTTGGGCGGCGAACGTGGTGGACCTTTGCCCCGTCGGCGCGCTGGTCTCCAAGGACTTCCTGAACAAGGCGCGCGCCTGGGAGCTCGACCGCACGGCCTCCGTGTGCACGGGCTGCTCGCAGGGCTGCAACACGATCATCGAGACGCGCGACAACGTCGTCGTGCGCCAGAAGCCGCGCTCGAACGACCAGGTCAATCACTTCTTCCTCTGCGACCAGGGCCGCCTCGACTACCGCTGGATGAACCGCGCGGACCGTCTCGAGGCGCCGACGATCCAGCTCGGCGGCGTGCTCTCGCCGGTGGACTGGGAGATCGCCTACGCCGAGGCCGCCAAGCTGCTCTCGGGCAAGCGCGCCTACGTCGTGGCGAGCCCCAAGCTTTCCAACGAGGCGCTGTTCCTGCTCAAGCAGCTCATCGCCAAGACGGGCGGGCAGGGACGCTTCCGCTGCGAGACGGGCCCCGAGGCGCCGCTGCCGGGCGTGCCGGACCTCTCGCTGCGCGCCGACCGGGCGCCCAACGTGCGCGGCGCCGAGCTGCTCGGCTTCAAGCGCGACGACGCCCACCCGCTCACCGATCTCCAGGACGGTGACGTGCTCGTCCTCGCGGACGAGGAGCTCGCCGGCCTCGACCTCACGAAGGCCACCAAGGCCAGCGCCATCATCGTGATCGGTACGGCGCTGCCGCACGGCATCGCGACGCCGCAGGTCGTGCTGCCGATCGCGAACGTGGCCGAGGAAGAAGGGACGTTCACCAACCTGCGCGGCCGTGTGCAGCGCTTCCTGCAGGCCAAGGCGGCGCCGGGTCTCGCCCGACCGAGCTGGTTCGCCCTGGCCGACCTCAACAACGCCATCGGCGTGAAGAGCGACTACTTCCTCCCCGGCGCCGTGTTCGCCGCCCTCGCGCAGAGCGAGTCGGCCTTCGCGGGCCTCAGCTACGAGACGCTCGGCCTCTACGGTGCGCCAGTGGCCGGCGCGCAGGCGGGGGCCGCGTAATGGACCACACGCAACTCGATCCGGGCTTCTTGCCCTTCGTCGTGTTCACGGCGGTGAAGCTGCTGGCGATCTTCACGCTCTATATGGTCGGCGTGGCCTACACGACGCTGGCCGAGCGCAAGATCTCCGGCTGGATCCAGGACCGCCACGGCCCCAACCGCGTCGGGCCCTGGGGCCTGTTCCAGGTGCTGGCCGACGGCGTGAAGAACATTATGAAGGAAGAGTCGATGCCCGGCGGCGTGAACAAGCCGCTGTTCATCCTCGCGCCGGCGATCGCCTTCGTGCCCGCGCTCATCGCCTGGGCGGTGATCCCTTTCGGCGCGCCGCTGCCGACGCCCTGGGGCCGGATGGACCTCGTCCTCGCGGACCTGCCGATCGGCTTCCTCTACACGATCGGCATCGCCTCGCTCGGCGTGTACGGCATCGTGCTCGCCGGTTGGTCGTCGAACAACAAGTACGCCCTCCTCGGCGGCCTCCGCGCCTCGGCGCAGATGGTCAGCTACGAGATCACGATGGGCCTCGCGCTGCTCTGCGTGCTGCTCGTCAGCGGCAACGTGTCGCTGACGGAGATCGTCGCGCAGCAGCAGGGCTCGAACTGGAACGCGATCATCCTGTCCATCGCGGGTTTCCTGTTCCTCGTGTCGGCCTTCGCCGAGACGAACCGCGTGCCCTTCGATATGCCCGAGGCGGAGTCAGAGCTCATCGCCGGCTACCACAGCGAGTACAGCGCGATGAAGTTCTCGATGTTCCCGATCTCCGAGTACGCGAATATGGTCACGACGAGCGCGATGTTCGTGACGCTGTTCCTCGGCGGCTGGGACATCCCGTTCACGAGCTGGGACTCGACGGGCCCGTACACGGTGGCGAAGGCGCTGGTGACCTTCGGCGTGTTCGCGGCGAAGACGATCTTCTTCGTCTTCTTCTACATCTGGGTGCGCTGGACGCTGCCGCGCTTCCGCTATGACCAGCTGATGTCGCTGGGCTGGAAGGTGATGCTGCCGGTGGCGCTCATCTACCTCGTGGCGATCTCCGGCGCGATCGTGGCCTTCGACAAGATGGGCCTCGGCCGCGGCGCGACCTTCAGCTATGCGATGGGCGCGCTCAACCTGGTGTGCCTGGTGGTGCTGTTCCTGGTGCTCGACCGCGGCCGCCTGGTGAGCCCGGCCTCGGCGCGCCTCAGCCCTGACGAAGTCGAACGCCTGCGCCGCCGCGCCCCGATGCGCGCGACGCTGGCTCCCGAGGAGATCCGCTGATATGGCGATCAACGTGAAGGTGATGGAGCGGCCGGTGGGCGAGGTGAGCTACGTGCGCGCCACGCTGTCCGGCCTGGGGCTCACGCTCAAGCATCTCGTGAACCCGCACAAGGTCACGGTGCAGTATCCCGACGAGCGCTGGGACATCTCCCCGCGCTGGCGCGGCACGCACCGGATGCTCACGACCGAGGACGGCAAGGCCAAGTGCGTGGCCTGCGGGCTCTGCCCGACCGTCTGCCCGGCCAATTGCATCAAACTCGTGCCCGGCGAGGACGAAGCGGGGAACCGCTACCCGCTGGTGTTCGAGATCGACGAGTTCCGCTGCATCTTCTGCGGCTACTGCCAGGAAGTCTGCCCGGAGGAGGCGATCCATATGGGCCGCCACTACGAGAACGCCGAGTACTCGCGCGACCGCTTCGTGTACGACCTCGAGCGCCTCACGGCGCAGACGCATCCGGTGAGCGAGCTCTGGGACCCCGCCGACCCGCGGGGGGAGTGACGGATGAACAACGAGTTCTTTCCGCTCTTCTTCTCGTTCCACTTCTATCTCTTCGGCGTGATCGCGCTGCTCTCGGCGATCCTGTTCGTGACGCGCAAGAGCCCGGTGGCGGCGGCGCTGTGGCTGGTGAACGTGATGTTCTGCCTCGCCGCACTCTACGTGATGCTGGACGCGCAGTTCATCGGCGCCATCCAGATCCTGGTGTACGCCGGCGCCATTATGGTCGTGTTCCTCTTCGTCGTGATGCTGCTGAACCTCGGCAAGCCCGAGGACGTCAGTGACATCCGCGGGCAGCTGCCGCGCGTGACGGCGGGCTTCGTCGGCGCGGCGCTGCTGGCCGAGGTGATGGTCCTCGCCCGCGCGCGCTGGAACGGCGCCTTCACGCTGCCGGTGCCGTCGGGCGAGGCGATCCGCCACGAGCCGGGCGGCATCATCGCGCCGATCGCCGAGGTGTTGCTCAAGGACCAGTTGCTGGCCTTCGAGCTCGCGTCGATCCTGCTGCTCGTCGCCATCGTCGGCGCCGTGACCCTCGGCCGCAAGAGGAGCTGACCCGTGCTGGCCGAATCCCTCGCGCTCTCCGCGGCGCTCTTCGCGATCGGCGTCATCGGCGTGCTCACGCGCCGCAACGCGATCATCCTGTTTATGTGCGTCGAGCTGATGCTCAACGCCGTGAACCTCTCCCTGGTGGCGCTGAGCAAGGCGTACGGCGCCGCCGGTGAGGTCTTCGTGCTCTTCGTCATCACGGTGGCCGCCGCCGAGGCGGCCGTCGGGCTCGCGATCGTGATCTCGATCTTCCGCCACCGCCAGTCGGTGGACCTCGATGACATCAACCTGCTGAAAGGCTGATGATCCAGACCCCTCCCCCCGAGACGGGCCATCCGCTGGCGGATACGGTCGCGCGCTTCGCCTGGCTGTTGCCGGTGCTGCCGCTGCTGGGCTTCGCGATCAACGGGTTCCTGTCGCTGAAGCACGCCGCCCACGCCGGTCCGGCGGACCCCACGGCGGCCTCCGAGCACGCGCACGGTGACCACGCCGCGCACGGCGATGCCCACCACGACGCCCACGGGCACGACGACGGCCACCACGCGGCGCGCCATCCGGCGGCCAAGCTGGTATCGCTGATCGGCCCCGGCGTCCTGCTGCTGAGCTTCGGCCTCGCCGTCGCGATCTTCGGCGCGATGCGCGCCGCGCACATCGAGGATCCCTACATCCTCACGCTGTTCCAGTGGATGCCCACCGGCGATCTCCACAT
>CAZYQM010000193.1:0-4497 GCA_964649965.1 uncultured Gemmatimonas sp.
GGCGTGGGACGTGGTGCGCCGCGAGATGGCCGCGCCCGACCACGCGCGGCGCTGGCCGTGGACGCCGCTGATGCGACGCGTCCGCGAGCGATTCGATCCGCGCGGTGTGCTCAATCCGGGATTGCTGGAGGCGTCGGCGTGAGTGCACCACTGTCGCTCCACGAGAGCGCAGGCAAGCCGCACGCTGCTCGCGACGCGGCGCATTGCGTCGTGACGGACGACGCAATGCGCCGCGGGCTCGACGCCTGCGTGCATTGCGGTTTCTGTCTGCCGGCCTGCCCGACGTATCTCGCGATGGATGACGAGAACGATTCGCCTCGCGGACGCGTGGTGCTGATGCGCGCCTTGCTCGACGGTCGCGTCGCACCGGACGATCCCGATGTCAGCCGCCATCTCGATCAATGCCTCGGCTGCCGCGGCTGCGAGACGGCCTGCCCGAGCGGCGTGCCGTACGGCCAGTTGCTGGAAGGCACGCGCGAGCGGCAACGGACACACACGCCGCTCCCGACGATAGCACGCATCGTACTCGCAGTGTTCGCGCGCGAGTGGCTGTTGCGTCCGGCGATGTTCGTCGCGCGGATCCTGCGCTGGTTCGGATTGGCTCGGGCTGCCGCGCGACTCGCACCGTCGGAACTGCAGATGCCGGCCGCGATGCTGGCGACCACCGCCCGCGATGACGCGCTTGCATACGTACCGCGCGGCGGTGCCAGCCGCGGAACCACTGCGCTGCTCACCGGCTGCGTGATGGAAGGTCTCCTGCCCTCGCTGAATCGCGCCACCGAGCGCGTGCTGGCCGAGAACGACTATCGGATCGTCGAGGCGCGTGGGCAGGTGTGCTGCGGGGCGCTACACGCCCACGCCGGCGACACGGCGACGGCGCAGCGACTCGCCCGTCGCAACATCGCGGCCTTCGAGGCCAGCGGTGCCGAGTTCGTCGCGATGAACTCCGCCGGCTGCGGCGCGATGTGCCGCGAGTACGCGCATCTGCTTGCCGACGACCCCGCGTGGGCGGAGCGCGCTGCGGCGTTCAGCGCGAAGGTGCGCGATGCGTCGGAGCTGCTCGCCGCCGCCGGCCCGAAGCCGACCCCCGCAGGCGCCGCGCCGCAATCGGTCGCGTGGGACGCACCCTGCCACCTCCAGCACGCCCAGCGCGTGGTCGAGCCGCCGCTGCAGGTGTTGCGGGCCGTCGGCGACGTCCAACTCGTGCCGCTCGAAGACAGCGCCCAGTGCTGCGGCTCGGCGGGCATCTATGGACTTGTCCAACCGGCCATCGCCCGGGCGGTGCTGACGCCCAAGCTGGCCCGCATCCACGAGAGCGGGGCACAGGTGGTCGCGACGGCCAATCCGGGATGCCTGATGCAGATCGGCGCCGGCCTGCTCGTGACGGGGTCCACGGTCGAGGCCCGCCACCCCGTGGAGCTGCTGGACGCCGCCTACGCGAGGGCTCGCCAGACCGATTAGGATTCGAATATGGAACTGCCGGTCCTGCTGTTCGAGTTCGAGGGCGTCCTGGCCGAGACCACGGGGATGCGCCAGGCGGCGCTCGCCGAGTCGCTAGCCGTGGACGGCATCGCACTCAACGCCGAGCTGTTGGTGCTCGCGCAGGGCCGGACGTTCGAGGACGGCATCCGGCGCATCCGCGACGCCGCCGGCGCGCCGGAGGATCCCACCGCGATCGAGCTCGGGCGCCTGCGCGCCGAACGCAGCTTCGCGGCGCGACTAGGCAAAGGCGTGGCACTCGCCGCCAACCTACGACCCGCGCTCGAACGGCTCTCGGCGGTAGCGCGCCTCGCGCTGGTGACGCGTGCCGCGCGGCGGGACGTGGAGTTCGTGTTGAACCTCGGCGGACTCGACGGCGTGTTCCGGCCGATCGTCACGCAGGACGAGCCACACGCCGCGAAGCCCGCGCGTGCACCGTACGACGCTGCCCTTCGGCGCGTCGCCGAGCTCTTTCCTGGCCAGGTGCTGCGCGGCGTCGCTGTGGAGGATTGCCTCCTCGGCGTGAAGGCCGCGCGCGACGCCGGACTGCTCACGGTGCTCGTGGGCAATCATCCGCCGCAGGACGCGATGGAAGCCGACTGCTGGGTCGAGACGCTGGCAGATTTCACGCCAGAGCGACTTCGGCTGCTCCTCAGTCCGGCGACGAAGGGCATCGGATGAGCGCCGCCTTGGTGGACCGCAGTGCACGGCTCCGGATGCTGTTCTCGGGCGAGAAGGCCAAGGAGTCGCTCGGCGGGTTGGTCACGAACGACGTCGTCGCGCTGACGCCCGGTCACGGGCAGCGGGCCGTCGCCCTCACGCCCAAGGGGCGCGTGATCGCGATGTTGCGCATCGCCGACCGTGGGGCGGACCTGCTCGTGGACTGCGAGCCCGCGGCGGCCGAGGGCTTCGTCGGGATGATCCGCAAGTACGTGAACCCGCGCACGGCCAAGTACACGGTGATCACCGAGCAGACGGCCTGCCTCGGCGTGTACGGCGCGAACGCCAGTAAGCTGCTCGCGCCGCTGCTCGGCACCTCGCACGAGACCTTCGACCTGCTGGCGCCGCTGGCCCTCTGGCGCAGCGTCGACGGTGCGGTGGACGTGCTGCGTTCGGATGACTTCAGCGTGCCCGGCCTCGACGTGATTGCCGAGCCCGCGCGCATCGCCGAGCTGCGTGCCGCGCTGGAGGCGCAGGACGTGCACGAGGCGAGCGCCGAGCAGCGCGAGGCGTGGAGCGTCGAGCGCGGGCTGCCGCGCTTCGGCGTCGAGATGGACGCGGAGACCATCCCGCAGGAGGCCAACCTCGACGCGCTGGGCGCGATCTCGTTCACCAAGGGCTGCTACACGGGCCAGGAAGTCGTCGCGCGCATCCACTTCCGCGGGCACGTGAACCGCCACCTGCGCTGGCTGCGCAGCGAGGCTCCGCTCGCACGCGGCGCCAGCGTGGTGGACGCTGACGGAAAGGAACTCGGCGAGGTGCGCTCGAGTGTGCGGTCGCCCGCGCGCGGCGGACTCTCGATCGCGATGCTGCGCCGCGAAGTCGTGATCGGCAGCGAGGTGCAGGTGCGCGACGCCGACCGCACGCTGAGTGCGCAGGTGGAGGCGATCGCGTGAGCACGACGATCGTCCGCGGCGCCTGCCCGCACGACTGCCCCGACACCTGCGCCACGCTGGTCACGGTCGAGGACGGCCGCGCGACGCGCATCCAGGGCGACAAGGACCATCCCTTCACGCAGGGCTTCCTCTGCACGAAGGTGAACCGTTACCTCGAGCGCACGTATCATCCGGACCGCGTGCTCACGCCGCTCAAGCGCGTGGGCCCCAAGGGGCCGGGTGCGGAATTCGTCGAGGCGAGCTGGGACGAGGCGCTCGACGCGATCGCCACGCGCCTGAACGCGATCCGGCGTTCGGGGCACGGGCCGCAGAGCATCCTGCCCTATTCGTACGCCGGCACGATGGGCCTGCTGCAGGGCGAGAGCATCGACCGTCGCTTCTTCCATTTGATCGGCGCATCGAAGCTCGACCGCACGATCTGCGCCACGGCGGGGATGATGGGGATGCGGATGACCGTCGGCGCGAGCATCGGCGCCGACGCCGAGCTGGTGCCGGAGAGCGACCTCGTGATCCTCTGGGGCACGAACACGCTGACGAGCAATCCGCATCTCTGGCCGAAGGTGCTCGAGGCGCGCGCGAAGGGTGTGCAGGTGATCTGCATCGACCCGATCCGCACGCGCACGGCCGAGCAGTGCGATGAATGGCTCGGCATCCGTCCCGGCACGGACGCGGCGCTTGCGCTCGGCCTGATGCACGTGATCTTTGCCGAAGGCCTGCAGGACGACGACTATCTCACGCAGTACACGCTCGGCGCCGAGCAGCTGCGCGAGCGCGCGAAGCGCTATCCGCCGGAGAAGGTCGCGTCGCTGACGGGCATTCCGGCCGAGCGGATCGTCACGCTGGCGCGTCAGTACGCGCAGGCCAAGGCGGCGTTCGTCCGCATCAACTATGGATTGCAGCGCCACGGTGGCGGCGCGATGGCCGTGCGCACGATCGCCTGCCTGCCGGCGGTGGTCGGGCATTGGCGTCGCCCCGGCGGCGGCGTGCAGCTCTCGTCGAGCGCGAACTTCGCGTTCAACAGGGCCGCCCTGCATCGCGAGGATCTCGCGCCCGCCGGCACGCGGACGATCAATATGTCCCTGCTCGGCGACGCGCTGACCAAGCCCGATGCCGGCGTCGGCGGTCCGCCGGTGCAGGCAATCGTCGTATACAACTCGAATCCCGCGGCCATCGCGCCGGACTACCTGCGCGTGATCGAAGGCTTCAAGCGCGAGGACCTGTTCGTCGTGGTGCTCGAGCACTTCAAGACGGACACCGCCGACTACGCGGATTGGATCCTGCCCGCGACGACGCAGCTCGAGCACTGGGACATCCACTTCTCGTACGGCCACCTGTACGCGTCGCTGAACAAGCCGGCCATCGCGCCGGTGGGCCAGGCGCTGCCGAACACGGAGATCTTCCG
>CAZYQM010000194.1:0-4132 GCA_964649965.1 uncultured Gemmatimonas sp.
GATCTCGCCGGCGACCGCGGACTCGACCTCGACGCGCTCCAAGCCTTCGTAGCCATAGAGCTTGGTGACGCGGCCCAGCGCGCCCTTGGCCGCGTGGTCCACCGGGAGCAACGCGACGTTGTCCCCGACCCGTACGGTGCCGCGGTCGATGCGGCCGATCGCGAGGCGGCCGAGGTAGTTCGAGTGGTCAATCGTCGAGACGAGCATCTGGAACGGCGCCGCCGCATCGCTGGGCGGGGCCGGCACGTGCTTGACGATGGTGTCGAACAGCGGCTTGAGGTCCGTCGGAGGCACGTCCATCGACATCGTCGAGATGCCGTCGCGTCCCGAGGCATAGACCACGGGCGCGTCGAGCTGCGTCTCGTTGGCCTCGAGCTCAATCAGCAGGTCGAGCACTTCCTCGTGCACGCGCATCGGGTCGGCGCCCGGGCGGTCGATCTTGTTGATGCAGATGATGACGGTGCGGCCGAGGGCCAGCGCCTTGCGGAGCACGAAGCGCGTCTGCGGCATCGGGCCGTCGAAGGCGTCCACGACGAGCAGCACGCCGTCCACCATCCGGAGGATGCGCTCGACCTCGCCGCCGAAGTCGGCGTGCCCGGGCGTGTCCACGATGTTGAGCTTGACGTCACCCCAGTGCACCGAGGTGTTCTTGGCGAGGATCGTGATGCCGCGCTCACGCTCGAGCGGGTTGGAGTCCATCACGCGTTCGGCGACGACCTGATTGGCGCGAAAGGCCCCGGCTTGCCGGAGCATCTGGTCCACGAGGGTCGTCTTCCCGTGGTCCACGTGCGCGATGATGGCGATGTTGCGGATTTCCATAGCCCTGAAATATAGCAGGGGGGAGGAATGGAGAAGCGAGGAGCAAGGGGAAGGACGGAGGAGGGAGCAAGGGAAGGCGTGAGGGAACGAGGAGGGAGGACGCCCTCCCCTCCTCCAAAGCCCCAACTTCCCACCCCCAGCCTCGCTCCTCGAATTCGCTCCTCGCTCCTCCTTACCCTCCGTCCTCCCTACTTACGCTTCGTCGCCGCCGCCGGCTTCGCCGCCCCGCCGTCATCCCCCTCGACGAAGCTCGTGTCGTGCCCCTTCGCCTTCAGCTGCGCCACGAAGGAGCCCTTGTCCACCGACTTCATATAGGCCTCCTTCGGCTCGACCAGCTTCTTCTCGACCAGGTCGAGCAGCGTGTCGTTCATCGTGATCATCCCGAGCCGCTTGCTGGTCTGCATAATCGACGGGATCTGGAAGGTCTTGCCCTCGCGGATCAGGTTCGACACCGCGGGGGTGACGAGCAGGATCTCGCGGGCCGCCACGCGACCGCCGCCGATCTTCTTGCACAGCACTTGCGAGACCACGCCCTTCAGCGACTCCGAGAGCATCGTCCGCACCTGCTCCTGGCGGTCGGCCGGGAACTGGTCGATGAGCCGGTCGATCGTGCTCGCCGCGGTCGTCGTGTGCAGCGTCCCGAACACCAAGTGCCCCGTCTCGGCCGTCTCGATTGCGATCGCCACTGTCTCGAGGTCGCGGAGCTCGCCGACGAGGATGATGTCGGGGTCCTCGCGCAGCGCGGCGCGCAGGGCGCTCTTGAACGAGCCCGTGTGCACGCCCACCTGCCGCTGCGTCATAATGCAGTTCTTGTTCTCGTGCACGAACTCGATCGGGTCCTCGATCGTGATCACGTGGTCGTTGCGCGAGCGGTTCACGAGGTCGATCAGGCCGGAGAGGGTCGTGGACTTGCCCGAGCCCGTCGGCCCGGTGACGAGCACGAGGCCCTTGGTCAGATAGCAGAGGTTCTGCACTTCCTGCGACAGGCCCAGCTGGTCGGCGGTGATGATGGTGTTCGGGATGACGCGGAACACCGCCGCCACGCCCTTGCGGTCGCGCAGCACGTTGGCGCGGAAGCGCGCGACGCCGGTGATCTCGTAGGCGAAGTCGCTGTCGTTCGTCTCGCTGAACTCGTGCTTGTTGCGGTCCGGCATAATGGACAGCAGCAGCGATTCCATCGTCTCGGGGTCGAGCTTGGGCTGGCCCTCGACGCGGTGCATCTCGCCGCTCTTGCGGAGGATCGGCGGTTCGCCCACACGCATATGCAGATCGGACGCACCCTGGTCGACGAGCATCCGCAGCAGCTTCTCCATCGCCTCGAGCGCCTGCGCCGGATCGCCGGCGGCCTCACGCACGTTGGGGACCTTCGCGGCCGCCGTGGCACCCGAGTCCTCGGGCATCACCACGCGCGCGAACATCCCCGTCGAACGCTTGAACTCGCCGTCGGCATCCACCTGCGTGCGCACCGACAGCTTGCCGTCGCCGAGCACCATCGCGCGGATCGCGAAGACGGAGTCCTCGCTCATATACTGGAACTTGGTCGGCTGCTTGCCGTCGAGCGCCGCGTGCGTCGCGGCGGGCGCGATCTCCTTGAGCAAGGCGACGATCTGCGCCGCCGTGAGCGCCTTCGTCACCGGGCGCTCCTGGCCACCGGTGAGGAGGACGGCAGCCGCGCCCTCCGTGAGGACCAGCTCGTCCGCACGGTTGGAGATCATCACGGAGAGCAGCTTGTCGAGTTGGGCCATCAGCGGGTCGCCGGGGTGAGGGGGGAGTCGGCGAAGTCGCCGCAGCAGGCGGCGAGGGGTTCGCCCTCGAGCTGGATGGTCGAATGCAGGATGCCGAAGCGGGCCGCCGCCGCGTGCAGGTCGGCGAGCACGCGCGGATGCTCCTGCACCGTCGGGGCGATGGCGTGGGCGCTCATCGCGACGACGCCGGACGTCAGGGTCCACACGTGCAGGTCGTGCACGGCGCCGACGCCGCGCACGTCGAGCATCGCGGCACGCAGCGCCTCGGCGTCGATGTGCGCCGGGGCGTGCTCCAGCAGCACGTCCACGGCCTCGCGCACCAGGCGCCAGGCACCGCGGACGATCAAGAGCGTGACGGCGATGGACGCGATGGGATCGGCCAGTGTCCAGCCGAACCACTGCACGGCCGCCGCCGCGAGGATCACGGCGACGCTGCCGAGCAGGTCCGAGAGCACGTGGAGATACGCGCCACGCAGGTTCAGGCTGTCGTCCTGGTGCCCGTGCAGCAGCCAGGCGCTGAGGCCGTTGGCCGCGAGGCCGGCGACGGCGATGCCGAGCATCAAGGCGCCGCCCACCGGTTCCGGCGCGCGCAGGCGCCCGATGGCCTCGACGAGGATCCACGCCGAGAGCAGCAGCAGCGTCGCGCCGTTCAGGAAGGCCGCGAGGATCTCCCAGCGCAGGTGCCCGTACGTACGCCGCGGCGTCGCCGGCTTGCGGCTGAACCAGGCCACGAACAGCGAGAGTCCCAGCGCGCCGGCGTCGGTGAGCATATGCCCTGCGTCGGCGATCAGGGCGACGGAGTTGGCGACGATGCCGCCCACCAACTCGGCCACCAGCAGCAGGCCGGTGACGCCCAGCGCCCAGGCGAGGCGTCGCGTGGAGGTCGCGTGGGCGTGGCCGTGCGCGTGATCGTGGTCGTGCGCCCCGTGCTCGTGCCCGTGATGTTCGTGGCCGTGATGCGCGTGCGTGACGCCACGCGCCGCCAAGGGGCGGTGCGCCTGGCAGTCGTCGAAGGACTGATTGGCGGGGTCGCGCGGGGTGGACATCGGTGCTTCGGTAATCTCTCCCCCGGACCGCCGAGGGGCCAGTCGCACTAGGCGAGTCGTGTCACGATCTGCGCCGCGACGAGGATGGCGTGGACCATCGAGCCGGCGTCGGCGCGTCCCTGGCCGGCGATGTCGAGCGCCGTGCCGTGGTCGGGCGAGGTGCGCGGGAACGGCAGCCCGAGGGTCACGTTCACGCCCTCGCCGAAACTGGCGACCTTGATGGCCGTCATCCCCACGTCGTGATACGGCGCGATGACGGCGTCGAACTCACCGCGCATCGCGCGCACGAAGACGGTGTCGGCGGGGAACGGGCCGGCCATCCCGGCCTCGCGCGCCGCCGGGGCGAGCACGCGCATATCCTCGTCCCCGAAGCGACCGCCATCGCCGCCGTGCGGATTCAGCGCGCAGAGCGCGAGGCGCGGCTCGGCGATGCCGAACCAGTCGCGCAGGCCCGCGCGCGTGAGCGTCGCGGCGCGCACCAGCGCCGCCTGCGTGACGGCTTGCGGCACGTCGCGCAACGCG
>CAZYQM010000194.1:4142-4413 GCA_964649965.1 uncultured Gemmatimonas sp.
GGTGGCGAGCACGACGCGCAGCCGCTCCGACGCCAGCATCATCGCGGTGGGATGTCCGGTGAGGCGCTCGAGCATCTCGGTGTGGCCGGGGTCGGTGTATCCCGCGGCGGCCAACGCCGACTTGTCGATTGGCGCCGTCACGATGCCCTGCACCGCACCCGCGCGCACCAGTTCCACCGCGCGCTCGATGGCCAGCGCGGCGAGCTTGCCGGCCGTCGCGGCCAGCTCCGGCGACGAGGGGCCGGGGCGCCCGTGCCACTCGCCGACGGAG
>CAZYQM010000195.1:0-4400 GCA_964649965.1 uncultured Gemmatimonas sp.
CCCGCCCCGACGGAGCCCCCGTGCGCGAATCCGAGCGTGACCGCGTCGCGCGTGAGGCGAAGCGCGGGCACGGTCGCTTCGAAGCGTCCCGTCGCCGGCGCGGCCGCAACGCTCAACGGCCGCTCGTCGTGCCGTCCGAACTCGGCGAACCACTGCGCGCGATCGGCCGGCGCGTACTGCAGCCGCAGCGCCCCGCCCACGCTGCCGATCGGCTGCGTCCAGTCGCTGCCGAACTCCTGCGCGGCGATCGCATTCCGTACACCGCTGACCTCGGCCACCTCACCGAGCTGACGCCAATCGTCCACGCCAGTCGCGCGCAGGGACCAGCCCGACGCGCGCCGCCACTCGAGCGCGCCCTGACCCTTCCAGCGGAAGTCGGCGAATCCGTAGCGACCCTGCGCCGTCGCGAGCAGGCCGCCGCCGAGCCGCTGCGAGAGACCCGCGCCGACGGCGAGGCCTTCGACGCGGTCGCTGCGGACGACGTCCGAGATGCGGTGTGCCATCAGGTTGCCGCTGCGCACGCGGCGCAGGGCGGACTCCTGCACGAGCCGGCGTGCCTCGTCCTGCACGGCGCGCACTTCGTCGGCATCCAGCGCGCGCACGTCCTCGGGCAGCGCGTCGAGCACCTCGCCGGTGAACGATGGATGCCGGCGCAGCTCGTCGCGCGGCGCGGCCTCGACAATCTCCGGCCCGTTGAACACCGGCGAGGCCAGCGAACGGTTGGTCTCGATGCAGCAGATCTCCCAGCGCCCGCGGATGATGCCCTTGGCAGGGAAGTCCATCCAACTCGCCGAGCGGCGGATCTCAATCTCCTGGCGGCGCGGCAGCCAGAAGCGGCCGTCCACGAGTCCGTTCTCGAGGATCACCGAGACGTCCTCGAGCTGGCGGTCGCGCAGGGCGGCGCGGGTGAACGAGAAGGTCATCCGGACGACGCTGCCGCTTTCGCGGTCGAGGTACACGGCGCCGACGGCGGCCGGACGGCTGGCGTCCTTGGGGCGGACACTGACCATCATCACGTCCACGCTGATGCCGCCGCCGCGGATGGCCAGCGAGTCGCTGACGGCGTAGTCGTAGGTCGCCGGCCCGGAGGGGCTGAGCGGGTGGACGACGTCGAGCACCTCGTCGCCCTCGCCGAGGCGGATGATGTCGGGGAAGTTGTTCTGGATGATGCCGAGGTGGTCGCGATGGTACTGCATATCGCTGGGCAGCAGCAGCGTGTCGCGACGGCCGACGATGCGTTGCTTGCTGCGGTCAGGCGCGCCCCAATAGACTTCGAGCGCAAGCTGGTCCGACTTCACGACGATGGGGCGCGAGAAGGCGCCCTCGCCGAACTGGGCGAGGAAGGTGACGGTGCCGGTGGCCTGCGCCGTGTAGTCGCGCAGGGCGGTGTCGGCCAACTGGGCGCCGCGGCGTGCGGTGGCGGCGCGCACGAGGGACATCGTGCGCTCGTCGTTCCAGCGCTCCTGCGCGGCGAGGGTCGCGGTGCAGGTCCAGAGCAGAGCCGACGCGGCGGTGACCGCGCACAGGATTCGCATATGTCAAAGATTGTCAGTGTGCAGGGCCTGAACAACCGCGAGCGGGACGACCGGTGAGCGACTTCGCGGCATTCGCGACGCGCGCGCGCTCGGGCGGGCTCGTGCCCGTCTGGCGTGACACGCTGCTGGATGGCGACACCGCCGTGGGCGCGTTCCACAAGCTGCGCGAGGGGCCGTTCGCGTTCCTGCTGGAGTCCGCGCCGGCAGGAAGCGAGACCTGGGCGCGGTATTCGTTCTTCGGCGCGGCGCCACGCGGCGCCTGGCGCCTCACGGACGGCGTGGTCGAGGACTGGACGCCCGAGGCCGGCTGGCAGGCTGCGCGGCGCCCGGACGATCCGTTCGCCGACCTGCGCGCGGCGCTCACGCGGCATCCGGTGGTCGAGGTGCCGGAGCTCGGCCCGTTCTGGGGCGGCGCGGTCGGCTTCTTCGGCTACGACGTGGTGCGGCACATCGAGCGTCTGCCCGACGCACCGCCGCGCGGGATTCCCTGCCCCGACGCGCTGTTCGTGTTCACGCGCAACGTCGTCATCGTGGACAACCTGCGCGCGCAGGCCCGCGTGGTGGCCACGGCCGCCGTACCTGCGGGCGCCGATGAGGCGACGCTGCGCGCGCACTATGACGCCGCACAGTCGGAAATCAGCGCGACCATCGCGCGTTTGCACAGCGGCCCGTCGCTGCCTCCGCTGGAGCTCGAAGCCTCGCGCCCCGCGGCGACGGGCGTCTCCAACACCTCGCGCGAGCGATTCCTCGACGGTGTGGCGCGCATCAAGGAGCACATCCTCGCCGGCGACGTGTTCCAGTGCCTGCTCGCGCGGCGCATCAGCGTGCCGCGGGACTTCGACGGGACTTCGCTCTACCGCGCGATCCGCGTGCTGAATCCCTCGCCGTATATGTTCCACCTCGTGCTCGAGGATCTCGAGCTCGTCGGCAGCTCGCCCGAGCTGCTCGTGCGCGTGGCCGACGGCAAGGTGACGGTGCGGCCGATCGCCGGCACGCGTCCGCGCGGCGCGACGCCCGAGCAGGACGCCGAGCGCGCCGCCGAGCTGCTGGCCGACCCCAAGGAACGCGCCGAGCACATTATGCTCGTGGACTTGGGGCGCAACGACGTCGGTCGCGTAGCGCAGTACGGCACGGTGTCCGTGCCCGACCTGATGGTCGTCGAGCGCTACTCGCACGTGCTGCACTTGGTGAGTTCCGTCGAGGGCATCCTGCGCGACGCGCGGTCGTCGCTGGCGGTGTTCAAGGCCGTGTTCCCCGCAGGCACGATGACCGGCGCACCGAAGGTGCGGGCGATGGAGATCATCGACACGCTGGAGCCGGAGCGTCGCGGCCCCTACGCGGGCGCCGTGGGCCACATCGGCTGGGGCGACACGCGGATGGACCTCTGCATCACGATCCGCACCTGCGTGCTGGCCGGGGACGAGGCCAACGTGCAGGCGGGCGCGGGCATCGTGGCCGACTCCGACCCCGCCTCCGAGTGGGCGGAGACCGAGGCGAAAGCGCGCGCGATGCTGACGGCCATCGGCCGCGTGCGCCATATTTAGCGCTATGCATTTTCGCCTGATCGGCGTCGACAACAACTTCCGCTTCGAACTCATCGGCGCCGGCCCGCATCTCGTGGGCCGCGCGGTCACGAACGAGTGCGCGGTGGTGGACCCGACGGTCTCGCGGCAGCACGCCGAGCTGCGGCTGACGGCCAACGGCCTCGAGCTGCGCGACCTGGGCTCGAGCAACGGCACCTTCGTGAACGGCGTGAAGGTGGAGAGCGCGACGGCGGCGCCGGGCGCGGAGATCACCTTCGGCAAGGTGGTCTTCCGACTCGAAGCCGTGGAGGCGCCCAAGCCCGTGGCCGCCCCCGCGCCGACCGCACCGACCAAGCCGGCCGCCGCGACGATCGTGCGGCAGATCCCGAAGACGGGCGAGTTCGGCGTCCTCGTCGGCGACTCGGGCTCGATCAACAAGCAGCTCGCCGGCCAGGTGGACCCGGCCGAGAAGGACCGGCGCAAGCTGGCCATCCTGCTCGAAGTCGCGAAGGGCCTCACCAAGGCCACCGACGTGCACGGCCTGCTGGTAAAGATCGCCGAGTACGCGTTCCAGACGCTCGAGGCCGATCGCTGCGCGATCCTGCTGAGCGACCGCGACGGGCACCTGCATCCGCAGATCTCGCGCGACCGGCGCGGCGAGGCGGCCAGCGGCGACGTGCCACAGAGCATCGTGACGCAGGCGGTGGTGGACAAGGTCGCCATCCTCACGGACGATGCGGCGGACGACCAGCGCTTCACGGGCCAGAGCATCGTGCTGCAGAAGGTGCGCTCGGCGATGTGCGTGCCGCTGATCGGCAGCGAGAACAAGGCGCTGGGCGTGCTCTACGTGGACAACTTCTCGCTCAAGCGCTTCGGCGAGACGGACCTCGACTTCCTCATCGCGTTCTCGGGCATCGCGTCGGTGGCGCTGGAGAACGGGCAGTTCGCCGAGCGCATCAAGGCCGAGATGCTGGCGCGCAGCAACTTCGAGCGCTTCTTCACACCGCACCTCGCGGCGCGCATCGCGAGCAGTCCGGATGCCGTGAAGCTCGGCGGCGACAAGCGCCGCGTCGCCGTGCTCTTCTCCGACATCCGCGGGTTCACGACGCTCTCCGAGACGATGAGCGCCGACTCGATGGCCAAGCTGCTCACCGAGTACTTCACGGAGATGGTGGAGTGCGTGTTCCGTCACGGCGGCACGCTGGACAAGTTCGTCGGCGACGCGGTGATGGCGCAGTGGGGCGCGCCGATCGGCGAGCCCGACGACTGCGACCGCGCGATGATGGCGGCGATGGATATGATGGACGAGCTGGATCGCCTGAACGCGCGCTGGCAGACCGAA
>CAZYQM010000196.1:0-2375 GCA_964649965.1 uncultured Gemmatimonas sp.
GTCTGCCAGCAGATCTTCGTGACCGGGTCCGGCAGCTCCTGCAGCCAGGGCTTGTTCGCGCCGCGGCCGTCGCCGAGCGTCGGCGAGAGATACGTGACCAGGTGGTACTCACCGGCGCCCATCGCGGCGGGCTTCGCCGCCGTGCGACCGGCGTTGCCCGAGCGCGCGAGCGCCGAGCCGCGGGTCATCGCCGTCGGCAGCGCCTCGCGGAGGTTGCTGTTGCCGCCCACGCGCGTGGCCAGCCAGGCGCGGTAGTCCGCGACCGGGAAGCGCGACGCGAGCGACGGATCGCTCTTCGCCACGGACAGCAGCACGTCCGAGGTGGAGCGCGAATCGAACACCGGATCCATCACCGGCTGCTGCAGCGAGAGGAGACCGCGCACCGGCTCGGCGTCGCCCCAGCTCTCCAGCGCGTGATGGTCGGGCAGGATCAGGTCGCAGAGCGCCGTCGTCTCGTCCGGGATGCTGCTGAACGACACCTTGAACGGCACCTTGGCGAACGCGGCCGCGAAACCGAGGCTCGGCGGCGTCGTGTACGCCGGGTTCGCGTGTCGGACCATCGCCAGCTGCACCTCGCCGGCGTTCATCCGCTCGGTGAGCGCACGCAGGTCGGCGAGCGTCGCGACGCCCTCGAAGGCGTTGAGGCCGCGGCTCGGGTCGATCGTCTTGCCGATGTTGCCGCGCTGCTTGTTCAGCTCGGCCACCGCGGCGGCGAGTTCCCCGCTGTTGCTCGTGTAACCGCCGCCGATGATCGCCGAGGCGCTGGCCGCGAGGATCTCGCTGCGCAGGCCTTCGAGCAGCGACACGGCGACGCCCGCTTCTTCCGCGGCCGCCTCGAGCGAGCCGCGCCCGAGCAGCGCGTTGACGATCGCCAGCTCGGAGCCCGGACGCGCCGGGATCCAGGAGTCGGCGTTGAGGCCGGTGAGCGTGCGACGCGCGCCCACATAGATGAAGCGCGGCGCGCCCTCGACCTTGCCGCGGGCTTCCGCGAAGGTGAGCTGCTGCGGCACCGGCACGCCCCAGCCGTCGAGGAAGTCGGCGGCGAAGGAGACGATGAGCTCGGCGGCGCTGAAGTCGTGGTGCGGCCACGACTGCCCGTAGGCGGCGCGGTTGGCCGTCGCCACGGCGACCGGCGCCTCGGCGTCGTAGCTCAGGTGCGCGGGCGCACCGTAGCCGGCGAGGATCTGGTCGAGCACGGCCGGGAAGCTGCCCTGCTCGTGGCCGTTGATGAACGCAACGCCGCGGCCCTGGTTGCGGCTCTTGGCCTCGCCGAGCTTCTGGGCGAGGATGCCGATCGCATCGTCCCAGGTGGTCGGCACGAGGTTCGCGCCCTCGCGCTTCATCGGGCCGCGGAAGCGATCCGGGTTGTAGAGCGCCTGCAGCGACGACTGGCCGCGGGCGCAGAGCGCGCCGCGGTTCACCGGGTGCTCAGGATTGCCCTCGGCCTTGATCGCGCGACCGTCACGCACCTCGACGATCAGGCCGCAGCCGGCGGCGCATTCGCGGCAGGTGGTGGCGTAGTAGTTCGAGACGCCGGGGACGGTGTTGTCCGGCGAGACGAGGTACGGGATGAGCTTCTCGACGTTGCTCGTCCCGCAGCCGACGGCGGCGGTGGCGGCGGTGGACACGCCGAGGACCTTGAGGAACTCGCGGCGCTTGACGGCCGCGCGCTCCCCATCGGCCTGCGTCAGGGCAGCCTTGGTGGCTTCCGTGGTGTTCGGAGTCATCGCGGTCTTAGTAGTGGCAGGTGGCGCAATCGTAGTTGGCGCGCTTGCGCGGCATCGCGAGCGTAGCCGAATCGGGCTCGTACCCGGCGGCCCGCATTCCTTCGGCGGGCGAGTAGCCGTTCACGTGGCACTGGACGCACCAACCCATATTGAGCGACTGGGTCTGGAAGACCTGCTCCATATTGTTGACCTGCCCGTGGCAGGTCTGGCAGGTCACGCCGGCGTTCACGTGGCGCATATGCGGGAAGTGCACGTACTCCGGCACCTTGTGCACGCGGACCCACGGCACCGGCTGCCGCTTGGCCCAGTACTCGGAGAGCTTCTGGATCTCCGGGCGGTCCGTGCCGACGAGCGTGTGGCAGGCCATACAGGTGCCGACCGCGGGCAGGCCCGGGTCCGGCGACTGGCCGGCGGCGTTGTGACAGAACGCGCAGTTCATCTGCAGCGTGTTCACGTGCACCGGGTGCGGGAACTTGACCGGCTGCTCCGGCGAGCGGCCGATGCCGCCGCCCACGTAGAACGTGTAGCCCGACGCACCGCTGTACGCCCACGGTCCGGGCTGCGCCTTACCGGCGGCCTCACGGTTGGCCTTCTGGGTGGCGGTCTCGGCGGCCCCGGCGGGGGCGGCCTCCTGCGCCGTCTGCGACC
>CAZYQM010000196.1:2385-4390 GCA_964649965.1 uncultured Gemmatimonas sp.
GGAGAGCATCGTGGCCGCGATGGCAATCGCGACCGTCCCAGGGATCAGGACCCACTTGCTACGACCCGTCATCGGCAAATGACTCGGGAAAGGGGATATCCGAATAGTCTACTCGGCTTGTGAAAAACTTCACAAGCGTCACGGCAACGCGGAAAAATGACCGCAATGCTCAACTATCGCAACCCCGTGACAATCGGGGCTTTACTGCCTGCGCGAACCAGCGCGTCTCCCGATCCAACACCGCGCTCACTGCGGCTCCAGTCCCCGCTTCACGCGGTCGATCGTCCGGAGCACCTCGATGCCCATCGCCCGCACCAAGGTCAATTCTCGACTGTCCGGGCCCGCGCGATTCAGCAGCGAACGCACGCTGCGCATAATGTGTTCCGGGTTCCGGGTCCGGTAGAACGCAATCGCCGCCAGCGCGCGGTCGATGTCGCCCAGCGCCCGCTCCCATTCGTCGTGTTTGGGCAATGCCGCGTGATGCTTGTGCCGCGCCACTTCCCGCGTGGCGTCGCCCGCGGCGACGTGCAGCTCATAGAGCGCGATGTTCACCGCCTGCGCGATGTTCAGCGACGCGTGCTCCGTCGTGGGGATGCGCACCAGCACCTGCGCGCGGTCGATCGCCTCGTTCGGCAGGCCGTGGTCCTCCTGGCCGAA
Source organism: uncultured Gemmatimonas sp. (assembly GCA_964649965.1). Taxonomy (GTDB): domain Bacteria; phylum Gemmatimonadota; class Gemmatimonadetes; order Gemmatimonadales; family Gemmatimonadaceae; genus Pseudogemmatithrix. Next base: position 3,043 of record CAZYQM010000196.1, read on the forward strand.
CAGCAGCGCGACGGGGCCCGCCGCGACCTTCTCGAGCAGCGTCGCCGCCAGCGGGCGCGGTTCGGTGACCGGCCAGCGATGCGCGCGGCGCTTGGCGCCGAAGGCCGCGACGAACACGCAGTCGGCCAGGGCCTCATCGAGCGTCGCGAAGTGGCGGATGCGCTCCACCAGGTCACGCGTGCCGTGCGCGACCCCCTCGATGCGCCAGGGATCGTAGGGCACGGGGTCCACCATCCGCAGGTCCACGAAGCCGAAGTTCTTCATCACGCGCACGACGGCGGCGATGTTCACCTGGTCCTGGGGCTTGTTGAGGACGACGACGACGCGATGGAGGACGGACATAGGCGGTGAAAGCTAGCGAGGGCAGGTGCGGCGCGGCGGTGCGGCGACTTAGCTTTCGCCCGATATGGACTTCCTCCTCGACCTCTTCCTGCAGCTCCGCGACCTCGAGTCGCTGGTGGCCACCGCCGGCTACGTCGGCATCACCGCCATCATCTTCATCGAGACGGGGCTGCTCTTCCCCTTCCTGCCGGGCGATTCGCTGCTCGTCACGGCCGGCCTCGCCGCCGCCGCGGTGAACTCACCGCTCAACGTCTGGACGCTCGGCGCGCTCTGCTCCGCCGCGGCCGTCATCGGCGACCAGATCGCCTACGGCATCGGGCGCCGCTCGGGCGAGGCCCTGTTCAAGCGCGAAGACTCGCGCTGGTTCAAGCAGAGCCACCTGCAGGCCGCGCACGCCTTCTACGAGAAGCACGGCGGCAAGACCATCATCCTCGCGCGCTTTATGCCCTTCGCGCGCACCTTCGCGCCCGTCGTCGCCGGCGCCGCGAAGATGCACTACCCCACGTTCGTGTTCTACAACGTGATCGGCGGCCTGCTCTGGATCTGGTCGATGCTGCTCACCGGCTTCTACGTCGTGAAGATGGTGCCGGGCCTCGACCGTCACGTCGAGAAGCTCATCATCGGCATCATCCTGCTCTCCATCACGCCGGGCATCTACGGCTGGTGGAAGTCACGGCAGTCGAAGGGAGCGTAACGCCGCGTTCGCGGATATATCTTGCACTCGGCAGTTCGCCATTCCCCAAGCACTTCACTGGAGTCCCCCAATGGCCCATACGCTTCCTGCCCTGCCCTACGCCACGACTGCGCTCGAGCCGCACATTGACGCGCAGACGATGGAGATCCACCACGGCAAGCACCACAACGCCTACGTCACGAACCTCAACGCCGCGATCGAGAAGGCGCCCGACCTCGCGTCGTGGTCGCTCGAGCAGCTGAACCGCGACATCGCCAAGGTGCCGGAAGCGATTCGCACCGCCGTGCGCAACAACGGCGGCGGCCACTGGAA
>CAZYQM010000197.1:0-4368 GCA_964649965.1 uncultured Gemmatimonas sp.
AGCCACTTCGTGGTGAACGCCGTTCAGTCACAAAGTGTCACAATACACGACACTGCCGTGAAATACGCCACACTCGCCGCAGCCTGCGGCAAAAACCGAAGAAATCACGATGTGACAGCCGTGAATGGCTATATGCGGCAACGACTTAGCTGACGGCATCCGTGGCACGCATCTCGCCTTTCAATGCAATCGGCGAGCAGTTCGCCACACCGACAAGAGCAAACCCGTCGCGAGGCGGGGACGCAAAGCCAGGAGTCTCGCGGTCGCGAGATCGTCCGGTTGCCGAAGTGTCCGAGGAGCCGCACATCCGCGGCGGACAACAGGTGAAGCACAGGTCGGCGTGGCGGCACCACGCCTCAGGAGAGCTCCGATGACCGCACCGCTCCCTTTGTCCCTGGAACGCCCCTCGATGTCCACGCTGCACTGCCCCAGTCACCTGACCGCCGACACCCGCGTCGCGTTCCGAACGCAGGCGCTCGACGCGCTCGACGTGGCGCTGGCCGGTCAGTCCAGCACCGTGACGCTCGACCTCGCCGCCGTCGTGGAAATCGACGCCAGCGGCCTCGGCGTGCTGATCCTGCTCCAGAAGCGCGCGCGCGAACACCGCGTGCGGGTCAGCCTGCTGAACGTCCCCGGTCCGGTCGAGCGCCTGCTCGACGAGACGCGGATGGCCGCGCTGTTCGAGATCGTCCGCGCCTCGTAAACGGCGCGGACGTCCCGCGCGGGCAGTCGCGCGGGTAACTTTCCGACGATGACGTCCGCCTTGGCCCCATCGTCGTGACCGCGCTCCTCGCTGCGCGCCGCCTCGTGCGCGCGTTCGGGACCCGACGCGCCGTCAATGACGTCTCCTTCGAGCTCGCCGCCGGCGATGCGCTGGCCCTGTTCGGGCCCAACGGCGCGGGCAAGACCACGCTGCTCCGCCTGCTCGCCGGCCTGCTGAAGCCCAACGCCGGGAGCGCCGCCATCGGCGATGCGGCGCTGCCCGCCGCACCCGCCCGCGCCCGCGTGGGGCTCATCTCGCATCGCACGATGCTCTACGACACGCTGACGGCGCGCGAGAACGTGCGCTTCGCCGCGCAGCTCCACGGCGTCGCCGACGCCGACGCCGCCACCCAGCACGCGCTCGAGCAGTTGCGCGTTGCCGACCGCGCCGACGTCCCGGTGCGCGCGCTCTCGCGCGGCCTGCAGCAGCGCGTCGCCATCGCCCGCGCGATCGTCCACGGGCCGGACGTGCTCCTCGCCGACGAACCCTACACGGGCCTCGACGAACAAGGCGCCAGCGCGCTCACCGGCCTGCTCCTCGAGCGCCGCGCCGCCGGCGCCGCGCTGGTCGTCGTCACGCACGCGCTCCAAGAGGGCCTCGCCGTCGCCTCGCAGGCGGCCGTGATGCGCAGCGGCAGCTTCGTACGGCACGAGGCCACCGCGGGCCTCGACGTCGCGCGCTACGCCGCGGAATACCGGGGGCTCTTCGCGTGAGCGCGCCCACGCCAGTTCCGCAGCACCGCAGCGCCGCGCCCTCGGCGCTCGCCGCCGCCTGGATCATCGCGCGCAAGGATCTCGCCATCGAGTTCCGTTCGCGCTCGGCGTTCCTCTCCGCGCTGGTGCTCTCGCTGCTCTCGCTGGTCATCTTCTACTTCGCCTGGGACCCCACCGCCGTCGCCGCGGTGGACGTCGCGCCGGGCATCCTCTGGGTGACCTTCACCTTCAGCGGGCTCCTCGGCCTGCACCGCAGCTTCGGCGTCGAGGCGCAGGAGCGCGCGATGGACGCGCTGCTCGTCGCCCCCGTCGCGCGCGAGGCCATCTTCCTTGGCAAGGCCCTCGCGAACTTCGCGTTCGTGCTCGGAGTTCAGTTGGTGGCGCTGCCGGCCCTGGCGCTGTTCTACAACCTGCCGCTCTCGGTGGTCGCGGGGCCGCTGGCCGCCGTGATGCTGCTCGCCGCCATCGGGCTCACCTGCATCGGCACGCTGTTCGCCGGCATCACGTCCAACACGCGGATGGCCGAGCTGCTGCTGCCGGTGCTGGCCCTGCCGTTCTTCGTGCCCATCGTCTTGCCGGCGGCGCAGATGACCGCCAAGCTCCTCGCGGGGCGCCCGTTCGAGGAATCGCTGGGCTGGCTGCGTATCCTGCTCGCCTTCGACCTCGTCTTCCTCTACGCCTGCACCATAGCGTTCCCGTTCACGCTCGAAGACTGACCTGATGACCGATTCCGCCTCCACCCGCCGTGCCGGCTTCGACTGGCTGATGGCCCTCGCCGTCGCCGCGATGGCCGCGGCCTTCGTGCGCGCGATCTACTTCACGCCCGCCGAACGCCTGCAGGGCCTCGCGCAGAAGATCTTCTACGTCCACGTGCCGTCGGCCTGGGTGGCCTTCCTGGCCTTCGGCCTCACGGCGATCGCCGGCGGCGTCTGGCTCTTCATCAAGGACCCGCGCCTCGACCGCTTCGCCGAGTCCTCGGCGGAAGTGGGCGTCATCTTCACGACGGGCGTGCTCATCTCGGGTCCGCTCTGGGGCAAGCCGATCTGGGGTGCCTGGTGGGTCTGGGACGCGCGCCTCACCTCGACGCTGTTCCTCTGGTTCCTCTTCCTCGGCTACCTCGTGCTGCGCTCCGCCGTGGACGAGCGCGAGGCGCGGGCCCGCTACTCCGCCGTCGTCGGCATCCTCGGTGCGCTGCTGATCCCGTTCATCCACCTCAGCGTGTACCTGTTCCGCACGCAGCATCCCACGCCCGTCGTCGCCAACACCGCGGGCATCCAGATGCCCGGCGTGATGGTGAAGACGCTGTTCCTCGCGCTGGGCGCGTTCACGTTGCTGTACCTCGCGCTGGTGCGGCAACGGATGCAGCTGGCCGTCGAGCGCGATGCGCTGCTCGACCTCTCGACCTCGGAGTCCTGATGCCGGACAACGCGATCTACTACCAGATGGCCTACGGCGTGATCGTCGCGCTGTTCGGCGGCTACGCGCTCTCGATCCGCCTGCGCCGCAACGCCATCGCGCGCAAACGCGCCGAAGCCGAGCGCCAGCGGTGATCCACCCCTGGAAGGACCTCCCGCCGGGTCGTCAGGCGCCGGAGATCGTCACCGCGGTGATCGAGATTCCGCAGGGCGCGCGCAACAAGTACGAGCTCGACAAGGAATCCGGACTGTTCCGCCTCGACCGCGTGCTCTACTCGGCGGTGCATTATCCCGGCGACTATGGCCTCATCCCGCGCACGCTGCACGAGGACAACGATCCGCTCGACGTGCTCGTGATGATCAAGGAGCCCACCTTCACCGGCTGCCTGATCGACGTGCGTCCCGTGGGCGTGCTCAAGATGCTCGACAAGGGCGAACCCGACGACAAGATCCTCGCCGTCCCCGTGGACGACCCGATGCACGGCGAGTACTTCGACATCGCCGACCTGCCCGGGCACTACCTGCGCGAGATCGAGCACTTCTTCGCGATCTACAAGGACCTCGAGGGCAAGCGCGTCGAGGTCGTCGGCTGGGGCAAGAGCGACGAAGCGCTGCGCATCATTGACGAGAGCATCGTGCGCTACGCCGAGGCGTATCTCTCGCAGGGGCCGTAGGTCCGGTCGGCACGGGCGATGCGAAAAGGGCCGCGCCTACCGCGCGGCCCTTCTGCATTTCACTCGCCGCTGCCTAGCCAGGCGCGCATCTGCGCGCGGAACGAGCTCTCGCCTTCCTTGCGCGGCACCTTCGTGACCACGGTGATGTCGCCCATCACGGTGCTGCCCGTGACGCGGATCGTCGGCGCGCCGGCGACGCCGGCCTTCGACTTGTCGTTCACGGAGCCCAGGAAGGTCGAGCAGTCCACGTCGGCCGGCAGGCCGGGCGGCAGGATCACCTTGAGGCTGCCCATTATGACGTCGGCGTAGATGTCCACGCCGCCGGCCGGAATGGGCGTCTCGCGGAAGTCGAGCACGACGCCGCCCATCACGGTGTTGGCGACGATCACCGGCGGGACGGTCCAATGGCCTTCCTTCTTGATCTCGCTCATAAACGCGGCGTAGCGCTTCTCGCCGGGCCCGAGGCCGCTCGGACGACCGTCGCGACCGCGCCGCGCAGCCACGGGCGCCCCATTCGGATACGGCACGGGAGCCGGCGGCGCGATGTTCGGCACGGGCACCGGCGCCTCGCCCAGCCGCGCGATCTGCATCGCCGGCAATCCCTCGAGCACGGTGTTGAGCTGCACGCGGTCAGCCGACTTGTACACGCGCTCGAGCCGCGCCTCCAGCTCTCCCGTGGTCAGCTGGTCCCGCGCGTAGGCGGCGCAGAGCTTCTGGACGACGTCTTCGCGTTCGAGCTCGAGGGTCATAGCCGAAAACTACGTCGCGCGCGGCGGGTCTGTTACACGGCGTTCACCACGAAG
>CAZYQM010000198.1:0-3924 GCA_964649965.1 uncultured Gemmatimonas sp.
CGATCAAGGAGAAGAACCACATTATGAAGAACGGCCTCGACTGGTTCGTCAACGAACAGCGCGAGGAAGTCACGTCGGCCGACACGCTGGTGCGGATGGTGAAGCGCGCCGGCGAGGCCGGGCTCTTCCACGTGGAGGCCTTCCTCCGCGACGGCGGCCTCTCCGAGGCGGAAGGCGGCGCCGAGGGCGCGGCCGACTGAGCGCCGCCGACGCCTCGACGCCGGCAGGGCGCGCAGCCGAGCTGCGCGCCCTGCTCGCACGTGCCCAGCACGAGTACTACGTGCTCGACCGGCCGTCGCTCAGCGACGCCGAGTACGACAAGCTGTTCCGCGAACTGCAGGCCATCGAGCGCGACCACCCGGAGCTGCGCGACGCCGATTCGCCGACGACGCGCGTCGGCGCCGACGTGGGCGAGAGCCATCTCGCCAAGCACACGCACCTCGTGCCGATGGTCTCGCTGGACAACGCCTTCGACGAGACCGAGCTCGCCGAGTGGGACCTGCGCCTGCGCAAGCTCGTCGGCGACGCGGTGGACAGGGACGGCTACTGCTGCGAGCTGAAGATCGACGGCGCCGCCGTCTCGCTCACCTACGTGAACGGCGAGCTGAAGATCGGCGCCACGCGCGGCAACGGCAGCGTCGGCGAGGACGTCACGGCGAACCTGCGCACGATCGCCGACGTGCCGCGGCGCCTCGAAGGCGCGAACTGGCCGGAGACGATCGAGATCCGCGGCGAAGTCTATATGGAGTTCGACGGCTTCGAACGGATGAACCGCGAACGCGCCGCGGCCGGCGAGCCGGTGTTCGCCAATCCGCGCAACTCCGCCGCCGGCGCGCTGCGCCAGAAGGATCCGCGCGAGACGGCCAAGAAGCCGCTGCGCTTCCTCGGCTACGCCTTCGCCGTGCCGGGCAATCCCGCGCTGCCCTTCACGACGCAATGGCAGTTGCTGGAGACGCTGGCGAGCTGGGGCATCCCCACGCCGCCGCATCGCCGGCAATGCGCGACGCTCGACGACGTGCACGCCTGGGCGCGCGAGCTGGAGACGACGATCCGCCCCGAGCTGCCCTTCGCGATCGACGGCGGCGTGGTGAAGGTGAATCGCCTGACGCTGCAGACGGAACTCGGCGTCGTCGGCGGGCGCATTCCGCGCTGGGCCGTCGCGCGGAAGTTCGCGCCGGACATCGCCGAGACGAAGTTGCTCGACATCGAGGTGCAGGTCGGCCGCACCGGCGCGCTGACGCCGCGCGCCGTGCTCGCGCCCGTGGAGGTCGGTGGCGCGACGATTACCTACGCGACGCTGCACAACTTCGATCTCGTCGCCGAGAAGGACCTGCGCATCGGTGATGTGGTGCAGGTGAAGCGCGCCGGCGAGGTGATTCCGCAGATCCTCGGGCCCGTGCCGGAGCGACGCGACGGCAGCGAGCGCCGCGTGCACGCGCCGACGCACTGCCCCGTCTGCGGCAGCGCCGCCGTGCGCGACGAGGAAGAAGTCGCGAGCTACTGCCCCAATCTCGCCTGCAGCGGACGGCGACTCGAAGCGCTGGCGCATTTCGTCTCCCGCGCCGGGATGGACATCCGCGGGCTGAGCTACCAGCGGCTCGAGCAGTTGATCGCCGCCGGGCTCGTGAACGACGCGGCGGACATCTACGCGATCACGGTCGAGCAGCTGGTCCCGAAGAAGCCGCCGAAGAAGCGCGCCGCGGACGATGCGGACGCAGCCGATGCGGACGACCTCGGCGGCGTCGTAGGCTTCCAGGCGAAGAGCGCCACCGCATTGGTCGAGGCCATCGCCGCGTCCAAGCAGCAGCCGCTCTCGCGCCTGCTCAACGCCCTCGGCATCCGCCACGTCGGCGCGGAGAGCGCCAAGCTGCTCGCCCGTGCCTTCGGCACGATGGACGCGCTGCAGGCCGCCAGCGCCGAGCAGATCGAGGCGCTCCACGGCGTCGGCGACACGATGGCGGCGTCGGTGCGCGAGTGGTTCGACGATCCGGCGATGCAGGACCTCGTCGCGCGGCTCGCGGCGGCGGGCCTCCGGATGGACGAACCGCAGGCGGCGAACGCCGACGGTGTCTTCAAGGGGATGAAGATCGTCCTTACCGGGACGCTCCCCACGCTCTCGCGACCGCAGGCCACGGAGCTGATCGAGAACGCGGGCGGCAAGGTGACGAGTTCGGTCTCCAAGGCGACGGATCTCGTGGTCGCCGGCGAAGAGGCCGGCAGCAAGCTCGAGAAGGCGAAGGAGCTCGGCGTCTCGGTGATTGACGAGGCCGAGCTCTTGCGCCGGCTGGCCCAGTGACCCTTTCTTAGGGCTGACGATGACTCCCTTCACGCTCGGCGCCTCGGCGCTCTCCGCGATTCCCCGCAGCTCGCTCACGACGCTGCGCGCCTCGCTCGTGCGCGACCTCGGCGACGGATTTGCCGCCGTGCTCCAGGAAGCGGGCTACGCCGGCGGCGAGGCCGTCCTCGCGGCGATGCAGCAATGGTGCGCGGCCAACGGCCTCAGCGCGCCGGAGTCCCTGCCCTATGCGCAGTTCCAGCAGGCCGCGGCACGCTTCTTCACCGAGACGGGCTGGGGCGGGGTGACGCTTGAACCGCTCGGCGACGCCGCCGTGGCCTTCGATTCCGCAGACTGGGCCGAGTCCGACCCCGCTGCGGCGATGCCGTACCCGAGCTGCTACTACTCGGCGGGGATGCTCGCTGACGTGTTCGGGCGCGTGGCGGGCGAGACGCTCGGCTGTCTCGAGGTCGAGTGCCGCTCGAACGGGGCCGCACGTTGCCGTTTCCTGCTGGCCAGCCCGGCGGTAATCGCGCACGTGTACCAGCGGCTCACGGAAGGCGTGAGCTACCAGGACGCGCTGGCCGAGCTGGGCTGAGCGCGGAACGCGCGTCGCGCGCGAAGGGTTTGTAGCGGACACCCCCCGCCGACCGATGCCGATCATTCCGACCAGCCTGACATCCGCCGACGACCTCGCCGCGCGCGAGGGACGGACAATCATCTACAAGCACTCTCCGACCTGCTCCCTCTGCGGGTGGAGCAATCACGTGCTCGGCAAGCTTGCCGCCTCGGACGGACTCACGTTCGAGCTCGTGGACGTCTTCGCCCAGCGAGCGCTGTCGAACGACATCGAATCGCACTTCGGCGTGCGGCACGAGTCGCCGCAGATCCTCATCATCGAGGACGGGCAGCTGCTCTGGCACGCGTCCCATCGCGGCGTGGCGCCGGACCGCGTGCGGGCCGCCTTGGCGGGTAGCGGCGAAGGACTCGGGGCGCGCTTCTAGCGAAACGGTCGCGGCGCAATCGTCAGCCGCGCGCCGCGCTCAGCACCGCGTCAGAGCGTCCCGTCGTACTTGGGATTCTGCACGAGCACGCCACCGACGATCTGCTCGCGGTCCCACGGTAGCACGATCCGCGCCTCGGTCTCGAGCGCCGAGAAATCCGGCTCGTACGTCCCCGTGCGGAAACTCACCGCCGTGCGCACTTCCTTCGCGCCCGCGTTGACCAGCGCCGCGATGGCGAGACGCAGCGTGTCGCCGCCGTCGCAGGTTTCGTCCACGATGAGCGCACGCTTGCCGAGCACGTCAGGCGGCGCGGCGGAGAGCACCGCCGGCGTCTCACGCACCGTCTTCGACGAGTAACGCCGCGAGACGATCATCGAGTGGAAGGGCCGGTCGAGCATCGCGGCGACGACGGCGCCCGGTACCACGCCGGCCGTCGCCACGCCCACCACGACGTCGGGGTCGAAACTCTTCGACACCTTGAGCGCCAGCGCGCGCGAGAGTTCGCCGAAGAGCGGCCAATCGACGTGGAAGGTCTCCTTGGGGGCGGAGCGTCGGGTGGGCATACCTGCAAGCTACGTCGCAGGGGGGCCGTCCAGTAAGGGACGGACACCGTTCACCGTTCACCCTTCACCGTTCGCCTTCACC
>CAZYQM010000198.1:3934-4254 GCA_964649965.1 uncultured Gemmatimonas sp.
AACGGCTTCCCCCCATAGTCGCGTATCTATAGCTTTTGCCCGTCCCCCAGCCCACGCCCTATGTCCTTCTGGGACCGCCTCTTCGGCGGCCGTTCCGAGAACGCGCAGGACCGGCAGCGCCTCGATTATCTCAACGAGGCGCTGGTGCTGGAACGTCAGGGGGACTTTGACGCAGCCGTGACGTCGTACCGCCTCGCCCTTCGCGAACGGCCCGACGATCTGAAGGTCCTGCAGAACCTCGCCATCGCGCTGTCCAAGATCGGGCGCGTGGAAGAAGCCATCCGCGCCTATCGCAAGGCGCTGGAGATCGACCCCTCGCT
>CAZYQM010000199.1:0-4233 GCA_964649965.1 uncultured Gemmatimonas sp.
ACCACGCCCGCCGGCCCGATCACCCGCTGGGCCACGTCGGCGGCCACGAGGCGGCTCACCCGCATCTCGTCGATCGTCAGCACGCTCAGGTACGCGAGATTCGCCGCGAGGTAGATCGCCAGCACCAGCAGCGTGCCGCCGATCAGCGCCCGCGGCAGGTTCTTCTGCGGATCGCGGATCTCGCCGCTGTTGTTCGAGACGTCGGCCCAGCCGTCGAAGGCCCAGAGCGTGCTCACCAGCGCCAAGCCGAAGGCGCTGATGCTGATGCTGCCCGGCGGCAGCATCGGCGTGTAGTGCGCGATGCCGTTGTTCGGCAATCCGAACGCGAAGGCCACGATGACGATGAACAGCAAGCCGCCGTACTTGGCGAGCACCGTGAAGTTGGTGAAGGCCGCGCCCACCCGCGCGCCCCTGATATTGAAGAAGGCGGTCAGCAGGATGGCCCCCGCCGCCGTGAACCGCACGGGCATCGGGTCGCCCAGGTCCCAGCCCATCACGCGGAAGAAATACTCCGCGCAGGTGATCGAGATGCCGCCCAGCGACGACGCGCGGATCATCGCGAACTGCGACCAGCCGAACGTGAACGCCGTGCGGTCGCCCCAGCCTTCCTTGAGGAAGACATAGATGCCGCCGGTCTTCGGCAGCGCACTCGCCAGCTCCGCGATGGTGAGCGCTCCACAGATCGCGAAGATGCCGCCCGCCACCCAGGCCAGCAGCATCGGCAGCGGGCCGGGGAGCTTGTCGGCGATGCCTGCCGGCGAGCGGAAGATGCCGGAGCCGATCGTCGATCCGATGACCACGGCCATCGCGCTCCAGAGACCGATGCTGCGCGCGAGAGTGGGCTGTTGAGCCTGCGGCGTGCTGGTTGGCATCACGCGAAGCTACGCGCCGCCACTGCCGACGGGGAGTGGAACGGCCGATATTTCTTGTCGGAATATGCCCAGCCTTCTTGCCACCGCCCTCTTTTGGTCCGCCGTCCTCGCCGTCGTCGTCGGCCAGGTGGGGATCCTCGCCTCGACCCAGCGCGCCTGGCGGCGCTCCGCCGCGCCGGTGCCCGTGCTAGAACGGATCTTCGCCTGGGCGCCCGCCCTCGTGCTGGTCGCCGTGCTGTACCTGGCCTGGGGCGAGGCGACGCGTCCCCCGATGATCGAGATCCAGATCGACCCGACGTCGCGGGAGATCCGGCTGTGAGCGGCGCAAAGGACTACATCGCCCTCACCAAGCCGCGGATCATCTCGCTGCTGCTGGTGACGACGGTGGCGCCAATGTACGTCGCGGGCGTGCCCAGCCCGCTCACGGTGCTGATCGTGATGCTGGGCGGCTACCTGATGGCCGGCGGGGCGAACGCGGTGAATATGTACATCGACCGCGACATTGACGACGTGATGACGCGGACGAAGCTGCGGCCGATCCCGAGCGGGCGGCTGCACGCGACGGCGGTGCTGGCCTTCGGCGTGGGCATCGCGACGGCGGCGACCTGGATGCTCGCCGTGTACGTGAACGTGCTCACGGCAGCCTTGGCGCTGGCGGGCTTCTACTTCTACGTCTTCATCTACACGCGCTGGCTCAAGCGCAGCTCGCCGCAGAACATCGTCATCGGCGGCGCGGCGGGGGCCTTCCCGCCGCTGGTGGGCTGGGCGGCGGTGGCGGGCCGGCTGGACCTTACGGCCTGGCTGCTGTTCCTCATCGTCTTCTATTGGACGCCGCCGCACTTCTGGGCCTTGGCGCTCAACAAGCAGCGCGACTACGGCAACGCGGGCGTCCCGATGGCGCCGCTGGTCTGGGGCGAGGAAGAGACCATCAGCCAGATGTGGTGGTACTCGGTGCTGCTCGTGGGCCTCACGGTGCTGCCGGCGGCGTACGGGGCCTTCGGGCCGGTGTACCTCGTGAGCGCGCTGGTGCTCGGCGGCCTGCTGCTCTGGGGCGTCTGGAAGGTCCGCGTCGCGCAGACACCCGAGGCGCGCGTGAAGCCCTCGTGGTGGGTGTACGGGTACTCGCTGCTCTACCTCGCGCTGCTGTTCCTCGCGATGGCGGTCGATCGGCGGTTGCTGGCGTAACGGCATTCACCACGAAGGCACGAAGGGTCTCGCGACAGACCGTCGGGCCCGCGACCCCAAGAAGCATTGCTTCGCTGGCGTTGCGGGTCCGTGAGATTGTCTCGGCTCCCTTCGTGCCTTCGTGGTGACGCAGTTCGCGTTAGGATTGAGCTATGACCGAGATCCGCGACCTCCTCGTCGAGAACCGCTCGTTCCCGCCGCCGCCGGCCTTCGCCGCGCAGGCCCACGTCCGCGACCGCGCGCTGCACGATGCAGCCGACGCCGACTTCATCCATTACTGGGCTGAGCAGGCGGCCAGCCTGAAGTGGACCAAGCCTTGGGACCGCGTGCTCGACTGGCAGCCGCCGCACGCCAAGTGGTTCCTCGGCGGCCAGCTCAACGTCAGCGAGAACTGCCTCGACCGGCATCTCGACGGCGCACGGCGCAACAAGGCGGCCATCGTCTGGGAAGGCGAGCCCGGCGACCGGCGCACGCTCACCTACTGGGAGTTGGCGCGCGAGGTACGCAGCTTCGCGAACGTCCTCAAGGGCCTCGGCGTGAAGAAGGGCGACCGCGTCGGCATCTACCTGCCGCTGATTCCCGAGGCGGCCATTGCGATGCTCGCCTGCGCGCGCATCGGCGCGATCCACTCCGTGGTGTTCGGCGGATTCTCGCCGGAATCGCTGCGGGACCGGATGAACGACGCGCAGGCCAAGGTCGTGATCACGGCCGACGGCGGCTACCGCCGCGGGCAGATCGTCCCGCTCAAGCGCAACACCGACAAGGCGCTCGAGGAGTGCCCGACGGTCAAGCACGTCGTCGTGGTGCAGCGCCGCGCGTCGGGGCCGATCACCGAAGCGCACGTGGATATGAAGGAAGGCCGCGACCACTGGTATCACCGGCTGATGCAGCACGCCAGCGACCAGTGCGCCCCCGAGCCGATGGACGCCGAGGACGTGCTGTTCATCCTCTACACCTCCGGCACGACAGGCAAGCCGAAGGGCATCGTGCACACGACCGGCGGCTATCTCACGGGCGCGGCGAGCTCCACGAAGATGGTCTTCGACCTCAAGGAAGAGGACGTGTTCTGGTGCACGGCCGATGTGGGGTGGATCACGGGGCACACGTATCTCGTCTATGGCCCGCTGGCCAACGGCGCGACCTGCGTGATGTACGAAGGCGCGCCCGACTGGCCGGAGCGCGATCGCTTCTGGAGCATCGTCGCGCGACACGGCGTGACGATCCTCTACACGGCGCCGACGGCAATCCGCGCCTTTATGAAGTGGGGCGTCGAGCACCCGCAGCGGCACGACCTCTCGACGCTGCGCCTGCTCGGCTCCGTCGGCGAGCCGATCAATCCCGAAGCGTGGATGTGGTACCAAGAACACATCGGCGGCAATCGCTGCCCGGTGGTGGATACCTGGTGGCAGACGGAGACTGGGTCGATCGTGATCACCCCGCTACCCGGCCTCACGGCGACGAAGCCTGGGTCGGCCACGCAGCCGTTGCCCGGGTACTCCGCGAAGCTGATGGACGCGCAGGCCAACGAACTCACCAGCGGCGGCGGGCTGCTCGTGCTCACCAAGCCCTGGCCCTCGATGCTGCGCACGATCTGGGGCGATGATGCGCGCTACGTGGAGACGTATTTCTCCAAGTGGGCGGGCCGCCCGGACCTCTACTTCGCCGGCGACGGCGCGAAGCTCGATGCCGATCAGTACTTCTGGCTGCTCGGCCGCGTGGACGACGTGCTCAACGTCGCAGGGCATCGCATCGGCACGATGGAGGTCGAGTCGGCGCTGGTGGAACACCCGGCCGTGGCCGAGGCGGCCGTGGTGGGCAAGGCGCACGAGCTGAAGGGCCAGGCGGTCTGCGCCTTCGTCACGCTGCGCGATGGCTTCCACAAGAGCGCGGACCTGCGCGACGACCTCCGCGAGTTCGTGGCGAAGAAAATCGGCGCGCTGGCGCGGCCGGATGACGTGCTCTTCTCGGCGGATCTCCCCAAGACGCGCTCGGGGAAGATCATGCGGCGCCTGCTGCGCGACATCGCCGAGGGGCGGGCGTTGGGTGATTCGACCACGCTGGCGGACCCGAACGTGGTGGCGGCGTTGAAGGAGCAGTACGAGAAGGACGAAGGCTGAACCGATTCACCACGAAGTGGCTGTGTTGGAAGTCAAGCGGTGGTGGGCGTCGGCGACGC
>CAZYQM010000200.1:0-1116 GCA_964649965.1 uncultured Gemmatimonas sp.
TCGCGGAGCGGCGAGACGGGGTCGCTGTTGGGATCACGGCGCTTGAGGGATTCCATCGGGGGCTCCTTGAACAAGAAATCTTGATGAATGTGGCAAAAAAGAGAGCGGATCAACAGCAGCGCGCGGCAAACCGTCGGCCCGTCGTCGGCCGCAGCGCGGCCACGAGGCGTTCGGTCTCGACGATGGCGTCGCGGTTCAGCGTGTAGTACGACCAGCGGCCTTCGCGGCGATCCGTCACCACGCCGGCTTCCTTGAGCACCTTGAGGTGGTACGAGAGCCGCGACTGCGCAACGTCCAGGTGCGACTGCAGGTCGCAGACGCAGTGCTCGCCGTCGAGCAGGATCTGGATGATCTGCAGGCGGGCTTCGTCGGAGAGCGCGTGGAAGAGCTGGGCGCTGCGGGCGGTGTCGGCGGCGGTCGTCGGAGTCACGCCGGAATTATATCAATTCTTTTTGATACGTCAAGTCAGAGCCTCGGACGCGCGTGCACGAGGTCCCAGGCGGGGATGAGCACGCCGACCCCGGCGCCCAGCGCCGCGCCCCCGGCGGTGAACAGCAACGAGCGTCGCGCGTAGACGCTGTTCTCCAGCGTCGTGGCCGGATCCAGCTTGTCCTTGGTCTCGAGGGCCCGCGCGTGCACGTAGCCGACGAGGCCGCCCATCACGACGCCCCAGCCGATGGAGCGCTTGAGGTTCCGGCGCTCGATCACGAGCACGTCGGCGAGATGCGCGCGGAACGCTGCCGGCGCCCCATCGTGCCCTGCGCGGCGACGCTCGCCCACGATGGAATCGCCGACGAGGTGCGTGCCGCGCAGCCGCAGTACCTCCCGCCGCGTCTTGATGCGCGCGACCCGGCTCTCCGCCAACTCCGTCTCGACGAGCGTGCGGCGCTCGGGCGTCAGGATTGGCCGTGCTTGCTGCGCGGCGATGTTGCGTGGCACGATGAACATCGCGGCAGCGACGGCGACGAGCGTCCAGCAGGCGAATCGGCGTGGGCGGTGCGTCATCCGCCGAAGCTACGGAGCGGCGCGCGGGGCGACTAGCCCCAGAGCGTCGCGTCCGGCGGCGACACGAGACTGCCCTCGAACCGCAGGCCCGGCGCACGGTCCTGCGCCAGC
>CAZYQM010000200.1:1126-3735 GCA_964649965.1 uncultured Gemmatimonas sp.
GGAGCCCGCGCGCGCGCGCCATCCGCGCGACCTGCAATGCCTCGGTGAGCCCGCCGGTCTTGTCGAGCTTGATGTTGATCGCCTGGTACCGCTCGGCGATGGCATCGAAGCTGCCGCGGTCGTGGAAGCTCTCGTCCGCGCAGATCGGGACGGGACTCCGCAGGTGTTCGAGCGCCGCGTCCTCGCCCGCCGGGAACGGCTGCTCGATCAACACGACACCGGCGGCCTCGCAGGCGGCGATGTTGTCGCGCGCGGTCTCGCCGCGCCACGACTCGTTGGCGTCCACGATCAACGTCGCGTCGGGCGCGCCGGCACGTACGGCGCGGATGCGCTCGGCGTCGCCTGCCCCGCCCAGCTTCACCTTGAGCAGCGGACGCTCGCGCGCGGCCTCGGCGGCGAGGCGCATCTCCGCCGGTGTCCCCAGGCTCAGCGTGTACGCCGTCGTCGCCGGTCGCGGCTGTGGCACGCCCGCCAGCTCCCAGGCGCGTCGGCCGCTGCGCTTGGCGTCGAGATCCCACAGCGCGCAGTCGAGGGCATTGCGCGCCGCACCGGCGCCAAGCTGTGCCTGCAGGGCCGCACGGTCCAGCCCGTGCTCCACCAACTGCCACTGCGCCTCGATCTCCGCGGCGACGCCATCCACCGTTTCGCCATATCGAGCATAGGGCACGCACTCGCCACGCCCGATGTGCTCGCCGGCGCGGATCGTCGCCACGACGACCACGGCCTCCGTGCGGCTGCCGCGCGCGATGGTGAACCGGCCGGCGATCGGCCAGCGTTCGACGGCGACGTCGAGACGCACGCTCAGCCCGTCGGCGCGCGTCCGGCCGCCGCCGCTGGCGCCGCTGCGTGCGGGAACTCGCGGCCGATGCGCGCGACGATCGCGTCCACGCCGAACCGTACCGGATCGCAGGCCGGCAACCCGTGCTCCGATTCGAGGCGCGCGAGATACGCCTGCGCCTCCGCCTCGTCGAGCGCCTCGGTGTTGACGGCGATGCCCACGCAGCGGATCTGCGGATTCGTGAGGCGTCCGCACTGCAGCGTGAGCTCGATGACGTCCTGGATGCTCGGCAGCGGATGCTTCACGCCGCGCATCGTCGTGCGCGTCGGCTCGTGGCAGACGACGAAGGCATCCGGCTGCGCACCGTGCAGCAGGCCCAGCGAGACGCCCGCGAACGACGGGTGGTAGAGCGACCCCTGCCCCTCGATGAGGTCCCAGTGCCCCGGCGCGGCGTCCGGCGACAGCCACTCCACGGCGCCCGAGATGAAATCCGCGACGACCGCGTCAATGGCCACGCCGCGCCCGGAGATGAACACACCCGTCTGCCCGGTCGCGCGGAAGTCTGCGTCGAAGCCCTGGGTGCGCATTCCCTTCTCGAGTGCCAGTGTCGTGTACTTCTTGCCGACCGAACAATCCGTCCCGACGGTGAGCAGACGCATCCCCGTGCGCTTGTGTCCCTTGCCGGTGTCGAAGCGCTGCGTCGAGTGGCGCACGTCGAAGAGCTGGCGCCCGTTGCGCCGCGCCGCCTCGGCGATGGCCGGCACCGAACCGAGCCGCACGTGCAGGCCGCTGGCCACGTCCATCCCGGCGTCGAGGGCCTCGACGATCGTCGCGACCCAGTGGTCGGGGAGGATGCCGCCGGCGTTCGCCGCGCCGACGATCAGCGTGCGCGCGCCGGCCGCGCGCGCGTCGGCGACGCTGAGATCCTTGATGCCGAGATCCGCCTTGCAGCCGGCATAGCGCAGTTGGCCGAGGCACCAGTCGGGACGCCAGTCCACGATGCCTTGGGCGGTCTTGGCGGCGAGGGCGTCCGGGACGTCCCCGATGAACAGCAGATATGGATGGGCGATTTGCATTGCGGGCTCCGTGTGCGGAGTGTACCCAGCCCGGGCGGCGGCGGCAACGGCTCGGCCGCCGCGCGCGTATGGTTCGTGAGCAGGCTCCATCGAGACTTTCCTTCAGCCCCACCTGACGATGCCCTCAGCGTTCCTGCGCTCCTGCGCCACCGCGGCGCTCGCCCTTGCCGCCCTCGGCGGCACGACGGCCACCCTCGACGCGCAGCAGGCCCTGCCCCGCACCTTCCAGGAAGAAAACGACTTCAAGGCCGGCCCCACGCCGTACGAGCCGCTGATGAAGTTCTGGTACGAGCTCGACCGCCTCAGCGACGAGGTCAGCATCCGTCCGCTGACGCGCACGCTGCTCGACCGGCCCTTCACGCTCGTGACCATCTCGCGCGAGCCGATCGCCAACGCGCAGGACGCCATCCGCTCCGGCAAGACGATCGTGCTCGTCGCCAACGCGGTGCACGGCAACGAGCCCGCCGGCAAGGAGGCCAGCCAGCTCATCGCCCGCGACCTCGTCTTCGGCGACCTCCACGGCGTGCTCGACAGCGCCATCGTGCTCTTCGTGCCGCTGATCAATCCCGACGGCGGCGAGGTGCGGCGGCGCACCAACGAAGAAGGCTTCGATATGAACCGCGACTGGCTCAAGCTCGAGTCGCAGGAAATCCACGCGATCGTCACGCAGATCCTCAACGAGTGGACGCCGGACATCCACGTGGACACGCACCACGGTGGCTCGGCGCCCTACACGCTCACCTGGCAGGGCACGC
>CAZYQM010000200.1:3745-4207 GCA_964649965.1 uncultured Gemmatimonas sp.
CGAGGGCTACGACGGCTTCGACTACTCCGGCGCGCAGACGCGCGACGGCGTGCGGGGCTGGGGCTCCACGTCCGTGGAAGCCCGCAAGCACCACGTGTACACGGGGCTCGTGAACTCGATCGGGATGCTCTTCGAGACGCCGTCGTCGTCGCACCGCGTGCGCAACGGCCGCGTCGAGGCGATCCCGCAGCCCGAGCGCTACTTCCATCAGGTGCGCGGCCAGGTGATCGGCATCCGCACCGTGCTGCAGCACGCGCACGCGAAGCGCGGCGAGATCCGCGCGCTGACCAACGCGTCGCGCCTGCGCGCCATCCGCGCCGGCGCAAACCCCACGGCCAACGACGGCGTGGTGGTGGAGTACAAGCTCGTCTCGCGCGGCACAGAGCCGGTGTGGATGCCCAATGCGCCAGCCGGTGGCCAGGGCGGCGGCCAGGGCGGGCAGGGCCAGAACGTGACCTACAC
>CAZYQM010000201.1:0-1060 GCA_964649965.1 uncultured Gemmatimonas sp.
CGTCGCCCTGCTCGAGCTGCAGGGCGAAGACCCGGCCGTGCCCGCGCCCTTCGCCGACGCGGCGCGCTCGCTGGCGGCGGACGAGGCCAAGCCGATCAAGGAGCTGCTCAAGCGCGACAAGCGCCGCTTCGCCCCCGAGGTGATCGAAGTCCTCGAGCAGCTGCGCGACACCGGCGACTCCGAATTGCTCGACCGCCTGCGCGAGAGCACGCCGGAAGGTCTCTTCGAGATGATGCGCGTGCCCGGCCTCGGCCCCTCGCGCATCCGCCGCATCCACGAAGGGCTCGGCATCGACACCCTGCAGGAACTCGAGGACGCGGCCCGCGACGGCCGCCTCGCCAAGTTGCCGCGCTTCGGCGAACGCACGGCCGAGCAGGTGCTGCGCGGCATCGCCTGGCTCAAGGAGAGCGGCGCGCAGATCCTGCTGCCGCACGGACGCGCAGAAGCGGAGCGCCTGCTCTCTGCGGTGCGCCGCCTGAGCGGCGTCGTGCGCGCCGAGATCGCCGGTGCGGTGCGCCGGCAGTGCGAGACCGTGCGCGAGGTGGAGATCGTCGCCGCCTGCGTACGCGAGCCCGAGGCCGTCGCCGCGGCGTTCGCGCGCTCGCCGGGCGTGCGCGACTCCGTGGGCAGCGGCACGCGGCACGTCGCCATCCGCTTCGACGACGGCGTGCGCCTGCAGCTGCACTGCGTCCCCGCCAATGAGTTCGTCGTCGCGTGGTTCCGCGCCACCGGATCCGCCGCGCACGTGCAGGAAGTCGTCGCCCGCGCCGCGCTGCGCGGCCTCACGCTCGGCGACCACGACCTGCGCGATGCCGCCGGCCACATCATCGAGCTCGCCGACGAACCGGCGCTCTACGCGGCCATCGGTTTGCCCTGGCTGCCGCCCGAGCTGCGCGAGGGTATGGGCGAGAACGAGCACGCCGAGCGCGAAGGCTTCGGCGGACTCGTCACGCTCGACGACATCCGCGGCGTGCTGCACTGCCATTCGCAGTACTCGGACGGCGGCGCGACGATCGCCGAGCTCGCGGCGGCGGCACGGGCGCGGGGCTGGAGCTACCTC
>CAZYQM010000201.1:1070-4204 GCA_964649965.1 uncultured Gemmatimonas sp.
AGCTACCTCGGCATCTCCGACCACTCGCAGAGCGCCTTCTACGCCGGCGGACTGAGCGCCGAGTCGCTGGCGCGGCAGCACGACGAGATTGACGCCATCAACGCCTCGTTCTCCGACTTCCGCGTGCTCAAGGGCGTCGAGGCCGACATCCTGCCCTGCGGACGCATCGATTACCCGACCGACGTGCTCGACCGCTTCGACTACGTGATCGCCTCCGTGCACTCGCGGCTCGGGATGAACGAGCGCCAGATGACCGACCGCGTGCTCAAGGCGCTCGATGATCCGCATATCAGCGTGCTCGGGCATCCCACGGGCCGCTTGCTGCTCACGCGCGAGCCCTACGCCATCGATATGGACGCCGTGCTCGAGAAGGCGGGCCGCCTCGGCGTCGCCGTCGAGCTCAACGCCGACCCGCACCGTCTCGACCTCGACTGGCGCCTCGCGCGGCTCGCCCGCAAGTACGGCGCGACCATCGAGATCGGACCGGATGCCCACTCCGTGGACGGCCTCGAGAATATGGCCCTCGGCATCGGGATGGCCCGCAAGGCTTGGCTGCGCCCAGAGGACGTGATCAACACGCGCAGCGCCGAGGACTTCGTGGCCTTCGCGACGCGCCGCCGCCGCGAGGCGGCCGCGCATTGAGCGCAAGGAAGGCCGCCCCCCGCAGGACGAAGGCAGCGAAGGCGAGAGCGGCGAGACCCAAGGCGCTGCGCGGCGCGGCGCTCAAGGCCCACGCCGACGAGATCCTCCGCCGCCTGCTCGCGCTCTACCCCGACGCGCACTGCGAGCTCGATTACCGCAACCCCTACGAGCTCGCCGTCGCAACAATCCTCTCCGCGCAGTGTACGGATAAGCGCGTCAATATGGTCACGCCGGAACTCTTCCGGCGCTGGCCCGACGCCGAGGCACTGAGCCGTGCCCCGCGCGAGGAGATCGAGCAGGTCATCCAGAGCACGGGGTTCTACCGCAACAAGGCCAAGTCGCTGTCGGGCTTCGCCACGCAGGTGGCGGAGAGGCACGGCGGCGAAGTGCCCGCCGAGATGGACGCCTTGGTCGTGCTGCCGGGCATCGGCCGCAAGACCGCGAACGTCGTGCTGGGCAATGCCTACGGCATCAACGAGGGCATCGTCGTGGACACGCACGTGCAGCGGCTCGCGCGGCGATTCGGCCTCACCAAGGAGAGCGACCCCGTGAAGGTGGAACGGGCGCTCATCCCGCTGTTCCCGCGCGAGCGGTGGACGATGCTCTCGCACCTGATGATCTGGCACGGCCGCCGCGTGTGCGACGCCCGCAAGCCCAAGTGCGGCGACTGCACGCTGGCCGATATCTGTCCTTCCGCTGAACTCCCTTAGCTTTCCCCGATGCCCAAGACCGCCCGCACCGCACTCGCGGCGACCGCCCTGCTGGTCGTCACCGCCGCCTGCGCCACCAAGACCGCCGAGCCGGAGACGCGCAACGCGCAGATCCTCGCCCCGCCCAAGGATTCCTGCGAGCTCGCCCGCGAGGACGCCGCGCTCGATCCGCGGCTCGAGGTCGAACGCGTCCCGACGCCCATCCGGATGGTCCCGCCGCCGATCCGCACGCCCGTGCCCCGCACCGCGCTGCGCCGCGACGGCAGCTCCTCGCTCAAGGTCGAGGTGCTCGTGGACACGCTGGGCAAGCCGGATATGACCACCTTCGCGGTCATCGAGTCCACCAGCGCCTGGCTCACCACGGGAGCGCGCCGCGCCATCGCCCAGTGGACCTTCGAGCCGGCCCTGCGCAACGGCTGCAAGGTCCCGCGCTACTACCAGTTCTCGGCTAGCTCGCCGCCGCGGCGGCGTTAGATTTCAGGGATGAAGACTGCCACCATCGAAACCAACAAGGGCACCATCACCGTCGAGCTCTTCGAGAAGGACGCTCCCGGCACGGTCGCCAACTTCGAGAAGCTCGCCAACGAAGGCTTCTACGACCAGATCCGCTTCCACCGCGTGATCCCCGAGTTCGTCGTGCAGGGCGGCTGCCCGAACGCGAAGATCGGCGGCACGCCAAAGGGCCCGCCGGGCACCGGCGGTCCGGGCTGGACCATCAAGTGCGAGACTGCGGGCAACCCGCAGACGCACAAGGTCGGCGCCCTCTCGATGGCCCACGCCGGCAAGGACACCGGCGGCTCGCAGTTCTTTATGGTGCTCAGCGAGGCCAACACCCGTCACCTGAACGGCGTGCACACGGTGTTCGGCCAGATCACCGGCGGCCTCGACGTGATGAACTCGCTGACCGACAAGGACCATATGGTGAAGGTCCGCGTCGCGTAGTCCAGCGTCGCGTAGTCCAGCGCCCCGTCCACCCTTGACCGTTCCCCCTTTCCGGACCCCCCTATGACTGCCGGTACTCCGATGACGGGCCGCGACACCAAGGCCCACCTGACGGGCTTCTTCATGGGCCTCGCGTTCGTCGCCACCGTCGTCGTCGTGACGATGATGCTCACCAACAAGAAGTTCGAGGGCCACGCAACCGAAGGCGCCGCCGCCACCTCGACGCAGCACTAAGTCCGTGCTCCGCGCAGCCCGCGCGCCGGCGTTCGCGATCCTCGCGCTCGTCGTCGGCGGGCTGCTTCACATCGGCGAGCGCTACGACCAGCTCGCCTTCTGGCTCCAATACGGCGCGCTGATCCTCCTCGGCGCGCCGGTTGCGCTCCGGACCATGCGCGGGATGTTGCGCGGCGAGTTCGCCGCCGACGTCGTCGCGATGCTGGCCATCGTCACGGCCATCGCGCTGCGCGAACCCGTGGCCGGCCTCGTCATCGTGCTGATGCAGACGGGCGGCGAGCTGCTCGAGACCTACGCCGAGGGCCGCGCCTCGGCCGCCGTACGTGAGCTCGAAGCCGCGGCGCCGCGCATCGCGCATCGCATCCGCGGCGACGGCGCCCACGACATCGAAGACGTCCCCGCCGAGGCGATTGCCATCGGCGACCGCATCCTCGTGCGGCCCGGCGAGATGCTGCCCTGCGACGCGACGGTCATCGAAGGCTCCAGCTCGCTCGACACCTCGCGCGTCACCGGGGAGCCGTTGCCCGAACGCGCCGGCCCGGGCGCGCACGTGAGCTCCGGCGTGGTGAACCTGCAGAGCCCGCTGCTGCTGCGCGTCACGGCCCC
>CAZYQM010000202.1:0-4173 GCA_964649965.1 uncultured Gemmatimonas sp.
TTCGTGGTGAATCCCCGGACGGCCGTGGCCTTGCCCGAAACGGCGGCTCCGGTGTATCTCCCAAGTATGAGCGAGCAGGAGCTCCCGCAGGCTGTGCCGGGACCGGACGCGAGCGTGACCGCCGCATCCGAGGCGGCGACGCCGGTCGCCGCGGATCCCGCACTCGGCGCGCCCGCCGCCGCGCCGCCGCGGCGCCCGCGCTTCCGCGTCGTGCGCGGCATCTGGGAGTGGGCCAAGTCGGTGCAGGTCGCGATCATCCTCTTCCTGCTCGTGCGCGCCTTCCTCGTCGAGGCCTTCAAGATCCCCAGCGGCTCGATGGAGGGCACGCTGCTGGTCGGGGATTTCCTCGTCGTGAACAAGCTCGTGTATGGCGCCGAGGTGCCGCTGCTCGAGAAGCGGCTGCCTGCCGTGCGCGCACCCGCGCTGGGCGACGTCGTCGTGTTCCAGTGGCCCGAGGACACCGAGAAGCACTTCGTGAAGCGCCTCGTCGGCCTGCCCGGCGACACGCTGGAGATGCGCGCCGGCACGTTGCTGCGCAACAGCGCGCCGCAGGAGGAACCCTACGTGCAGCGCAGCGTCGCGCTCCGCGAGCCCGGCGGCGACGAGTTCCGCTGGCAGCGCGACTACCTGATCGGCGGTCCCGGCGGGCGGGGATTCCATCCCACCCGCAACGATTGGGGACCGCTCGTCGTCCCGCCCAAGCACTTCTTCGTCCTCGGGGACAATCGCGACAATTCCCTCGACAGCCGCTACTGGGGCTTCGTGCCCGATTCGCTGATGCGCGGCTCGCCGATATTCGTGTACTACAGCTTCGAACCCGACAGCGGTCGGACCTTCGATTGGCTGACGAAGGTGCGCTGGACGCGCTTGGGAGAGTTGATCCACTGACGCGCGGCCGGGCGGGGTGCTTCCGCCCGACGCGTCAGCCCTGCATCTTCACGGCGGCACCACGGATTCCCCCGGGAGAGACGGATGGCTGGCGGTTCGCCACGGAAGGCACGTTTCGACGAAGGCTCGCTCGACCAGTACCTGCGCGACATCAGCATTTACCCGCTGATCACGCGTGAGGAAGAGGTCCGCCTCGCGCAGCGCATCCGGAAGAACGACCAGGAAGCGCTCGACACGCTCGTGCGCGCCAACCTGCGCTTCGTCGTCTCCGTCGCCAAGAAGTACCAGAACCAAGGCGTGAACCTCTCGGACCTCATCAACGAGGGCAACCTCGGCCTGATCCGCGCCGCCCACAAGTTCGACGAGACCAAGGGCATCAAGTTCATCTCGTACGCCGTGTGGTGGATCCGCCAGGCGATCCTGCAGGCGCTGGCCGAGCAGAGCCGCATCGTGCGCGTGCCGCTGAACCGCGCCGGCACGCTGCACAAGATCGGCAAGCGCGCGACGGCGCTGCTGCAAGAGCTGGGCCGCGAAGCCACGCACGCCGAGATCGCCGAGGGGATGGAGATCACCGAGGAAGAGGTGGCCAAGACGATGGCCATCTCGCAGACGCACATCTCGCTCGACGCGCCGATGGCGCCCGGTGAGGACAACCGGCTGATGGATTACCTGCCGGACAACGAGAGCGCGTCACCCGACGAGGAGACCTTCGACAAGGCCCTCACCGACTCCGTGCAGGAGGCCCTCGCCGGCCTCAAGGAACGCGAGTCGAAGATCCTGCGCCTGTACTTCGGCTTGGACGGCAGCGAGCCGATGACGCTGGAGCAGATCGGCGCGGTGCTGAACATCACGCGGGAGAGGGTGAGGCAGATCAAGGAGAAGGCGTTGTCGCGGCTGCGGCACGTGTCACGGGCCAGGGCGCTGGAGTCGTATCTCGGCGAGTGAACGACAACCGCAGATGTAAGATGTGAGATGGAAGATGTAAGACTGGGGCAACTACGGGGGCGGGGATGGTGGCGAGCGCGCCGCCAGCCCGCCCTCGCAGGCGTTTCCCCCTTACATCTCATATCTTACATCTTACATCTGCAGTCATAGGAACCTGCCCAGCACATGGCCAAAGATTCCAGCTTCGACATCACGACCAGCGTCGACCTCCAGGAAGTCGACAACGCCGTCAACCAGGCGTCCAAGGAGATCGCGCAGCGCTACGACTTCAAGGACGCCAAGCTGGCGACCGTGGAGTTCAAGCGCGCCGACGGCCTCGTGAAGCTCTCCGCCGACACCGATATGCGGCTGCGCGCGATGTGGGACATCGTGCAGTCGAAGCTCATCAAGCGCGGCGTGCCGGTGCAGAACCTCGACGCCGGCGAGCCCACGCCCGGCGGCGGTGACACGTGGCACCGCGAGATCAAGCTCAAGCAGGCCCTCGACGGCGAGACCTGCAAGAAGGTCGTCGCGGCGATCAAGGCGCAGAAGTTCAAGAAGGTGCAGGCCAGCATCCAGGGAGACACCGTGCGCGTGTCCGCGCCGGACCGCGACGAGCTGCAGGCCGTCATCGCCTTCTGCCGCGGCGAGGACTTCGGCGTCGCGCTCTCGTTCGGCAACTACCGGTGAGAGTCAAGCTCGTCACCCTCGGCTGCGACAAGAACACCGTCGATTCCGAGCGCTATCTCGCGCAGCTGCTCGACCACGGCGCCGAGCAGGTGGAGGACGCCGAGCGCGCGGAGCTGATCATCGTCAACACTTGTGGCTTCATTGACGCGGCGAAGGCCGAGAGCATTGACGCCATCGTCGCGGCGGGTCGCCTGAAGGGCAGCGGCGCGGCGCAGGCGGTGGTTGCGGTCGGCTGTATGGTCGAGCGCCACAAGGACGAACTCGTCGAGGCGCTGCCCGAGGTGGATTTCTTCCTCGGTGCGTCGGAGACGGAGCAGTTGCTGCCCAGGCTGCGTGAGCGCGGCCTGATCGGCGACCCCGTCGTGGAGCATCCCGGCCTGCGCGTGCACGCGGGCGACACGCCCTTCGTGCGCTATCTCAAGGTCAGCGAAGGCTGCGACCACGGCTGCGCGTTCTGCGCCATCCCGCTGATGCGCGGCAAGCACCGCAGCTTCGCGCCCGACGACGTCGTGAAGGAAGCGCAGTTGCTGGAGCTGCAGGGCGCGCGCGAGGTGAACCTCGTCGCGCAGGACCTCGCGCACTACGGCCGTGACCGCCGCGACGAATCCGTGCGCCTGCCGGAGCTGCTCGAGGCGCTGCTGCGCGAGACGACGATCCCCTGGATCCGCAATATGTACCTCTACGCGGCCGGCATCACGCCGCGCCTGCTCGAGGTCATCGCGAACAACCCGCGCATCGTGCCGTACCTCGATATGCCGATCCAGCACGCCAGCGACGCGGTGCTCGAGCGGATGCGGCGCCCCGAGCGGCAGAAGACCATCCGCGAGAAGGTCGCACGCTTCCGCGAGGCCGTGCCCGGCGTCGCCATCCGGACGACCTGCATCGTCGGATTCCCGGGCGAGACCGAAGAGGACTTCCAGCAGCTCGTGGACTTCCTGCAGGAAATCCAGTTCGAGCGCGTCGGCGTGTTCACGTACTCGCCGCAGGAAGGAACGCGCGGCGCGCTGATGGTGGACGACGTGCCCGAGAGCGAGAAGCTGCGCCGCCTGGAGATCGTGCAGGAGCTGCAGCGGCACATCACGGCCGAGCGCTACGAGTCGCGCGTCGGCACCATCGCGCCGGCGCTGATCGAGGCCGCCGCCACTGCCGACGAGCCGGCGCGCGCGCGGCTGCCGTGGCAGGCGGATGACATCGACGGCGTGACGTGGATCGACACCGACGCGCCGGCGGGCAGCATCGTCGAGGTCGAGGTCACCGAGGTGGTGGATGACTACGACTTCACGGCGACGTATCGGCGCACGCTGATCGCGCCGCCGAGTGCGGACGCGGTGACGTCCACGCGCGGACGCGCGCTGCCGATGCTCGCGTCCATTGGGAGCTTCGGGCGTTGACGGCGACCGCGCGTCGCAACGGGACGCGCGTGCGTGTCGGTCGAAGTGTCGCGGCGAAGCTGCTGGCCGCGCTGTCGCTGGGACTGCTCGCGCTGACGTCCTGCCTCCCCGGCGGCGGTTCTCGCGGCGGCAGCGCGCGCAATCCCGCGGTGCGCATCGCGCTCGGAGTGGCGCGCGGCGATGACGCGCCGAGCCGCCTCCAGCCGGACGGCAACCGCCTCGTCGAATTCCGCGGCAAGCGCTATCGCGGCATCCTGCGCAGCATCGCGACGGACAGCGG
>CAZYQM010000203.1:0-966 GCA_964649965.1 uncultured Gemmatimonas sp.
GAAGAGCTCGATGCGCCCGGGGACGAAGAGCCGCCGCGTCACGGCCGCGGCACGCGGCCGGCGAGCCGTGCCTCCATCGCCGCGATGTCCCGGCGATGCGTGAGGTCGTTCACCGCCTCCGCACGACGATGCACGTCGAAGCGCTCCCCGCGCTGCATCGCGAGTCGCACCGCATCGGCGAGTTCGAGCTCGCCACGCGGCGACGGCCGCACGTCGGCGCAGGCATCGAAGATCGTGTCGCGGAAGCGCCAGAGATTCATTGACACCCACTGCGGACGCGCCCGCAGCAGCGGGTGGTCGGCCGCGGGCTTCTCGACGATCTCGCGCAGGACGTCATCGGGCGCGATGTCGAGCAGCGCGAAGCGCGCCACGCGCGAGGCCTCGATGCCGCCTTCGCGCACCAGCGCGTCGGCCTCGTAGGCGATCAGGCCCGGTCCGCGGGCATCCACGAGTTCCGCCACCGCGGCGGAGGCGTAGAGGTTGTCGGCGTTGCACATCAGGAAGTGCCGACGGCCCTCCGGATCCGGCGCCGCCCCGAGCGGCGCACACACCGCCTCGCGTGCGGCGAGCAGCGCGTGTGCCGTCCCGCGCGGTTCGTCCTGCACGGCGAACCGCACGCGCAGCCGCTCCGCCGGATGGTCGCGGTCGTAGCGGTCGCGCAGCGGCGACTCGCCCGGCGGCACGACGAAGACGACGTCGCGCACGCCGCCGTCCGCCAGCTCGTGCAGCAGGTAGTCGAGCAGCGGACGTCCGCCGAGGGGCATCAATCCCTTGCGTCCGGCGGCCGCCGCGGCGGCCTGGCCCTCGTCGAGGACCGTGCCGTCCTCGTCGCGCAGGCGCGTGCCCAGCCCGCGCGCGAGGATGACGGCGAGTGTGGCGCGCATCAGCGGGCTTGGCGGAACCCTTGCACGATCCGCCACGCGCCAACGCCACTGCAGACGAAGACCACCGCCCAGATCGCCGCGA
>CAZYQM010000203.1:976-2522 GCA_964649965.1 uncultured Gemmatimonas sp.
GAACAGTGCCGCGTACACGAAGAACACGCCGCAGACCCAACCCAGCAGCGCCTGCGCGAACGAGTCCGGCGATGCCACCACGCCGGCGTCGGCCCGCACCTGCGTCCATCCCGGCCCCGCCGGCCGCACCAACTGGTAGAAGCGCGTGAGCACCTCAGCATCCGTCTGTGGCCCGACGAAGGCCGCCGCCAGCCAGATCACCGTCGTCGCGCCCACGGTCACCAGCAGCGCGTGGTGCGCGGCGATGTCCATCCCCGCGCGGCGCGCCACCTCGAAGCCAACGGCGATGACGAACGAACCCAGCATCGCGGCGATCTCCGCCGCCGCATTCACGCGCCACCAGTACCAGCGCAACAGGTAAAGCAGGCCCGTGCCCGCGCCGATGGACAAGAGCAGCGTGAAGCCCGCGCGCGCCGTCTCCAGGTAGAACGTCAGCGCCGCCGCGATCACCATCAGGCCCGCCGTTACGAGCCGGCCGACGAGCACGTAGTGCGCCTCGCTGGCCTCCGGCTTCACGAAGCGCCGGTAAAGATCGTGCACGAGATAGCTCGTGCCCCAGTTGAGATGCGTGACGATCGTGCTCACGTAGGCCGAGAGCAGGCCGGCGACCATCAGGCCCAGCCAGCCCACCGGCAGGAAGGTGAGCATCGCCGGATACGCGATGTCGTTGCCGATCAGGTTGCGCGGCACGTCGGGAAAGGCGCGCGCGATGTCGTCGAGCGTCGGGAACACGAGCAGCGAGCTCAGGCCCACGAGGATCCACGGCCAGGTGCGCATTCCGTAGTGCGCGACGTTGAAGAACAGCGTGCCGAACAGCGCGTCCTGTTCGCTCCTCGCCGCGAGCATCCGCTGCGCGATGTAGCTCCCGCCGCCCGGCTCGGCGCCCGGATACCACACCGACCACCACTGCACCGTGAGCGGCAGCACGAACACCGTCAGCGCGACGGTCCAGTCGGAGAAATCCGGCAGGAAGGCATAGGCCTGCGGCGGCAACTGGCTGAACAGCCCGGCGAGCCCGCCGACCTCCGGCCGCTGCAGCGCGAAGTACGCCGCCGCGACCGATCCGGTCATCGCGATGCCGAACTGGATGAAGTCCGCAACCAGCACGCCCCAGAGCCCGCTCACCACCGCGAACAGCACGTTGAGCACGGCGCAGACGGCCAGCGTCTGCCACATTGGCCAGCCCAGCAGGATGCTCGCGATCTTCGCCGCCGCGAGGTTCACCGTCGCCATAATGACGACGTTGAAGACCAGCCCGAGGTACACCGCGCGGAAACCGCGCACCAAGCTTGCCGCCCGTCCCGAATACCTGATTTCATAAAACTCGAGGTCCGTCAGGACGCCCGAGCGCCGCCACATCCGCGCGTAGAAGAAGACCGTCGCCATTCCCGTGAGCAGGAAGGCCCACCAGACCCAGTTGCCGGCCACGCCGCCGCCGCGCACGAGGTCCGTCACGAGGTTCGGCGTGTCCGTCGAGAACGTGGTGGCGACCATCGACACGCCGATCAGCCACCACGGCGCCGCGCGGCCGCTCGTGAAGAACTCC
>CAZYQM010000203.1:2532-4158 GCA_964649965.1 uncultured Gemmatimonas sp.
CACCACCATCGACCACACCATCCACACCGAAAACGCCAGGAGCAGCGCGGGGATGAAGGCGACGGCCAGCGAGAGGACGACGATCGTCCAGTCCAGCGACGTGAGTCTCACGTGGCCCACTCGCCGCGCGTGAAGTCCGGGAAGCGCATCGGCTGCGAGCCCTGCGCCACGCTCATCTGCGAGAGCGGCAGCGGGGCGCTCCAGGCGGCCGCGTCATAGACGTCGAAGTCCGGCGCCAACCCTTCGCGGATGCACTGCACCAGCCGCCACATCATCACGAAGTCCATCCCGCCGTGGCCACCCTTGTTCCGCGCCATCTCGCCGATGTTCGTCCACAGCGGATGCTCGTGCGTCGCCTTGTATTCGTCGATCGCCGCCCAGCGGTGCGACGGCCCTCGGCCCTCGACATAGATGCGCGCGGGATAGTCCTCGAAGGTGCCCTTCGTGCCGCTCACGTGGTTGAGCCGCGAATACGGCCGCGGGCTCGAGACGTCGTGCTGCAGCAGGATCGTGCGACCGCGCTTCGTGCGGATCAGCGAGGTGTTGAGGTCGCCCGTCACGTAGCGCTCGCGCCACTTGGGATCGTTGCGGTCCGCGACCGTCGCCTCGCGATGCAGCGTGAGCCCGCGCTCCTCGGTGCTCATCGAGACGAGGTAGTCGAAGGCGTCACCCTTATGGATGTCCATATACCAGGCCACCGGCCCCAGGCCGTGCGTCGGGTACAGGTTGCCGTCGATCTTCGTGTGCCAGTCGCGGCGCCAGAGCCCCTCGTCGCGGTTCTCGAAGAGGATCGTGCGCAGGTCGTGGATGTACGCCGCCGCGCCGTGCTGGATCTCGCCGAGCACGCCGTCGTGCACGAGGCGGTTGACCAGCATCTCGTTGTAGCCGTAGTTGCAGTTCTCGAGCTGCAGGCAGTGGCGGCGCGACCGCTCGCTCTCGTCCACGAGGGACCAGAGGTCCTGGAGCGTGATGCCCGTCGGGCACTCGGTGCCGCAGTGATTGCCCGCACGCATCGCGGCGAGCATCACCGGTGTGTGCCAGTGCCAGGGCGTAGCGGTATAGACGAAGTCGATGTCGTCGCGCTCGACGAGGCGCTCGAAGTCGCGCTCGCCGTTGGTGTACACGGCCGGCGCCGGCTTGCCGGCATCGGTGCACATCTTCACCGCGCGCGCGGCCTTGTCCGGCACGATGTCCGCCACCGCGACGACCTGCACGCCGTCAATGGCCAGCAGCTCCGAGAGGATCGAGCGCCCCCGCAGTCCCGTGCCGACGATGGCGAAGCGCACGGTCGCGCGGCGCTCGAAGGGCACGCCCTTCATCGTCGCCGCCCCCGAAGCTCGCGGCGGCGCGGCCTGCGGCGCGCGAATCGCGTCAATCGACTCGGCGAGCACCGGACGCGGGCTGAGGGAGGATGCGGCGGCGAGTCCTGCGCCTGCGGCCAGCGCCTGCTTCAGCAGGTCGCGGCGATCCATCGCGTCGGTCACGTGCGCTCCGGGGGCTTGCGGGTGGATCCAGTGGGGTCCTGACCCGCTGAATCTGGGCTGGCCTCGGTCGCAACGGAAGCCACGGATGTTCACCACGAAGCAACCGTGTCTCGAAGGTGAGGAGTTACGCCGTGGCGGGCCG
>CAZYQM010000204.1:0-4117 GCA_964649965.1 uncultured Gemmatimonas sp.
CGCCATTCGCAACGTCGGCCACTCGGCCGCCGAGAGCATCATCTCGGCGCGCAGCGAGAAGCCGTTCACGTCGCTGTACGACCTCTGCGAGCGCGTGGACCTGCGCGTCTGCAACAAGCGTGTCTTCGAGGCGCTGATCCACGCCGGCGCGCTCGACACCTTGCCCGGCCACCGCGCGCAGTTCCTCGCGGCGCTCGACGGCGCGATGCAGCACGCCTCGCTGCAGCAGGCCGAGCAGGCCACCGGCCAGGGCTCGCTCTTCGGCGATCTCGGCGGCGATCCGCAGGAGAACGCCACGCCGCTGCAGCCCACGCTGCCCAACGTGAAGGAGTTCTCCGAGAGCGAGCGGCTCACGCAGGAGAAGGCCATCCTCGGCTTCTACATCTCCGGCCACCCGCTCGAGCCCTTCCGCGCCGAGTGCGAGCTGCTCGCCACGCATCAGGTGAACCAGCTCGGCACCTGGAGCCCCGAGCAGATGGCGCTGGCCGGCGTCGTCACCAGCGTGAAACGCCAGATCTCCAAGAAGTCGGGCAATGAGTTCGCCCGCCTCGTCGTCGAGGACTTCTCCGGCACCGCCGAGCTGCTCGTCTTCCCCGAAGCCTGGGCGGCGATGAGCGACCGCGTGCAGACCGACATCCCGGTGCTCATCAAGGGCGCCTACGGCCGCCGCGACCAGGGCGCCGACAACCCGACCTTCATCGTCGAGTCCATCACCCGCCTCGCCGAGCTCCGCGCCACGGGACAGTTCGCCATCTCGCTGGAGCTGGACCCCACCGCCGGCCTCCCCGCCGCCGTGATGCAGGACGTCCGCGCCGTGGCCGAGGCCCATCCCGGTTCGGCCCCGTTGGAGCTACGTTGGAAGGGTCCCGATGGGAGCCCGGCCCGGCTGCGGTCGAGCTCCCTGAAGCTGTCCACCGCTGGTCCGGCCCTGCTGGAGCTCCGCTCCCTGCTCGGCCCCGAGCGGGTGCGCCTCGTGCGCGGGAGTTGATATGGGTACGTCCGCACTGGAATTCGAGAAGCCGCTCGCCGAGCTCGAGAAGCAGATCGAGGAGGTCCGCCGCGTCGCCGAGGAGCAGAAGCTCGACGTCAACGCGCAGATCGCCCCGCTGCAGCAGAAGCTCGGCGAGATGCGCGCCGAGGTGTACCGCAACCTCACGCCGCTGCAGCGCGTGCAGGTCGCCCGCTCGGCGCGCCGGCCGTTCACGCTCGACTACCTGCGCCTCGCCTTCAGCGACTTCATCGAGCTGCACGGCGATCGCGCGTTCCGCGACGACCCCTCGATCGTCGGCGGCTGGGCCCGCCTCGACGGCGAGACCGTGATGGTCATCGGCCAGCAGCGCGGCCGCGACACCAAGGAGAACCTGCACCGCAACTTCGGGATGCCCCACCCCGAGGGCTACCGCAAGGCGCTGCGCCTGATGAAGCTGGCCGAGAAGTTCCACGTGCCGGTCATCACGATGATTGACACGCCGGGCGCCTGGGCCGGGCTCGGCGCCGAGGAGCGCGGCCAGAGCGAAGCCATTGCGCGCAACCTGTTCGAGATGAGCCAGCTCGAAGTGCCGATCATCGCCATCGTCATCGGCGAGGGTGGCTCCGGCGGCGCGCTCGCCCTCGGCGTGGCCGACCGCATCCTGATGTTCGAGAACTCGGTGTACTCCGTGATCACCGTCGAAGGCTGCGCGGCGATCCTCTGGAAGGACGGCAAGAGCGTCGAGATGCGCGAACGTGCCGCCGACTCGCTCAAGATCACGGCGCCGAACCTGATCGACCTCAAGGTCATCGACGAAGTGCTCCCCGAACCGCCGGGTGGCGCGCACGTGGACCACGCCGCCGCCGCCAAGACGCTGCACGACGCCGTCCTCCGGCACCTCGACGAGCTCAAGGGCCTCAAGCCCGACAAGCTCATCCGCAAGCGCCGCGAGAAGTACCTCAAGATGGGTGCCTTCAGCGAGTGACGGCCGCCGCGGTCGCGACCCATCTGGTGGAGGTCGAGTTCAAGGGCAACCGGCGCGTCTTCTATCAATGGAGCGGCGACGCGCCGCCGGCGAACAAGGCCGCCGTCATCGTCGCCGTCGAACGCGGCGAGGACCTCGGCCGCGTCCATAGCACCGGCGAGCTGGCCGAGAAGCGCAAGGCCGGCACCACGCACGGCAAGGCCGCGCCCGCCGAGTTGCCCAAGATCGTCCGCCTCGCCAAGCCCGAGGAGATCGATCGCGCCGTCCGCCTGCGCGCCGACGAGCACGCCGTGCGCAAGGCCGCCATCGAGTTCGCCCGCGAACTCAAGCTCGACCTCAAGATCAGCGACACCGAGTGGCAGTGGGACCGCCGCAAGCTCACCTGCTACTTCACGGCCGAGGAGCGCGTGGACTTCCGCGAACTCGTCCGCCGCCTCGAGAAGCGCTTCTCCACGCGCGTGCATATGTGGCACATCGGCGTGCGCGACGAGGCCCGCCGCCTCGACGGCATCGGCCGCTGCGGCCGCCAGTTCTGCTCGGCGTCCTGGCTCCCCGAGCTGCGCCCCGTCAAGTCCAGCACCGCCAAGGACCAGAAGCTCTCGACGCTCAACCCCTCGCAGATCTCCGGCACCTGCGGGCGCCTGATGTGCTGCCTGCGCCACGAGCACGAGTTTTATGTCGCCGCACGTCGACGCTTTCCGAAAGAGGGCAAGATCATCGTGACCGCCGTCGGCGAGGAGAAGGTCGTGAACAACGACATCTTCCGCGACCTCGTAACGCTGCGTACCGCCGAGGGCGAGACGCGCACGATCGCCCTCAGCCAACTGCGCAAGGAGACGGCACCCGGCGTCGTCCCCAGCGATGAGGATGCCACGGCGGCGTCGGGCAGCCTGCTCACGCTGCAGCGCGCCGCCGCCGACGACGAGGACGGCGACGACGCGCCGGACGATGCGGTCGCGAATGCCCGGACCCGCAGCGACAACGGCGCGCGCGAGAAGGCGCGTCCGGAAGACCGCGTCGCGCGGCAGGAGTCGGACTCCGTGGCGGATGAAGATGACGAGTCCGCTTCCGACGAGTCCGCGTCCGGTGAA
This sequence comes from uncultured Gemmatimonas sp., assembly GCA_964649965.1. Taxonomy (GTDB): domain Bacteria; phylum Gemmatimonadota; class Gemmatimonadetes; order Gemmatimonadales; family Gemmatimonadaceae; genus Pseudogemmatithrix. Next base: position 3,047 of record CAZYQM010000204.1, read on the forward strand.
TCCGCCTCCGCCGATGCCGAGCGCAAGCGCCGCCGTCGCCGCGGACGGCGCGGTGGCCGGCGCGGACGCGGCGGCCCGGGCGCACCCGGCGGAGACGCCGCTCCCCCGAACCCCACGAGCTGACGTGGCCCGCTTCTACCTCACCACCGCCATCGACTACGCCAACGGCGAGCCGCACCTCGGCCACGCCCTGGAGAAGATCGGTGCCGACGCCATCTGCCGCTTCCATCGCCAGATGGGCCACGACGTGTGGTTCCTCATCGGGATGGACGAACACGGCCAGAAGGTCGCGCAGACCGCCGAGAAGGCCGGCCTCGCGCCGCAGGCCTTCGTGGACCAGATCGCCGAGAAGTTCGTCGCGATGTGGCAGCACCTCGCGATCGCGCACGACCAGTTTATGCGCACCTCGGCCGCCGAGCACCACGCCGCGGTCAAGGACCTGCTCGAGCGGATCTTCAAGCACAGTCCCGACGACTTCTACGAGCGCAGCTACACCGGGATGTACTGCGTGGGCTGCGAGAGCTTCAAGCAGCCCGCCGACATCGTCGAGGGCAAGTGCGCGCTGCATCCCACGCGCACGCTCGAGGAAGTCACCGAGCGCAACTGGTTCTTCCGCCTCTCCAAGTACGCGCCGGCCCTCAAGGCGCACTTCGCGAAGCATCCGGAGTTCCTGCAGCCCGCCTCGCGCCGCAACGAGATCCTCGCGCTGCTCGACGAAGGCCTCGAGGACATCTCGGCCAGCCGCGCGCGCTTCGACTGGGGCGTGCCCTTCCCGCGCCCGCTCAGCGACGGCGAGACGCAGACCACATACGTGTGGTTCGACGCGCTGCCGAACTATTGGACGGCGCAGTTCTTTCCCGGATCGAAGGCCAGTTGGCCAGCCAGCGTGCACGTCGTCGGCAAGGACATCACGCGCTTCCACACCGTGATCTGGCCGGCGATGCTGATGGCCGCCGGCCTGCCCCTGCCCGAGCGCGTCTGGGCCCACGGCTTCATCTCGCTCGGCGGCGAGCGCTTCTCCAAGAGCGCCGGCGTGAAGCTCGAGCTGCGCGAGGCCGCCGACCGCTTCGG
>CAZYQM010000205.1:0-3086 GCA_964649965.1 uncultured Gemmatimonas sp.
ACTCGGCGATACTGGGTGGGAACAGCCCTGCCTCGAACAAACGAAGCCTAGGCCAGACTGTTGATAGACGCAGTATCGGCCGTCACGTTTCGGACCTGTCTAGCTGCTTGGATGTTAGACGCTGGCGCGGAACTATACGGCGCCGGAGAGCTCAGTCGCGCCGGAAGAGATCCAGCATCGACAGGTAGCCGATGGTCGCCACCCCCATCGAGCTCAAGGCAACCGTTCGATGCAACTGACGTCCGGAGGAGTCGCCATCCTCCGCCTCGTCGGCGATGATCCCCGTCGCGGTGAAGCCGGCCGCCGCGATGAGCATCGCGGATGCGTGAAAGAGCCGGCGCTTGCGGTCGCGCGGCTCGTTCCAGATCTCGATGAGGTTCGGCACGCCCGTCACCACGTTGACGGCGAAAAGCCCGGCGATGCTCGCGGCGCCGATGCCGTGCCAGTCCTCCGCCCAGTCGGCGCCCTCACCGCCGTTGTCGTAGAGCTCCGCGCCGGCGGCGTACTGCAGCACGAAGAGCGGCAGCATCGCGTAGCTCGAGATGCGGTGGATCTTGAGGCGGCGATAATACCAGTCGGATGGTTCGTCGTCCTGCCGGGTGACGCGTGCCAGCTCCAGCGGGGAGGGAATGCGCGGCGCGGCGGCGGGTGCCTCCACGGTGGCGGTCGGTAGCGTGTCCGTCAGCGCCGCGGTCGGCGCCTCCGCAGATCCGAGCAGCGCAACGACGGCGATGGCGACGAACGATGACACGCGTTCCTCCGGTCAGTCCGCGCGCACGGCGCGGCAGTTGTAGCAGCCTGGCTTGGCGTTATGGATATCTACGTAGCTGACGTGCGCATCCGCCATCAGGATACCCAGTACAGCTTCGAGTTGGTCGCCTGGCGTGACGGTCGCATCGCGCATCTCCCCCTGCCCGTCGTAGGCGCGGAGCGAAAGCATCCGGTGGCGCAGCATCCGCGGCACCTCGCCGGGCGCGCACTTGGCGCGGGCGACGCCGCGGCGCACGTAGATGGCGCCGGAGGCACGGTACGCGCCCGGCACGTCGTGATGCAGGTACGTGAGGAGGAGGACCGTCTCGCCGAGCGGGGCGTCTTCGAGGCTAACGCGGCACGGAAAGCCCGGGACGGCGTCCACGACGGCGCGTCGTGCACCCAAGCCGGCGAGCTCGGCGTCGCTGGCCTCGAACAGCGGCGCGAATGGGGCGGGGTCGAGCGCGAGGATCTGGAAGGTCGGCATTGTAATGGATGTCGAGGGACGGGCGCGCCCGTCGGCGCGTCCGGATGAGCCAGCAAGTTGCGCGCGCCGGCCCAGACATTCGACCCGAATCCTGCGCCGCCGCTGGTTCGGCCCCTGCCGATTCGGCATATTGCAGGCCTGCTGACGCACACCAATCCCCCCAAGGAACCTGCGATGTCTGAAAGCTCCGCCGCCCTCAAGCGCACGCCCTTCTACGCCATCCACGTCGCCGCCGGCGCGAAGATGGTGTCGTTCGCTGGCTTCGAAATGCCGATCCAGTATCCGACCGGCATCACCGCCGAGCACAACGCGGTGCGCAAGTCCTGCGGCGTGTTCGACGTCTCGCATATGGGCGAGTTCATCATCAAGGGCAAGCAGGCGATCGACTTCGTCACCTACGTGACCTCCAACGACGTCGCCGCGCTGCAGGACGGCCAGGTGCAGTACTCCGGCATCCTCACGGAGCAGGGCACCTTCGTGGATGACTGTCTCGTCTATCGCTACGCCGCCGACCACCTGATGATGGTCGTGAACGGGTCGAACAAGGACAAGGATCTCGCGCACATCCAGCAGTACAAGGGCAAGTTCGACTGCACGCTCGAAGACGTGAGCGACGACATCGGCCTGCTCGCCGTGCAGGGCCCGCAGGCGCAGGAGATCCTCCAGGCGCTGACGCCGCAGGCGCTCGACGAGATCAAGTACTACTGGTTCACCGAGACGACGGTCGCCGGCATCCCGATGACGCTCTCGCGCACGGGCTACACCGGCGAGGACGGCTTCGAGCTCTACCACAGCGCAAAGGATTCGGAGAAGCTCTGGGCCGCGCTGATGGCCACCGGCCGCATCGCGCCCGCCGGGCTCGGCTGCCGCGACTCGCTGCGCCTCGAGATGGGGATGGCGCTCTACGGCAACGACATTGACGACACGTACACGCCGCTCGAAGCCGGACTCGGCTGGCTCGTGAAGATGAAGAAGGGCGACTTCGTCGGTCGCGCCGCGCTCGAGGCGCAGAAGGCTGCGGGTGTGCAGCGCAAGCTCGTCGGCTTCACCTTCGAGGAGAAGGCGATCCCGCGGCACGGCTATCCGGTGTTCGTCAACGGCGAGCCGAGCGGCGTGGTGATGAGCGGCATTATGAGCCCCAGCGTCGGCTGCGGCCTGGGCACGGCCTACGTGCCGACCGCGCACGCCAAGGAAGGCAACACGCTCGAGGTCGAGATCCGCGGCAAGCGCGTGGTCGGCACGATCGCCGCGTTCCCCTTCTGGAAGCACGGGACGGTGAAGCGGTAGTATGAGTGTCCTGATCACCCTCGCCGACGTCGAACCGGCCGTCCGCCTCAACGCGTTGCTCGAGGCGGACGACATCAAGACGTGGATGGTGTCGCCGCTCGACGACCTGCCGAGCGAGGTGCGCAAGGCGCGGCCCGAGGTGATCGTGTTCACGGGCAGCCTGCTCGATCCGCAGACGCTGGCGATCGCCCGCGAGCAGATGTGGGGCGGCGCGGCGGTGCTCGGCCTCGCCGACATCGGCGACCCGCAGCTCGACCAGAAGCTGAAGACCGTCGGCTTCGCCGACGTGCTCACGAAGCCCGTGACGCCCGAGGCGCTGCGGCAGAGCGTCGAGGAGCTGCTCGAGCGCGCGCGGATCACGCGCGAGACCGGTCTGTGGGGCGAGAGCGAGGCCGTGCGTCAGGTGCTCGAGGCCATCCGGCAGATGGCACCGGTGTCGAGCACGGTGCTCATCGAAGGCGAGAGCGGCACGGGCAAGGAGCTGGTCGCGCGCGCCATCCATAGGATGTCGCCGCGGCGCAGCAAGCCATTCATCGCGGTGAACGTGGGCGCGCTGCCCGAG
>CAZYQM010000205.1:3096-4017 GCA_964649965.1 uncultured Gemmatimonas sp.
CGTTGCTCGAGAGCGAGTTGTTCGGCCACGAGAAGGGCGCCTTCACCGGCGCGGCGGAGCGGCGCATCGGCCGCTTCGAGCTGGCCGACGGCGGGACGCTGTTCCTCGACGAGATCGGTGAGATCCCGTCGAGCACGCAGGTCAAGCTGCTGCGCGTGCTCGAGGAGCGCGAAGTCACGCGCGTCGGTGGCACGCAGATGATCCCGGTGGATGTGCGCGTGGTCGCGGCGACGAACCGCCCGCTGCGCGAGTCGGTGGCGATGGGCGGATTCCGTTCCGACTTGTTCTATCGCCTGAACGTGCTGCGCATCTACCTGCCGCCGCTGCGGGAGCGTCGGGAAGACATCCCGCTGCTCGTGCGGCGCTTCGTGCAGGAGTTCTCGCAATCGCACGGCCGCGAGTTCCACGGCATCTCCGCCGAGGCGATGCAGGCGCTGGTCAATTACGGCTGGCCAGGCAACGTCCGCGAGTTGCGGAACCTGATCGAGTCGATGGTCGTGCTGGCGACGGGCCGGGAGATTGGCGTCGCCGACATCCCTGCGGCGATCCGCGAGGGTGGGGCCGAGCGGTTGCTGCCCGTGCCGGTCGGCGCGGTGCTCCGCGAGGGGAGCCGGGCCGAGGGCCGGGAACTCGAGTTCATCGTCCGCAGCCTGGTCGAGGTGAAGCTGCAGCTCGAGGAGCTGCGCCGCCGCGTGGACGAGGTGCGGGCAGAGCGCGACCAGTGGGCGGCGATGGCCGGTGGCCTGACCGGGACGGGCGTGGGAATCGGCAGCGGCGCGGCTCCCGGTGCGCCGCCGATGGGCGCGCTGGCGGGCGGCGTCGAGCCGCCCGGAACGATGCCGGAGGCGACGGTCACGATCACGCCGAGGATGACGATGGCGGAGATCGAGAAGGCCGCGATTCTCGCGGCGTTGCGTGAGA
>CAZYQM010000206.1:0-4014 GCA_964649965.1 uncultured Gemmatimonas sp.
TCACGCACTGCGCAGCGTGCGCAGCGCCTTCTCCCAGCGCGCCAGCTCGGCCAGCATCCCGTTCGACGCCTTCACCTGGACGTCACCGGGCTCGAAGAGACCCGTCTCCTTGTTGACGAGCTGGCCGACGAGCGGGATCGAGACCGCGCCCGGCAGCGGCATCATATTGTTCGCCGTGCAGATGATGCGCAGCGCGTTCGCCGAGCGCAGGCCGGCCGAGACGCCGCCGTAGCTGACCAGGCCGACCGGCTTGTAGGCCCATTCCTTCACGAGGTACTGCAGCGCGTTGATCAGCGACGCCGGCGGACCGAAGTCATACTCCGGCGTCACGAACACGTAGGCATCGGCGCGCGCGACCGTCGCGCTCCAGCGCTTGGTGTGCTCGTGCTCGTACTCGGCGAGCCGCGGATGCTTCGGCTCGTCCATCAGCGGGAGGTTGATTTCCTTCAGGTCCACACGCTCGATGGCGAAGGCGCCCTGCGCCTCGGCGATCGGGAGGAACCAGTCAGCGACCTTTGCGCCGACGCGCGAGGGACGTACGGATGCGACGATGACTTGCAGCAGCGGTTTGTTCATATGGAGCAAACCACGTGACGGCCGCCTGGGTTCCGTCCACGTGCCGTGCCGCGCCATCCGCATCACGCACGCGGCCGACGCTCACTCCTTGCGCTGCGCCCACCAGTCCACGACGACGCGCTCGACGACATAGCCGCCGAACGCGATGCCAAGTCGCGTGCCCAGGAAGGCCCAGGACTCGCCGTTGTCGTGGCGTTCGGGCCGCCACAGCAGCGAAGCACCGGTCCCGACGAGGATGCTGCCGACGAGCGGCACGTTGACGCGGCGACGGCCCTCGCGGTCGAAGGCCGTGAACGTCGCCGTGAACGCACAGCGCGCGAGGCGGTCGCGCGCGCAGAGCACGTCGTTTTGCCGATAGTCGAGCAGCGCGGCGAGCGAGCGGAAGGACGTCGTTTGCACCACGTAGAATCCCGTCTGGTCGGCGACGCGGTAGCTGAAGCCCCGCCAGTCCTGCGCCCAGGCTTTCGGCGTGTGGATCAGCTGCGCACCGGCCGCGCCGGCGATGATCATTCCGCCGGTCAGCGCGGCCTTGGTCACCGGCGCCGCATCGCCGGCCGTGATGGACACCGCCTCGATCGACTGCGCAGGCAAGGTGGGTGCCGACGCAAGGACGGCACCCACGCAGGCGACGGTCAGGGTCAGGGGGCGGAGCGCGCTTCGCACCGCGGAAATATCACACGGCCGTGACGACGCCGCTCCCGATGGCCTTCCGAACCGCAGGTGCGACCACCGTGCCGTAGAGCTCGATGGCGCGCAGAAGGTCCTTGTGCGGCAGCGAGCCGACGCTCATCTGCAGCGTGAAGCGCGTCATCCCGAACAGTTCGTGCTCCCAGAGAATCTTGTCGATCACCGCCTGCGGATCGCCGATGAGCACCGCGCCCTTCGGCGAGCGCTCGGCGTCGAACTGATGCTTGGTCGGCGGCGGCCAGCCGCGCTCGCGGCCGATCTTGCCCATCTGCAGCATATACGGATGCCAGGCGATCTCCGCGGCCTGCGCCGTCGTGTCGGCGAGGAACCCGTGCGAGTTGATGCTGAGCTGGAGCTTCGCCGGATCGTGGCCCGCCTTCTGCCAGGTGTCGCGGTAGAGTTCCGCGTACGGCACGAAGCGCTCCGGCGAGCCCCCGATGATGGCCAGCGCCATCGGCACGCCGTGCATCGCCGCCCGGATCACCGACTGCGGCGTCCCGCCGACCGCGATCCACACCGGCAGCTGTTCCTGCAGCGGCCGCGGATACACGACCTGATCGCGCAAGGCTGCGCGATGGCGCCCCTGCCAGGTCACGCGCTCGTTGCGCACCAGCTCGAGCAGCAGGTCGAGCTTCTCGGAGAAGAGCGCGTCGTAGTCGTTGAGATCGTAGCCAAAGAGCGGAAAGCTCTCGATGAAGCTCCCCCGCCCCGCGATGATCTCCGCGCGGCCCTGCGAGATCAGGTCCAGCGTCGCGAACTGCTGGAACACGCGCACCGGGTCCTCGGAGCTCAGCACGGTCACGGCCGTCGAGAGCTTGATGCGCGACGTGCGCGCCGCAATCGCCGCGAGCAGCATCGTCGGCGCGCTCGCGAGATAGTCTTCGCGATGGTGCTCGCCGATGCCGAAGGTATCGAGGCCGACCTGGTCGGCCAGCACCGCCTCCTCGATCAGGTTCGCGATCCGCTGTTCGCGCGGGATCAGCGTGCCGTGCCGGTCGGGCGTGTGCTCGACGAAGGTATAGAGTCCGAGTTCCATCGTCAGCGGCTGCTCTTGTAGATCATATCCACCAGCTCGTCGTACATCGCCTCGGCTTCCGCATCGGAGCTCTTGATCGCCGCCGACGCGCAGTGCTTGAGATGGTTGCGCATCAGCTCGCGGCCCACCGCGCGCAGCGCTTCCTGCACCGAGGAGATCTGCGTCAGGATGTCGGCGCAGTAGCGGTCTTCCTCGATCATCTTCTGCAGGCCGCGGACCTGGCCCTCGACGCGGCGCAGCCGCTTGAGGTTGCTGTCCTTGATGCCGGGGTCCACGGCGACGGCCTTGCGGCCGTCGTTTGCGTGGACCCCGCAGCTGCACGTCACGGGATGCACCGCGACGCTCCGAGTGCTATTCGACGCCATTTCCTGCGCTCCTAGTCGAGGCGATGCAGGAAGCTACCATACCCCCTGCCCCTATTCAATCAGCCCGCGCGTACGGGAGTTCCGACTCCGAGCGCAGCGAGCATCGCCGCGGCGTACTCCCGCACGCGCAGCTCGTCCGGTAGCCAGTCGCCGCCCCGCATCGGGCCGCCGACCATCGCCTCCGTCGCCAGCGCGGCGACGAACATCGCGATCGCCGCGTCGAGCCGCGCGCTGGTGACCCGCGTCGCGTCGAGGGCACGCAGGTAGCGCGACAGCTGTTCGCCCAGTTGGACGAAGAGCCGGCCGGCCGAATGCGTCTCGGCGCCGGGCGCCGCTTCGGCGAAGTCCTGCCGGAGGAGGTCACGTTGCGCCGACACCCGCCGGACCCACGCCTGCCCCCACTGCGAGAGTTCCTCCAGCGGCGCGGTGGGGACCAGCGGCAACGGCGGCGGCGCCAGTCGTTCCACCAGCGCCGCCTTCGCTTCGCGCAGCAACTGCGCCTTCCCGCCGAACAACCTGAAAATCGTCCCTTCGTGCACGCCCGCCATCGCGGCGATCGCACGCGTCGTCGCCCCGCGCGCGCCCGTCTCGGCGTAGCATTGCGCCGCGGCGTGCAACAGCCGCGTGCGGGCGTCGGGACGGACGGACTCAGGCATTCCGGCGCATCAACTTACGGGACATCCAGCTCCCGAACTCGTCGAGGTACAGGTAGGCCACCGGCACCACCACGAGCGTGAGGATCGTCGACGTGATCAGGCCGCCGATCACCGCACGCGCCATCGGGGCGCGGAAGCCACCGCCCTCGCCCATCGCCATCGCGATTGGCAGCATACCGGCGATCATCGCGAGCGTCGTCATCATAATCGGCCGCAAGCGGATGACACCCGCCTCGATCACCGCCGCCGCACGATCCAGCCCCGCGGCCCGGCGCTCGTTGGCGTTGTCCACCAGCAGGATCGCATTCTTCACCACGAGGCCGAAGAGCAAGATCACGCCGATCATCGACATCATATTCAGCGTGTCGTTCGTCAGCAGCAGTGCCAGCAGCACGCCGACCAGCGACAGCGGCAGCGAGAGCATAATCGCGAAGGGCTGCGTCAGCGACTCGAACTGCGACGCGAGGATCAGGAAGATCAGCACGATCGCCAGCACGATGGCCTCGATCATGTAGCCCGCCGTCTCCTCGAGCTGCTCTGTCTCGCCGCCGAGCCGCACGGTGTAGCCGGCCGGCAGGTCCATCCCGGCGATCGCCGCGCGGATCTGCGCCGAGGCCTCGGAGATGGAGAGGTCGCCTTCCGTCGACGCCGTGATGCTCGCCACGCGCTGCAGGTCCTGGCGGTCGATCTGCGC
>CAZYQM010000207.1:0-4000 GCA_964649965.1 uncultured Gemmatimonas sp.
GGAGGACGCGTGCGCGGAACGGGGTCATTCAGGCTTTCCACTCCATCACGGATAGGTACTCGCGCCAGGGGCCGACGTCGTCGCGGTAGCGCTTGGCCATCACCCGCGCGACCTGCGCGAGGTGGCCGAGGTCGTGCGCCGTCCAGGTCGCGAGCAGCTGGCGCAGCGTGACTTCGCCGAAGGCCGGGTGCCGGCCGCGGCGCTCGAGATCAGCTTCCTCGAGTGCCCAGCCGTCGAGCTCTCGGAGACTCTCGGCGCGCAGCGTCGCGAAGCGGTCGAGCAGGGCATCCGCCGACTTGCCTCGGCTCGCGTCGAACATCGCCGTGCGTTCGAAGGGCGGGAAGGTCTTGTCCGTCGCGTCGCCGAGGATGATGCGCGCGCGCGGGATCCAGTCGGTCTCCTCGCCGTGGATCAGGTGTCCGAGCACGTCAAAGGGGCTCCACGTGGAAGCCCCTTCGGTGACGTGCAGCCAGGCATCGGCCAATCCGCGCAGCCAGGCGTCGAGCACGCGCGGCGTGCGCACCAGCAGCGCACGGCACTCGGCGAGCGTGACCGCGCGCGCCGGGTGCCCGTGACCTCCCGGCATCGCGCTCAGCGCATCCCCGCCGTGCGCGGCACGTTCGGCGTGATCCGCAGCGCGTTCTCGAAGTACACCTTTCGCAGCACCGCATCCGGCAGGTCGATGCCGTACAGCATCCAGAAGGCGTGGTAGTCGCGGTAGTACTCGAAGTAATCGTCGCGCGTCTCGAACACGCGCCAGTAGTACGGATACTCGACCGGCTGGTACGAGTCCTTGCCGAAGAGGATGCGGTCCTGGTATTTCACGAAGAAGTCGTGCATCGCGCGCGGCTGGCGGCCGATGTCATAGAGCACCGCGCCCACCTCGACAAGCATATTCGGCATCTCGTCCATCATCCGCGAGAGCCGCGGCAGGTCGTTCGCGTACCAGGCCATATGCGCCACCACGAAGGTCGTGTTCGGGTTGCGCCTGATCATCCGGTCGCGCTCCTGCGCCAACTGCTCGAAGCTCGGGAACTCGTCGCCGTAGCGGCGGTTGGGGAAGAGCGCGAGCTCGAGCCACCGCTCGTTCTTGTAGTCGAGCGGCTGCCAGAACTCGGCGGGGTCCGCGGTGTGGATGAAGACGGGGATCTTCAGCCGCGCCGCCGCCTGCCAGATCGGGTCCAGCGCAGGGTCGTCGATCGCGAGGCGCGTGCCATCCGCCTTGCGCGCCGAGAGGCCGAGGCCCTTGCCGATCTCGCCGATTCCTACGGCGCCGGCCGCGACGTCCGCCTCGAGCTGCGCCACCGCACGTTCGGCCCAGCCCGGGCCCACGTTGCTGAAGCTGACGCCCGTGAGGAAGCGGATGCGGTCGCGCATCCCCGGATGCGCCTGCACCACCGCGACCTGCGCCTTGAGGGCGTCGCCGCTGACGTTGTTGGCGGCGAGCATCACTCCGAGGCCCATCGCGTCGAACTCGCGCTGCAGCGCGTCGAGCTGCTCGGCGGACGTGATGCGCGCCGGATGCCCGTGGAAGTCCACGGCGGGGAACTTCGCGCGCGGAACGGGCTGGTCGTCGCTGACCACCGTGTTGCGCGGCCGATAGTCGAGGATGCTCGGCGCCGGCATCGTCGGGGCGCGGCAGTTGCCGGGTCGGATCTCGGTCATCCCCGGCGGGCATTCCTCGCCGGGACGGATGGTCACGCCGCCCTGCTGGCCGCCCGGCTGGGCGGTGAGGAGGGCGGGGACGAGCAGGAGCAGGATGGAGAATCGCATCCTGAACAATATCGCGGGCGCCTCGACAATGAGAGCCGTGACCGGCGCCTTCTAGAGCTTGCGCGCCTGCAGCGCCCCCGACGGACACTTCGCCACCTGCGCGACGATCGCGTCGGCGTCGGCCTGCGAGACGTCCACCCAACGCTTGCGCTTCACGTCGAACACGCCGGGCAGGCCGCGCACGCAGATGCCGGAATGGATGCAGACGTTGGGGTCGAAGGTGACTTCGACGCCGTTGCCTTCGTAGGTCTGGAGTCGCTTGGTCACGGTCGCTGGCCTCGTCGGAGGGGGAGCAGGCGCGCATCGCGCTGCAGTTGGGCGCCGTCGCGCAGCTGGAGGGTGATGAACGACGCCTCGTGATCACGAATCGCGAGGATGAGCGTAGACTCGCCCGCGGGCAGGCCCTCGAGGCGATAACGGCCTTCGCCGTCCGAGGTACCATTGGCGACCTGTATCATCCGACCGTCAATGCGACGCATCAGCTGGACGATCGCACCCGCGCGCGGCGTGCCGGTCGAGTCGCGGACGATGCCCGAGACCACCGCCGTGCCCCGCGGAATCACCGGCGGCCGCGACCAGAGACCCGTGGAGTCGCTGACCGCGATCCGCACCTCGGCCGGTCCGCGCGAGCGGAAGTCGCCGGCGACGCGCTCGGAGATCGTCGCGATGAATCGCGCCGTCCCGACGCGATTGCCGCGCACCGCGCCCGTCGAATCGATGTACAGCCCGTCACGAAGCGTGAATCCATAGTTGCGGATCTCGCCGAGGACCGCGCCGGTCTCGTCCACGGCGAAGACGCGCAGCACCTGCGACAGGGGCAGCGCACCCGTGGCATCCAGCGTCAGGGCCTCCGGTTCGGCGCGGAGCGCCGCGATGCGCGGTGCCAGCGCGACGAGCTGCGAGTCCGTGAGTTGCCCCTCGCGCCGCGGCACCTGCCATCGGACGGCCACGGGGCCGCCGGCGCGCACGGCCACGAATGGGACGCGCGTCACCTCGGGCGTCGGGCTCGGTGCAGGCCCTTGGCTACGGCAGCCGATCGCCAGAACTCCTGCCAGTACAAGTATCCGTCCACGCATTGCGGTCACCTTGAGGACTGGTCGCCTCCAAGATGCACCCTCCGCTACATTCCATCCAGCGGCGCCCGGCGCCGATCCGACCTGTTCGGCCGCCCTAGGCCGTGGAGACCCAATGAGCAGCAACCCGACCCAGACTCCGCACGACCCCTACGCCGAGCGCCTGTTCAAGGCGCGCGTGATCATCATCAGCGGCGGCATTGACCAGGAACTCGCCGAGCGCGTCACGGCGCAGCTGCTGGCGATGAGCGCCGAGTCGAAGGACCCGATCACGGTCTATCTCAACTCGCAGGGCGGTCACGTCGAGGCCGGCGACACGATCCACGATATGATCAAGTTCGTGGACGCGCCGGTGCGCATCGTCGGCACGGGTTGGGTGGCCAGCGCGGGTGCGCTGATCTACGTGTCGGTGCCGCGCGAGCGTCGCTTCTGCCTGCCGAACACGCGCTTCCTGCTGCACCAGCCGGCGGGCGGCACGGGCGGCACCGCGGCCGACATCGCCATCGAGGCCCGCGAGATCATCAAGATGCGCGAGCGCCTCAACAAGATCTTCGCCGCCGCGACGGGTCAGCCGATCGAGCGCATCGAGGACGACACGAACCGCAACTTCTGGCTCGATGCCACCACGGCGATCGAGTACGGGATCGCCGGCAAGACCATCAGCTCGGTCAGCGAGCTGAAGTAAGCTCGGCCGCGATGGCCGCGGCGAATCGCGCCGCGGCCTCCGGCTTGGAGCGCAGCCACAGCTCGGGTTCGATCAGCTCCAGCTCCATCAGTTGCAGCGCGCCGTCGTTGCCACGCACGATGTCCACGCGCGCGTACTGCGGCCGCGGCTCCACCGCGGCGACGGCCCGCTCGGCGAACGCGATCTCCTCCGCCGTCGGCTCGTACGGCGTCCACGTGCCGCCGTGATCGTCCTGCACGCGGAAGTCGCCGGCCTTGGGCACCTTCCGCACCGCGTGCGTCGCGACGCCGCCGAACACCATCACCGAGCGCTCGCCGCCGACCTGGATGTCGCGCACGAAGGGCTGGTAGATGAACGCCTCCTGCGCCATCACCGCAGCGATCCGCTCCTGGATGGCCGCCGCGTTCGACGTGTTCACGCGATACGTGTGCCGCGCCGCCCCGCTCACGCAGGGCTTGAGTACGCCTTC
>CAZYQM010000208.1:0-236 GCA_964649965.1 uncultured Gemmatimonas sp.
GTGAACAACCGTGACTTGGAGACGTTGGTCATCGAGCCGGAGGTCGGGGCGCGGATGATTCCGCAGGTGCCCAGCGGCCGCGTTGCGGTGTATGAGAGCGGGATTTCGGACGTGGCGGGTGTGCAGCGAGCGGCGGAACTGGGGGCCGATGCGGTCCTCGTCGGCTCGTCGCTCTCGGTCGCGGCGGATGCCTCGGCGACGGTGCAGGCGCTGGCGGCGGCGCCGAGGATCGGGGG
>CAZYQM010000208.1:246-3508 GCA_964649965.1 uncultured Gemmatimonas sp.
TCGGGCGTGGCTGAGATCAAGTTCTGCGGGCTGACGCGCGCCGAGGATGCAGGGCAGGCGGTGGCCTTGGGCGCCGGTTACATCGGTGCGATCTTCGCGGGCGGTCCGCGGGAGCGTTCGCCGGAGCTGGCGCGCAAGGTGCTGGCGGTCGCGGCGGGGACGCCGACGCGTCGCGTCGGGGTGTTTGGGGCGCAGACCGTCGCCGAGATCCTGCGGATCGCCGGCGTTGTGGAGCTCGACGTGGTGCAGTTGTCCTATGGCGCTTCCCCTGCGCAGCGAATAGGATTGCGAACGGCTTACGACGGGCGCGTGTGGGCGGTGGCGCACGTGACCGATCCGGCAGTCGTGGATGCGGCGGCACAGTGGTTCGACGATGGGATTGACGCGGTGGTGCTGGACGCGGCGGTGCCCGGCAAGCTCGGGGGCACGGGCGTCGCGCTCGACTGGGCCGCGGTGGCCCCCGCCGTGCAACGGCTACGGCAGCGGGGGCGTGTGGTGCTGGCGGGCGGTCTGCGGCCGGAGAACGTGGCGGCCGCGCTGGATGTCGTCGCGGTGGATATAGTAGATGTGTCGTCCGGCGTGGAATCCGCGCCGGGCATCAAGGACCCCGAACGGATGCGTGCCTTCGCCGACGCGGTGCGCACGCACGAGGTGAGATGACGCAGGTCGCGACGGATCGGTTCGGAGCATTCGGTGGCCGGTACGTGCCGGAGACGCTGATTCCGGCCCTGGACCAGCTGGAGGCCGCGCTCGCGGAAGCGCTGGCCGACCCCACCTTCACGCGCGAACTCGCGCATCTGCTCTCGACCTTCGTCGGACGTCCGTCGGCACTGACCGAGGCGCCGAACTTCAGCGCACGCGTCGGCGTTCCGGTCTGGCTGAAGCGCGAGGACCTCAACCACACCGGCGCGCACAAGATCAACAACGCGCTAGCGCAGGCCCTGCTCGCCAAGCGGATGGGCAAGCGCCGGATCATCGCCGAGACGGGGGCGGGGCAACACGGCGTGGCCACGGCGACCGTCTGCGCGCGCCTCGGCCTCGAGTGCGTCGTGTATATGGGCGAGGAAGATATGCGGCGCCAGCAGCTGAACGTCTTCCGGATGCGCCTGATGGGCGCGACGGTGGTGCCCGTGACGGCCGGCACGCGCACGCTCAAGGACGCGACCAGCGAGGCGATCCGCGACTGGGTTGCGACCTGCGGCGATTCGCACTACATCATCGGCTCGGTCGTGGGACCGGCGCCGTATCCGCGGATGGTGCGCGACTTCCAGGCGATCATCGGGCAGGAAGCCCGCGCGCAGATGCTCGAGCGGGCGGGGCGCCTGCCCAGTCACGTCGTCGCCTGCGTTGGCGGCGGATCCAACGCGATGGGCATCTTCCACGCGTTCGTGCCCGACACGGGCGTGCGGCTGATCGGCGTGGAGGCGGCGGGCGAGGGATTGGATACCGGTCGCCACTCGGCGTCGCTCTCGCACGGCGTCCCGGGCGTGCTGCACGGCACGCTCAGCTACCTGCTGCAGGACGACGACGGTCAGGTGCATCCGGCGCACTCGATCTCCGCGGGCCTCGACTATCCCGGGGTCGGACCCGAGCACTCGTACCTGCGCGACAGCGGGCGCGCCGAGTATGTGGCGGTGACGGACGGCGCGGCGCTTGGCGGCTTCGAGTTGCTGAGCCGTCTCGAAGGGATCATTCCGGCGCTCGAGACCTCGCACGCCGTCGCGTGGATCTCCGAGCAGGCCGGTCGCTTCAAGGCGGATGACTGCCTGCTGCTCTGCGTGAGCGGTCGCGGCGACAAGGACGTCGCGCAGGTGGCCGAGATCCTCGCGGGCGGGGATCGGCACGCGTGACGGAGATTGCCGGCACGCCCGAGACGGTCGAAGCGCCGCCCTGTCCCCCGGCGGTGGTCGAAGACGTGCTGCGCGTCTTCGACAAGGCGATCAAGGCGTACCAGCTGTACTTGCCGAACAATGCGGCGCACCAGAAGGCGATGGCGGCGGCAAAGGCGGCCATCGCCCCGCTCTGGGACCAGATGGGCAGCCTTGTGCTGCAGGTGACGGACACGGAGCTCAAGTGGTACGGCGTCGTCGTGAACTCGCACCCCGAAAAGGGCGGCGACTCACTCCCCTGGCTGCTGTTCAAGGACGGATTGCGTGAGCTCGTGTGGTTCCCGGGCTTCGAGGACGAGGAGATGGAGCGCTTCCTCGCCATCATCCCGCGGGTGCGGCACGCCCAGCCGCACGAAGACGACCTGCTGACCATCCTCTGGGAGCAGGACTTCCAGTGCCTGAAGTACCGCTACGTCGAGATCAACGATCCGGCGGCGCCGCTGGACCCCGACGCCAGCACCGGGCGCTGGCCCGCGCCGGCCGGGGGGGCCTTCGAGCCGCCGACGCAGGCCATCGAGGAGGCAAAGCAGGAGATTGACGAAGGGCAGGAGGAGGCCACCGAGGACGGCAAGGCCGGAGACGGAGCGAAGCCGCCGCGTCCCGCGGGCATCGTCTCGATGGACGACTTCGATGCCACGCTCTATTTCCTCGACCCGAACGAGATCGAGTACCTGCGGCAGGAGACGGACCGCGAGTACCAGCTCGACCTGCGCAAGCTCGTGCTGCAGGCCTTGCTCGACATCTTCGAACTGCAGGTGGATCCGCTCGTGCGCGAGGAGGTCGTCGGCGACCTCGAGGCGCTGGTGATCCATATGCTCGCCGCCGGCCAGTTCAGCAACGTCGCATACCTGCTGAAGGAGATCGAGGGCACGCTGCAGCGCGCCCGCGAGGTGCGCGCGCAGGAGAAGGAGCGCCTGGGCAAGCTCGCCGACCGCCTGTCGCATCCGGATGCGCTGAGCCAGATGATCCAGGCGCTGGAGGAATCCACGCGCCTGCCGGCCAAGGAAGACCTCACGCAGCTCTTCGCGCAGCTCAAGCCCACGGCCCTCGGCACGCTGCTCGATTACATCGATCGCAGCCAGAACACCGAGCTCAAGCCGCTGCTCGAGGCCAGCGCCGAACGGCTCGCGCAGTCCAACACGAGCGAGCTCGTCCGCCTCGTGAAGGATGCGAAGACGTCGGTGGCCCGCGAGGCCATCCGGCGCGCCGGGGCGATGCGCACCGCCTCGGCGGTGCCCTCGCTCGGCGAGGTCCTGGCCAGCGGCGCCGAGCGCCCGGTGCGCGCCGCCTGCGTCACGGCGTTGATGGACATCGGCACGCCGGGCGCGCTCAGCGCGCTCGAGGCCGCGCTCACCGATGCCGACCGTGCCATC
>CAZYQM010000208.1:3518-3990 GCA_964649965.1 uncultured Gemmatimonas sp.
CCCGCACGCATCGCCCGGCGCTGCAGAAGGTGCAGGCGATCATCACCGGCGGCGGGACCAAGGAAATGGACCGCACCGAGCGCATCGCGCTGTTCGAGTACTTCGGTACGATCTGCGGTGACGTCGGCATCCCGGTGCTGGATCCGATCCTCACGGCGCGGACCGGCCTCTTCGCCAAGAAGGAGGATCCGGAACTGCGCGCCTGCGCCGCCGTCGCGCTCGGGCGCATTAACTCGGACGCGGCGCGGTCGAGCCTGCAGAAGTCCGCCAACGACAAGGACGTCATCGTCCGCAACGCCGTGTCGCGTGCCCTCCGCGGGCCGTCGGCAGGGAGCGCCTCGTGACCGATACGCCTCCGGACGGCCGCCAGAGCGTCGTCG
Organism: uncultured Gemmatimonas sp.; assembly: GCA_964649965.1. Lineage (GTDB taxonomy): Bacteria > Gemmatimonadota > Gemmatimonadetes > Gemmatimonadales > Gemmatimonadaceae > Pseudogemmatithrix. The sequence continues at coordinate 3,899 of CAZYQM010000208.1, forward strand.
CGCGCAACACCCAGGCGCTGACCGCCACGGGCCTCGGCGAAGGCACGGTGCGCCGCATCGGCCGCACCTGGGTCACGGCGTTCTACGTGGCG
>CAZYQM010000209.1:0-1613 GCA_964649965.1 uncultured Gemmatimonas sp.
TCCGGATCGGTGATGATCAGCCCTTCCTGCAGGTTCTCGACGACGACTTCCAGCCGGGCGCGCAAGGCCGCCAACTCCTGCTCCATCCGCTTGCGTGGCGTGATGTCAATCGCGACGCCCCCGATGCAGCGCTCGCCCATCGCATTGCGGAACGGGAACTTCACGGTGCTCCACCACCGCGCCTCGCCGTTGTACTCGGTGCGGTCTTCCGGGATGGACATCGGCGCGTCGGTGGCGAGCACCTCGGCGTCCGAGGCGCGGATGCGCGCGGCGACCTCCGGCGGCACGAGCTCGTCCGCGCGATGTCCGTAGAACTGCGCCCGGTCGCGGCCGAACGCCCCGCTCCACGCACGGTTCATCCACAGGTGACGGCCCTTCTCGTCCGTCACCCACGCGATGGCCGGCGCGGCATCCATAAACGCCACGAAGCGCGCCTCCGCCTCGTTGAGGGCCTGCTCCGTGCGCGACCGGCTGATGGCGATGGACGCCAGCTGCGTCGCGATGTCGATCAACTGCCGATGCTCGATCAACGGCAGGCCCGGCCGACGATAATACATCGCGAACGTGCCGAGCACCCGACCCTCGGCGTCGAAGATCGGCGTGGACCAGCAGGCGCGGAGGCCGTGCGGCAAGGCGAGGTGCTTGTAGGCCGCCCAGCGCGGATCCGTCTCGATGTCGTCCACGTACACCGGCTCGCGCGTGTACGCCGCCGTGCCGCAGGAACCCGCCATCGGCCCGATCGGCGAGCCGTCGATGGCCTCCATATCCTCGGGCGGCAGGCTGGGCCCCGCGCCGTGGCGGATGTGCTTGCCCTCGGCGTCGAGCAGCAGGATCGAGCATTGCATCGACGGCGCCTGCGATTCGATGAAGCGCACGATCTCGTCGAGCGACCCGCGCAGCATCGCGCCGTGGGCCACACGCTCGAGAATGCGCTGCTGGCCCGCGACGAGCGTATCGTGCCGCTGCCGCTCGGCTGCCTCGCGTGCGACCACGGTACCGATCAGCCGGCGCATCAGCAGCCACAGCAGCAACGCCGTCACCGCGACGAAGGCCAGGCCCTTGTACACGCTCAGCTCGACCAGCAGCGCCGGATCGCGCACGAGTCGGCCGAGCACCGCGTCGGAGGCGTAGATCCACAGGCCCGCGAAGGCCGCGTACGCCAGCGTGACGGTGCGGAGCGGGCGCCGGAGCCGCTCCGCCAAGGTCCGGCGTGGCTTCACGCGCGGCCTGCCTTCGGCGCCGTGCGCCCGACGATGATCGTGATGTTGTCGCTGCCGCCGCCGTCCAGCGCGTCCTGCAGCAGTTGCTCCGCCGCCTGCTTCGCGGAGGTCATCGCACCGAGCACCTCGGCGATGCGTGCGTCGCTCACGTGCTTGGTCAGGCCGTCCGTGCACATCAGGTGCGCGATGCCCCAGTCGGAGTTGAGTCGCGTCACCACCGGTGCCGCCTCGTCGCCGCCGATGGATGACGAGAGCACGTGCGCGAGCTTGGTCTTGGCGGCGGCGTCCGGCGTGAGCACGCCTTGATCCACGAGATCCTGCGCCACGGTCTGGTCGCGCGAGACCTGGGTGAGGATGCCGCCGCGGTAGATGTAATAGCGAGAGTCGCCGACC